>DKOI01000032.1 GCA_002469885.1 Legionellales bacterium UBA7366 | reverse complement strand
GGTTTTTCTGGGTGTTCAATTTTAAGAGACATTAAGCGATCGTAAATAATCGATGACTGGACCGCGCTACCGCCACCAGAGTTAATGAGCAATACAACAGCTTTCGCGTTTTCATCATCAAATGCACCAACAAGACTCGGAATGGCCTCTTCAGCTGAGAATTCTTTGCCAGGCTCAATAACGCCATTTAATCTCACAAGAGAAACATAAGGCTCAGTCTCTTGGCTAGAACCAAAACTTAAAAGAGATGGAAAGAAAGCTAAAACAAAAAAGAGAATAATAAAAAAAGTTAAAATGAAAAAACGAATATTTTTCCATCGACGATCACGCTTATGATCAAGAAGAAGCGCTTTAACAATCCCTTCGTTTAAACCTTTCTCATCCATGATACAGTCTCCTTTACATTCCTAAAACGAGCTTTGCCTCTTCAGACATCCTGTCACGATCCCAAGGGGGATCAAAAACAAGCTCAACATTTACCTGCGTTACGTTTGGCACTTTCAACACCTTGGTGTGAATTTCAGCCGCTAAAATGTCGCCCATTCCACAGCCTGGTGCCGTTAAGGTCATTTTGACCTCAACTTGATGCTCCGACCTGCCAAGTGGCAATATTTGAACATCATAAATCAATCCTAGATCATAAATATTGACAGGTATCTCGGGGTCAAAGCAAGTTTTAAACTGTTGAATGATCAATTTTTCATCCACTTTATCCGCTGGTGTGTCGCTAGAAGGTATCAGCGCCACGTCTTCAAGAGGTTCACGCCCCAAAGCATCACCATCTTTACCCTCAATTCGAGCTAAATTCCCATTGATATTAACGGTAAAGCTCTCACCTAAGGACTGGAAAATCACAACCTCGGTGCCCTGGGTTAAGGTAATTTGCACGCCGGTTGGGATTAAAACGGCATCTGTATCACGGGTTAATTCAACTGTTTCATAATGATTCATACTAAAAAACTCTCACCACAGCCACACTGGCCTTTTTCATTCGGATTAATAAATACTAGGCGCTTCAAACCTAAATCTTTTTCAACGTAATCAACGTGCAAACCTTCGAGCAAAGCAAAACTTTTTTTGTCGATAAAAAGCTTCACAGAATCATTTAACTCAAATGATAAATCTTCTGGCTTGGCCGCATCTACGATGTCTGTGACATACATATAACCTGAACACCCAGCCTTCTTAACAGACATTCGCAAGCCAGTAGCACCCTCTTGCTTCGCCACTTTTTTAGCGACATGCGCAATCGCAACATCACTAAATGAAACGGGCAACGTGCTAACAGGGCTAAATTGTTTAACGTCACTCATTCTGTCGTCACCTCCTCATCATCATTGCTTAACGCAGCTAGAACAGTATACCACACTAGAATTGCGCACTTCACACGCGAGGGGTACTCCTTAACGCCCACCAGAACACCAAGCTTACCCAGCTCATCGATGTGCGCATCATCAAGCCCCATCACAGCATCGTGAAACAAATCAAACAAGGCCCTCACTTCCAGTTGGGTTTTACCTTTAATCGCTTGCGACATCAAAGAAGCTGACGCTAAAGATATAGCGCAACCACAACCGTCAAAGTGCATGCTTTTCACGACGTCATTTTCAACATCGCAATACACAGTGACCTTATCACCGCACAAAGGATTAAAACCCTCTTTTTGATGCGTCACATGCTCAGGCTTTCCAAAATTACGTGGGCGCCTTCCATGATCGATAATAACTTCCTGATAGAGCTCTCGAATATTCGTCATAAGGCAAACAACCTCTTCACTTTATCTAGCGCTGTAACCAACACGTCAATTTCAGCTTTAGTATTATAAATTGCAAACGACGCTCTAGCCGTCGCTGCCAGCCCGTAATAATCCATGAGAGGCATTGCACAATGGTGTCCTGCACGAACCGCTAAGCCCTCACTATCCAATATTGTGCCGACATCGTGCGAGTGCGCATTATCCATCACAAACGAAACGAGACTCGCCTTGTTCTGCGCTGTGCCGATAATCGTAATCCCACCCAACGCATCGAGTTGCTCAGTTGCATATTTCAACAAGTCAGCTTCGTGCGCAGCAATCGTGTCAAAGCCAATATTTGTGATAAACTTAATCGCAGCATGCAACCCAATCACACCCGCAATATTTGGCGTGCCGGCTTCAAATTTTGAAGGCGCTTCATTATAAGTTGTTTTTTCAAAGGTCACGCGCTTAATCATGTCGCCACCGGTTTGGTAAGGCTGCATTTTTTCAAGCAGCTCATGTTTCGCGAACAACACACCAACGCCCGTAGGGCCATAACATTTATGACTGGAAAACACGTAGAAATCACACGCTAGATCCTGCACATCAACCGGCATATGGTGAACCGCTTGCGCGCCATCAATTAACACTTTCGCGCCAAAAGATTTTGCCTTGGAAATCATCTCTTTAACAGGATTAATTGTGCCGATAGCATTTGATACATGACTGAGTGCCATTAATTTCGTTTTCTCGGAAAGCAACTCGTCAAAATGCGCTTGATCCAAACTCCCATCATCATGGAGCTTTATCACTTTTAGCACGGCGCCCGTTTTTTGGCACACCACTTGCCATGGTACTATATTAGCGTGATGCTCAAGTGTGGAAATAAGAATCTCATCACCTGGCTTTAAGGTCGCACGAGCATAACTTTCAGCAACCAGATTAATCGCTTCAGTTGCACCACGAACGAAAACAATCTCTTTTTCTGACCCTGCGTTTAAAAAGGATTTAACAGCTGCTCGTGAATCTTCAAACATCTTGGTTGCGCGCTCACTCAAAGTATGCAAACCACGGTGAACGTTACTGTAGTCATTTGAATAAAAGTCACTGATCGATTTAATCACTTCACGGGGTTTTTGCATTGATGCCGCACTGTCAAAATAAACTAACGGCTTACCTTGGACTTCTTGAGACAGTACCGGAAATTCATTTCGAATAGCTTCAACATTAAATGACACTAGAACCCCCTGCGCTGTTTAACTTGGCCACCATCATTGCAGACAGGTGGTTACGTAAATGGATAAGTTCAACTTTATCTAGAACCTCTTCAACAAAGGCTTTGACTAAAAGCTCTCGCGCATCTTCTTCAGGAATTCCGCGAGAACGTAAGTAAAACAAAGAATCCTTATCCATCTCACCGACTGTTGCGCCATGCGCACACTTAACATCGTCAGCGTAGATTTCAAGTTCAGGCTTAGTGTTAATCTCAGCTAAGTTAGATAACAACAAATTCTTGTTGCTTTGCGAGGATAAACATTTCTGAGCATCTTCATGCACAATCACTTTACCGTTATAGACGCCTTTTGCTTTGTCGCCGGCAATACCTTTGAATAGAATCGTGCTTTGTCCGTGAGGCTTGAAATGATCAACGCGCGCATGGGTGTCCGTATGCTGATCCTTATCAACCATATAAAACCCATTTAATTCACACTCAGCCCCTTCTTCAGTTAGCCCAATGTGAATATCGTTTCTAGAAAGCTTAGAACCCAGCGTGAATGTGAAGAACTTAATATTGCTGTTTCTATCCTGTGAGACATGCTGACCGCCCACATGAACCCCGTGAGAATTCTCACTTTGAATCTTGTAATGAGACAGCATCGCGCCTTCCATCAACACAAATTCAGAAACAACATTTGTAAAGTGTGACTGCGCATCTGTTCCAACATAATGCTCGACAATAGTTGCGTTCGAATTAGCATCAGCTAGTATCAAGTGACGATAATGAATCATGTCTTGCGACTTTTCAGCATCCTCCAGGAACAGCAATTCAATGGGATCAGAAATCTCAACACCTTTAGGCACTTTAAGAAAAAGCCCGTCAGACATAAACGCATTATTAAGTGATGCGAAAGGTTGTTTTTCAAAATCGACAGTCTTATTAAGATTCGCCTTAACCTCGTCGGGATGCGAGGTAATTGCATCAGCTAAAGACGTTAGTACAACGCCCTTAGGGAGGTCGCCTATTTTTGAAAGAGAAGCTTGAAAATAACCATCAACAAACACTAAAAAATGTGCATGCGTTGTCTGGTGTGGCAACTCAGCTTTAGAAACCGGCTTCTTCAGCGGGACCGTAAACTCCACACTATCTAAGTGCGTCATAGGTGTATACTTCCAATCTTCAACCTTTCTTCCTGGGAAGCCCAAGGTGAGGAACGTGTTAAGTCCTTCATCGCGAATTTCTTGCAACCAAGAATGCTCTGAACCACTCAGGATGTCTCGATACTCTTTATATAATCCACGATAATAATCAAACGCAATGTGGCTCATTAAGAAGACTCCCCAGTGATCCAGCCGTAACCCTTCTCTTCTAGCTCAAGCGCTAAGTTCTTATCGCCAGATTTTACTATTTTACCGTTAGATAAAACATGCACGAAATCAGGAACGATATAGTCAAGCAAACGCTGGTAATGCGTAATGACAACAATCGATTTGTCTTCTGCACGCAAGGCATTCACACCACTTGCAACCACCTGAAGTGCATCAATATCCAAACCGGAATCCGTTTCATCAAGGATGGCAAGCTTTGGCTCCAACACCAACATTTGCAAAATTTCATTTCGTTTCTTTTCACCGCCGGAAAAACCAACGTTCACAAAACGACTTAAAAAAGCTTCGTCCATATCAACGTGTTTTAATTTTTCCTTTACCATCGCGAGAAAATCAAACGCATCTAACTCTTCTTCACCGCGTTGCTTGCGGATGCTATTTAAAGCTGTTCTCAAGAAATAACTGTTGTTCACACCTGGAATTTCAACAGGGTATTGAAACGCTAAAAATACGCCTTTCGCCGCACGTTCTTCAGGTGAGAGCGCGAGCAAATCATCGCCTTCAAAATCAACCTGGCCGTTAGTCACGCAATACCCTTCACGCCCCGACAGCACGTTAGCTAAGGTGCTTTTTCCAGAGCCATTTGGCCCCATGATCGCATGCACCTCACCAGGATTTACGGTTAAACCAATCCCTTTTAAAATATCTTTTTCGCCTTCAACCTTTGCATGTAAATTATTAATCTTTAACATCGTTTTAACCTACTGTACCTTCTAAACTCACTTCCATTAATTTCTGGGCTTCAACCGCGAATTCCATTGGCAGTTCACGAAAGACTTCCTTACAGAACCCATTAACAATCATCGACACGGCATCTTCAAGCGAAATGCCTCGCTGCATACAATAAAACAGTTGATCGTCACCAATCTTTGACGTTGTAGCTTCATGTTCAACTTGCGCTGTCTTATTCTTCACTTCCAAATACGGGAATGTATGCGCGCCACAAGTGTCGCCCAACAGCAAGGAATCACACTGCGCATAGTTTCTGGCGTTATCAGCTGTTGGCGCAACGCGCACCAAACCTCGATACGCATTTTGACCATGCCCTGCTGAAATACCTTTCGAAATAATCGTGCTCTTTGTGTTTTTACCAATATGGATCATCTTAGTGCCGGTATCAGCTTGCTGATAATTATTGGTTAATGCGACCGAATAAAATTCACCAACACTATTATCGCCCATCAAAATTACACTTGGGTATTTCCACGTAATAGCAGACCCTGTTTCAATCTGTGTCCATGAAATTTTTGAATTAGCGCCGCGACATGCGCCGCGCTTCGTGACGAAATTATAAATACCGCCTTTGCCATTTTCATCGCCCGGATACCAGTTCTGCACTGTGGAATACTTTATTGACGCATCTTTTAAGGCAACTAGTTCAACGACGGCCGCGTGCAATTGATTTTCATCACGCATTGGGGCTGTACACCCTTCTAGATAACTCACATTACTTCCTTCGTCGGCAATAATGAGCGTACGTTCGAATTGACCTGTATTTGCAGCGTTGATTCTAAAATAGGTTGATAACTCCATCGGACAACGAACGCCTTTTGGAATATAAACGAATGAGCCATCGCTAAACACCGCTGAATTTAATGCAGCATAATAATTATCTTTGTAAGGAATTACCGTGCCCAAATATTTTTTAATAAGCTCTGGGTGCTCTCTTACCGCTTCTGAAAACGAACAAAAGATTACGCCCACGGCATGCAACTTATCTTTAAACGTAGTGGCAACTGATACACTATCAAATACAGCGTCAACAGCAACGCCCGCTAATTTTGCATGCTCATGCAACGGAATGCCGAGCTTTTTATAGGTTTCAATTAATTTTGGATCGACTTCGTCTAAACTTTTAGGCGCATCGGTCTTGGCTTTAGGCGCAGAGTAATAAACAATTTCTTGCAAATCAATTTCTTCAACCTGCACATGAGCCCAGGTGGGTTTTTTCATTGTTTCCCAATGGCGAAATGCTTTTAAACGCCATTCTAATAAAAATTCAGGCTCTTCTTTCTTTGCTGAGATCCGCCTAACAGTTTCTTCTGTTAAGCCTGGCTCGATTTGATCTGACTCGATGTCAGTAACAAACCCATGCTCATACTTCTTTTCAACAAAGGATTTAATCTCTTTATTTTGGACGCTCAATGAGACTCTCCTTTTACAATCGAGGTGACTTTGACACCTTTTAACATTAAGGGGTGATTAATCAGTGAACCGCACATCGCTGTTAAGCTCACACTACCCAAGGCTTCTTCAATAACACGACTCACTATCTGCCAATTTTCTTTTGTTTCACACTGTGAGGCATGCTCGCAAGTATTGTGCGTGAGTGAACACTCAGTCATGGCAATTGGCCCGTCAATGGCTGAGACAATCATTGCTACGCTAATTTCATCAGCAACGCCGTTTATGCGGTATCCGCCTGTCGGGCCACGCTGTGAAACAACCAAACCAGCCTCTAGCAAGAGCTTTAAAAGCTTGCTAACCGTGGGCAGGTTTAAGCGAGTTTTCTGTTTCAGCTCATGCGCGCTCATCAATTGCACAGGCGCATCGGCAAGCGCCTTCATGATGAGGATACTGTAATCGGCTAACTTGCTGATTCGTAACATTGATTTGATACTTTATACTATACTGAATTTGTACTGATTATAGGGCTGAGTTACCACAAATGCAAGCAAAGCACGCCGTAGGCTAACCCAGTCTTCTCGAGGAGCCTGTACTGCTAGGTGATAAAAAAGGATCAGGGTCAGCCTCTTCCGCAACCGCAGCGTATACCTTACCATTCATGACCTTTCGTTGAGTCGTTGACGGCAAAATGGATCTCCCTTTAGGATCAGCATGTGATTTGCAGCGCCTCTCCAGGCTTTTAGGCACACCAGGCGTATCAGACATTTTCGACATCATAATCACTCGGTTAATGAAGGCGCAACCCGCACCCACTATGATGCAGACACTAGAGACAAAAGGGTTCGACGCCAGTAGCAAAACACCGGCACAAAGCACAGCCAAACACAGAAAAGTGGCTACCATCTTAAAAACATGCTTAGTAAGCTTCCAGCTAAGCGCAACCATAAACTCTCTTCTAATATTCGGCCCCATGAGCCTTGAGTCAGGATAGTCTTTGCATTCATCTACGGTGTTATCAATCAACTGCGCCTGTAAGCGCTTTAAGGTTCGGTACTTTTCAAAATCCATACAAAGCGAATGGAATAAATCAAATCCCGCCATTAAAACGACGTTACAAATTGGCATCATTGAGCTACACAGAATTAACGCCATTGTGCCGGCAGCATAAATAAAACGCCAAGGCCTGTTATCTTTAATGGATTTTTTATAACCTGATTTACCGCGGACCATCGCCCTAACAACAATCGCAAGTTCAAATAACAATTCTATACCAAGCAAAGCACAGGTTATGATTGGCAGATATGGCTCAGCTACCTTATGAAGCGTTGTAAACGTTGACAGCCAATCCATTTGCTTAAGGGCAAAAACAACTCGTTGCGCTAACATGCGCAGCGTACACAAGCCAAAAACGGTTGCGTATAGATAATAGGTGCGAGTACCACCTTGGTTTATATTTAAGGTGGGCTCTTTCTTTCCAAAGTCATAGTCGAATATATGTCTATCAAGGCTATTAGACCCGCACCTAGGAACCATCACTTCAGAAAATTCCACACGTTTAGAAGATTTTTTTCTAGGCGTATGCGGCAAGATATCAAAACGTTTATTCAAAATGCCTTGAATGCGATTATAAGAATCATCATGGTGCTTATCTTCGGAAGTATACTTTGTTTGCATATTATCAGAAAGATAACGGGCGCTTTCAATTGCTAGATATATACAGTATTTGTGAAACGCTAGATATATTTCATTGTTGTGATACTTTGTGTCTCGTCTTCGTTTGAGCATCAACTCAAGCGCTAATGTTAATAACACATGGACCCGTTGATCATTATGTTTCGCGCGCCTTTTATTGTGATTAAATAAATCAGGGTGTGGCAAATCAGATCGCTGTAAGATCTTTTTTGGCCTCCTTAATTTTACACCCTCCGGCATACGCGCTTCTCCCTCTGCTCGTTTATAATAAATTTTTAATTTGTTTTTATATGAAAGACATAATACAGAAGTTTACAACTAATAGCTCTTAAAATTGAGCAAAATGTGGCTCGTTATGTAACGAATTGTTACGGTTTTGTTTCGTAAACGATTACAATTAACGGCGGTAAGCCAAGCCCTCAGAATAGTAATCGAATGATAAAAAATTAAAACAAATATCGAAGATTCATTTATACACAAAAAAAGCAGAATTGATCCAAGCCGATCACCTTGCTATATTAAAATAGAATTTATAGTGGACGCAAAAAGGAACTAAGGGACTTAAATGAATAATAGCGTATTAAAAGCGAAGGGATTTCTACCCTACATACTCGTTGTTTTTTTTAACGCCTTTATTGACCTCGGCCACAAAATACTAATACAAAATACGGTTTTCAACACATCATCCGGTCATGGTTACACGATACTCTCCGGCATATTAAACGCACTCATGCTGCTCCCTTATATTTTATTATTTACACCCTCAGGCTTTATCGCAGACAGATTCTCTAAAGCGGTCGTATTACGAATCACCGCTGCTGTTGAAATTCCACTAACAATATTAATCACACTGTTTTACTTTCTAGGGTATTTCTGGATAGCGTTCGGTTGCACTATTTTCCTAGCCATTCAAAGCGCGCTCAACTCGCCTGCTAAATACGGCTACATCAAAGAAATGTTTGGTAAAGAGAAAATTGCAACGGCTAATGCTTGGATACAGGCCACGGTCATCATTGCGATCCTCTCAGGAATCATGGTTTTCACTTTGCTATTTACTCACCTGGTTGGCGACAAGCTAACCGAAATTGGTAACAACAAATCACTCATGATAACTTACCTCTACCCACTGGGGTTTATTTTGATAGGGCTATCGATAACAGAAACACTGCTAACGCTTCGACTCGTGAGAAAACCCGCTGCTGACCCTCAATCGATTTACAACGCCAAACGCTATCTGACCGGGCACTACCTAAAAGAATACCTATCGGGTGTGACGGTCAACCGTGTTACATTCACGTGCATCATTGGGCTATCAATTTTTTGGGGTCTAGCCCAGGTCTTGCTAGCGGTTTACGGTGCTTACTTAAAAACGTACATTCCAAACGTAACGACAGATTTTATGCAAGGCTCAATGGCAATCGCTAGTATCGGGATTCTGCTTGGCTCAATTTTTGCAGGCCGCGTTTCCCGGGGGTTTATTGAAACTGGCCTCATTCCCGTTGCAGCCATCGGAATCACGCTTTGTTTGCTATTGCTACCACAAACCGTAAACAAAACAATGATCGTCTCAACCTTTCTCGCCTTTGGCTTTTTTGGCGGAATGCTCGTTGTCCCTCTCAATGCATTAATTCAATTTAACGCCAAAAATAATGCACTGGGAAAAACCCTCGCTGCCAATAACTTCATTCAAAATATTTTCATGCTTACTTTTTTATCCTTAACTGTATTCACGACCCTGTTAGGTGCAAATTCGTTATTTGTACTTTATGGCTTATTGATAATCGGTGCTGCCGGTACCGCCTACTCCTTTAAACAACTGCCTCAAGCGTTAATACGCTTTATCGTTTACTTTATTATCTCTAAATTTTATCGAATCAATGTCAAAGGACTGAACTCTATTCCTTCCACGGGCGGTGTGCTGATGCTAGGGAATCACATTAGCTTTTTAGACTGGGCCATTCTTCAAATTGCGTCCCCACGCCCTATCCGCTTTGTTATGGAGCGATCAATCTATGAAAAATGGTATTTGAAATGGTTTTTAAAGCGTCTGAATATGATTGCTATTTCACGTGGTGGGGCAAAAGCAGCCATCAAGGATGTGCAAGCTTCTTTGAAAGCCGGTGATGTGATCGCAATTTTTCCTGAAGGATACTTAAGCCGAAATGGACAACTAGGAGCATTCCATTCTGGATTTGAGCGGATGATTGAAGAAACTGATGCTGTCATTTTACCGTTTTATTTGCAAGGTTTATGGGGTAGCAGCTCACCACATGCCGCCGAGGGATTAAAGCAACGCCATGGGCGAAACAACAAAGCCATTCAAATCCATTTTGGCAAACCGCTTAAGGGCGGAACCACTGCCAACTCACTCAAGCAAACGATTACGACGCTATCAACACAGGCTTGGAGTGAATACATTAACACTCTCAACCCAATTGCTTATGAATGGTTACGCGCAGCCAAACGATCAGGTTCTGGCTTGTGTGTCACAGATTCAAGCGGTGTAGAATTAAACTTTGATAAAGCGATCGCTGTCACATATCACTTGTCACGACAACTTGCGCGCCCTCTCTCATCTGAAACAAACGTCGGGCTACTATTACCAACCATGAGTTCAAGCTGCTTAACGAACATGGCGGTCTTATGCTTAGGAAAAACACTGGTAAACCTAAACTACACTGCGGATACTAGCGCGCTGACACATGCAATTGAAAATGCGAAAATTAATACGATCATAACTTCACGGTTATTCTGTAAAATATTAGAACGCAAAAAAGTTGATGTTTCAAGATTACTAGAAAACAAAAACATAATTTATCTTGAAGACCTAAAGAAGAAAACAAACCCAATTGTTTTCTCATGGCGATACCTTGTGACAAAAGCTCTTCCCTACTCAATTCTAAAACACATCGTAATTGATAGGCACGATAAAGATAGCGCAGCAGCAATTTTATTTAGCAGCGGCTCAGAAGGCACACCAAAAGGTGTCATGCTTAGTCACCACAACATTTTAAGCAACGCTAAACAAATCGCTTGTGTATTTAACATTGAAACGAATGATGCCGTGCTTAACTCACTCCCTCTATTTCATGCGTTTGGTCTCACCGTTTCAACGATTATGCCACTTATAGAAGGCATCCCTCTTGTCTGCCACAGCGATCCGACCGATGCTGTAAATATTGGCAAGCTCTGTTATCGATACAAGGCTACCGTAATGTGCGCAACTGCAACATTCCTAGGTTTGTACTCACGCAATAACCGCTTGAAACCGCCGATGCTAGCATCTTTGCGATTCGTCATTGCCGGTGCTGAAAAATTATCGTCCGTTATTGCAGATGCTTTTCAAAAGAAATTCAATGTGCCCGTTTTTGAAGGTTACGGTGCGACTGAAACATCACCTGTTGCCAGCACAAATCTGCCTGACATTATCAACCCAGACGATTGGCACCTGCATGTGTCAAACAAAGTTGGAACCGTGGGTTTGCCCTTACCGGGCACAGCATTTCGCATCGTGGATCCTAGCACGCTTTCACCTTTACCCGAGAATGAAGCCGGCTTAATTTTAATCGGTGGGCCGCAAGTGATGAAGGGGTACCTCAACAATGCGCTTAAAACAGAAGATGTGTTGATTTACGACAATAATATTACTTGGTATAAATCCGGTGACAAAGGCTACCTAGATGGTGATGGGTTTTTAACGATTGTTGATCGGTATTCTCGCTTTGCTAAAATTGGCGGTGAGATGATAAGTCTGTCGGCTGTTGAAGAGAGCATTTTCGCATTTTTACAAGAGCTTGAACCTAACAGTCACCTCATGGCAGTTGCCGTACCCGATGACAAGAGGGGGGAGAAAATCATCTTGTTATATGAAGCAAGCTGCTCAGAAACCGAATTAAAAGAAAAGCTGCTCTCAGAAAGCATTTCAAACATACTACTCCCCTCTGCATACAAAAAAGTGGATGCGCTGCCTCGCCTGGGTAGCGGAAAAAAAGATTACAAAACCGCAAAAGAAATCGCACTGCTTTAACTGCTAGGCTGTTAAACATATTGAAAACATAAAAGAATCCCTGTAACATCAGGCTCCCTTATTTATTTCCTTCTTCGGAGCTCACAATGTCCCTACCAAATCATCTGGGGCGCTTTCTGTGGCACTTTGTTAAAAAACAACGTGTCAGCTTTGCGCTCATCGTTCTCACCTCTTGGGTCTGGTCTATCAATGAAGCAGTCTTCCCATTTTTTATGAAGCTCATTATTAACACGGTATCGAGCTTCACAGAAGATAGGTCACTGATTTTTTCAGCGCTCGTCTGGCCACTCACCGGCATTACCGTGCTCTGGCTTATCATGGAAGTGGCTATGCGGGTCCAAGGCATACTCATGGTATATGTATTTCCAAAGTTCCGTGCGAACATTAGAAACGCAGTATTTGAATACATCCAAGGGCATTCACATAATTTTTTCGCTGACGAACTTGCAGGACGCATTGGCAGCAAAATGTCTGACCTGCCGAGCAGCGCTCAGCACCTTGTTGAAATCATCATCTTTAACTTTATCTCCATTGGCACAGGCCTCATCATCGGCATGTTAATGATGCTTTCTGCAAGCCCTCTATTTGCACTCATCACTTTCACCTGGATGAGCCTCCACCTAGGTATCACCTTTCTTTTTCTTGTTGCGGGCAACAAAAAAGCCGCTGTGCATTCCGATTCAATATCAACCTTAACAGGAAAAATTATTGACGCTGTAACCAACATGTTAAACGTAAGATTATTTTCACACAGCCGTTTTGAAAGCCGATATCTCGGCGAATACCAAGAAGAGGAAATGAAAAAATCCAGAGCCTCGGGTTGGCATTTAGAAAAAATGAAAATAATACTAGGCGCACTTGGCACCACGTTTATTATCACCTTGATCTACACGCTGGTTTACTCATGGTCCCAAGACCATATAACGATTGGCGACTTCACCTTAGTCATGATGCTTTCATTCAACATGCTTGGGCTTATTTGGTTCTTATCCTTTCAAGCCACCGTCTTTATCCGTGAAACAGGCACCATATCAGCAGCATTGAGCCTTGTCTCGAAGGATCATGACGTTACTGACAAACCAGGTGCTTCAACACTTGAAACAACCTCCGGATTAATTGAATTCAATAATGTCGGATTCGGATATAAAACCGAAAGCGAAGTCTTTAGCGGGCTTAACGTCACTATAAAACCAGGTGAAAAAATCGGACTCGTGGGATTCTCCGGCGCAGGCAAATCCACATTTGTAAATTTATTGTTGAGGTTTTATGACATCAAAAGCGGTGCCATCACCATTGACGGAAAAAACATTCAAGACGTGACGCAACACTCATTGCGACGCGCCATATCAATGATCCCACAAGACCCCTCTTTGTTTCATCGCAGCTTAAAGGACAATATTCGTTACGGTCGATTAGATGCAACCGATGAAGAAATTGTCACGGCATCAAAGCTCGCTCATTGCGATGAGTTTATCGCCCACCTAGACGAAGGCTATGACACCTTAGTCGGTGAACGTGGCATCAAGCTTTCAGGCGGACAACGTCAGCGGATAGCCATTGCTCGCGCGATACTGAAAGCAGCGCCTATCCTTGTGCTAGACGAAGCCACATCAGCACTTGATTCTGTGACAGAGAAATTAATCCAAGAAAGCTTAGCCGATTTAATGGTCGATAGAACAACGCTTGTCGTTGCACACAGGCTCTCTACGCTAGCCAACATGGATAGAATCCTTGTCTTTGAAAACGGCGTTATTATTGAGGACGGTTCAATGCAATCACTACTGAGCGCTGAAGGACATTTCGCAATGCTCTGGAAAAATCAGCAAGATGGATTACTTCCTGGTTAGAGCATTAATAGCACTATTTTGCTAACAATCAAAACTCGGGTACAATAAGCACAAATCATTAACATTAAGGAATGAAAATGGCTGAAACAGTAGACGAACTCACAATTGAGTATCTTGAAGACGATAAAATGACCGTTAAGCAACTAGACAAGGTTGTGCTAACAAAAGGCGCTTGGGCGACGTTGATGTATAAGTACCAGGATCTAGATCGTAACAAAGATGAATTCGGCCCTGTTAAATACAGCATTAGACGTTATCAGAAACGTAACGGTCAATATCAAGCCAAGTCTAAATTTAATATCTCAAGCAAAGATCAAGCAACGAAGATCATTGGTGTTTTAGAAGGCTGGGTTAAAGAAGAAGACGACGCATAAACCTTCACCTATCATAATGGACCCCGGATAATGCTACGCATTTCCGGGGAGACGCAGACCTCGTCATCCCGGCCTATGCGCCGGGATCCACTCCAAATATTACTCTAATTCATTCAAGGTATCAGAACCTTGCTCACCTGATGAATCATCAGAACCACCATCTAAACGCTTCATCCACTCATCAACATCCGTTGAATCAGGGTTCATCGTTTTAGCTTGCTCAAACAACTCACGAGCCTTATCGTTATTACCAGCAGCGTATTGACATAACGCCATGTTATAAAGCAGTGAAAAGTTTTCGCCGAAGTATTCACGTGACTGCTCATAATATTCAATTGCTTTTAACGGCTGATCAACAGCATGATGCAACAAACCAACATCAAAGTAAGTATCATGCGCGCCAGGCATCAAGTAAATGTTATCAATCACTTCTTTAGTGCCATCTAACAAACCTTGGAGTTCAATTTTCTCAGCTGTTTTAGACACTTCAATAATACGATCAATCATTAACTTGAAGAAATGTGGGTCCCAAAGCGATACATTCAAATGCGCGACTAATGCGGTTAGGTGCGCCTGCTCTTTATTATCAACCAAGAAACGGTGGTAAATAAAGAAGTCACCCGGTCCGCAGGTATCAACATGGTATTTAATCGCAGACGATGTTTCAGGCAAGTCATCAAAATCATCACCCAAGACAAAACAAGAGGTTTTAATGCTTTCACGAATTTTTTGGTGTCTGACAGAACCGCCGCTTAGACGGAAGTATTCGCCTAACGCGTGGAAGTTAACGGTCATAGAGAAACTGCCATGACAAACTAACGCAGGATCACCGCGCCCTTCAATTTCATCTAAACGCGCGTACGATTTATCAGTACTGATCAACAAACATTTGTTGTTTGATATTTTAAATAAATTCTTCAAACAACGGAAACCACCTAGCGGCATTAAGAAGGTTCCTTCGTTCAGGTCTTTCTTATAGCCTCTCAGCATTTCATTGAGAATCTCATCTTCGTAATAACCTGAAGTGATATTGTAATATGTGTGAAGCATATCAAGATCTTCAAGCTTCTTAGGTCGCTTGTTTTCAACGTTCGTTTTGTCCGCAACAAGACTGATGCGTGACTCTAGAACCTCACCCTTCTCAACACGGAAAACATCTTGCGTCACTGTGTCGAAAATGTAGTTGCCAAAAACAGAAATAGGATTGTTATCATCAGAGCCATCAAGCACAACGCCTGAATTAATCATCTCTAATGTTTCTGAGTTTTCTAAATCAAAAATAGCGAAATCAACCTTACCAGCCTCAACTAACGGTTGTAGTTCGCGTTGTGTACGCCAAAACTTGACGTTAGAATCAGTGAAGTCAGTCATGACATAAATAATTTCTATGTCTTCTAAACCCAACTCTTTTTGTAGGGTGAAAATTTGTCTTGCGCAATAATAACTGAATCGACCAGAACCTGTTCCAAGCTCAAAAATATAGAATGGTTTATCTTTTAAAACCTTACCTCTGTTCTTGCAGTCTTGCACATAGCGAATAAACACTTCAGCATAGCTGTTAGCAATAAAGAGGTTGCTGGTAATGTAAAATGGCACACTACCGGCCCAAGCGTTAACACCTTCTTCAGCAAAATATTTGCGCTGTAGATCCCACAACATGGACTCTGAAAACTTTACTTTTTTCTCCACAATCATTTTATTATCGATATCAGACATGATTTTTATTTTCTCCTAAAATATTGGCGAATTTCTCAAATATTATGGGTTAGCATGGTCTAAATCGCAATAATAATTAGCATTTTAACAAATATTGCTTATGTTTTAACCTGCTTTCTCCGGATATCTTCGGGCAATAGAAGGTAAACCGCTAGAATCGGCAAAACCAAGCCTGCTATCGTCGTAATCCAGAGCAAAACACCCAATTGACTGTAATCTGCGTTCACAATAACGTGACCTGAAGCATCTAACACCTCACGGCTCACAACCCAAATTTTGTTCAATTGCTTGCTCACCAAACCGCCCGTTGTCAGCGCTAAATTCATCAGTGAAGCCATCAACGCAAACCACGTCGCCACATTCCCTTTAGGCGCATTGACCGCGATCAACGTGAGCATTGGAATCATGCTGAGTTGTGCAAATGGAGAGGCTAAAGCCGTATCAATAATTGCAATGGTGCGCGCACCAAAACCGAACATTTCTTCAGTCCAAATGTGCAACCCATAATACAAGCCAATCACCGGCAAACTTAATAGAAATAAAATAATTGTCAAAGTGACTAATACAACACCGATAGGCTTTTGCGTAATTTGCTTGGCGAAAAACCACATACCCAATACTGCGAGCCCCGTTCCTATCTGGCCCAACACACCAAAAAACGCTTTACTAAAACCTAATACGTCAATTTCCCACCATGACAATCCTGGCCCAACTGAGGGCATTGCGCGAAAAACAAAAATCACAATGGCCGCACAAATTAAACTTTTTATCGTTGCTTCAGGAAGACCTCGCGCGACTGTTTTCAATAAATAAATAACGACAGCCAAGCTGACAACAAAAATAATCTCTTGGTGGTATGGCATTTGACTTGCCGCCATCACGATTAAAAAAAGCAAATAGACAAAAGCCCAGCCTAAAATAGTCCAATTGACAGGCTTCACCGGTTGCGGATTAATCTTAATAAACAAGGAACCTGAAATGGAAATAACGGGAATAATCAAGGTCAGTAAAAACATGGTTTGATAAGACAAATGATGCGCCAACCAACCACCCAAACCAATCACTATAAACATTGCAACATTAAGCGATAAGCGGCCCAGCAATTGCACCATCGCCAACTCTTTATCAACCTCTTTTCTTGAACGGCCTTCGGTTGGAACGACTTCAACCGACATCGCATCCGCCACCACATCTTGAATAACAACACCAATCACCATGATCAGACTGGATGCGATATAAATACCATTAGCATGCCCCATCGCCATGACAAATCGCCACTCGCCTGCCAAACCTGCCAGTAACACGCTGCCGATAACCATCAAGAAGGCGGCAAAATAAATATAGGACTTTCGAATGGAACGGCAAAACGGCACCGAATCGACAAATTGACCAAATATCATTTTGGTCGTCCAAGGCAATGTCAGCCAAACCCCCAACATGATGAGACTTTCGGCTGAGAGATTCAGATGCTCTTTAACGAAGAAGCTTTCGGCAATGCCGGAGAAAGTGGATGCGCCATAGGCGAAATACAACATCAAGGGCGGCAGGTAACGCAAGCGCAAAGCCTTGATAGGGGTGAAAAGCATTTCGTCCAATGTTGAAGATATGTTCATCCTTATTCAAGGTTACTATACCTTCATAGAGATGTCATCATTAATAACCGTGTGCTCAGCGGCGGGTTTTCGAAGATTATACTGTGTCGCCATAACGCGGCCATAAGCGCCCGCTGTGCCAATCAGAATAACGTCCCCCTCCTGTGTTAACGGCATCTTACGAGAGTAGCCCAGAGTGTCACTGGATTCGCAGATTGGCCCCACAATATTCGCTGTCACCGCCAAAGGCTCATCCAGACGCGTTAAATTAATGATTTCATGATACGAACCGTATAGCGCTGGTCGGATTAACGAATTCATACCGGTATTGATACCAATAAAGTGCATTTGCCCTTTTTGCTTGATTTGCGTCACAGTTGTGAGCAACACACCCGCTGAGGCCACCAAATAACGGCCTGGCTCTAGCCAAAGTGCAATATCAGGATGCGAGACTTTGAACGACAAGAGCAAGTCATCTAACGCCTTCAAGTTCAACGGTTTTTGACCTGGTTTTTCAACAACACCTAAACCGCCGCCTAAATCTAGGGTTTTAACCTTCGGAAACTTCACAATAAGATCACTTAAGAATTCTGCAACACGTCCCCAGATGCCGGGCTCTAAAATGCCACTGCCTGAGTGACAGTGTAATCCGACAACATTCGCTCCCGAAAAGTCCAATGCTGCAAACAACTCATCAAACTGTAATGGAGAAATACCGAACTTCGATTCTGAACCTGCAGTGCAAACGTATTTATGATGGCCCGCACCCTCACCTGAATCAATGCGCAAAAACACATCGCGATTTTTAAACAGTTCCGGCCAATGTGTTAACGGGTGTAAGTTATCTAAGTTAATCACCACATTTTTTGACAAGGCAAACGCATACTCATCACGCCAAGCAAAATTTGGCGTGAACATGATGCGCGCCGGATCAATCTCAGGAAATAATGAGAGGATTAGCGATAGCTCGCCCTCAGAAACACACTCAAACCCAATGCCCGCATTAAAAAGGCAGCGCAACACATCTTCTTGATTATTCGCCTTCATCGCATAAAATATTTGATCGACAGATTTCAATCCTAGCAATCGATCAACTGACGATTGCACCGTCTTAATATCGTAAACATAAACAGGCGATGAATCGCCAGCCAACGCGGTTAAGGCTTCTTTCTTAGAATGCCACCAATGCGAGACAGGCTGAGCCTCCTCTTGCTTATCAAATTCTTCCTGCCAGCTCTTATCCATGTAGTCAGTGCCTAACTGCCCTTCAATCAAGAGTGCATGCAACTTCACAGCCAATCGCTCGGCTTGTGCCTCATCAACAACAAATGTGAGGTTTAAATCATTCGCTGCTTGGGAGATTAAATACACCTTTTGCTCTTCAAAGACCTCAAAGACCTCACCTAGCTGATGGATGATGCTTCGAATATTATGCCCCACCAGGCTCACTTGCGCACAAGGCCCAATAACACCTGCGTTAGAAAATTTATTCAAATCCTCAAGCAAGGCATCGATCGCACGCGAGTCTTGACGGTGCGCTTTGAAGTCCAAAGAAACAGTGACGTTGGATTCTGAAGTTGAAATCAAATCCACAGACAGCCCGTGTTTTTTGAAGCACTCAAAAATGTCTGATAAAAATCCGACTTGTTGCCACATACTTACAGCATCAATGGAAATAAGCAGTATTTCATACTTCGTTAAAATAGCCTTAATAGGCACATTCGCATAACGCCCATCATCTGAAATCAACGTGCCCTCACGCTCAGGACTTAAGGTGTAGCCAACGTAGAGTGGAATTTTCTTTTGCTGTACCGGGAAGATGGAATGCGGATGCAATACCTTACCACCCAACGAGGCAATCTCTTGTGCTTCATCATAGGCTAATGTTTTGATGCGCCTTGCTGTTGGAATAAGGTGAGGATTAGCCGTATAAATTCCCGGGACATCTGTCCAGATCTCACATCTCGTTGCAGCCAATTTTGCAGCGAAGTAAGCCGCAGAGGTATCAGATCCCCCTCGACCTAATAGCACGGTTTCACCACGCGGGTTCGAAGCAATAAAGCCCTGCAAAATCAAGACATCCACTTCTTCAGAGGCCAATGCTTGAATGAGCCTTTCATCCTTCTCATAGTCGCACTTGGCTTTAGTGTAATTGGACTCTGGATCAACATTACCATCTTCACGGGATACCAGAAATTGACGCGAATCTTTCCAGGCTATGCGCACTGACTGAGATTGAAGATATGCCGCCCCTAACTTGGTCAGCATCAACTCGCCGAAGGCCATCACCTGAGCGCGCACACGCGCACTGGCTTCTTTAACCAAGGAAACACCCGTGACCAACTGTTTTAACTCATCAAAATCTGGCTGCAGTAATTGGGCTGTATCGAGACCTAAGGATTTCCCTAGCGAATAGTGATCAAAGCGAATCTCATCTAGGATTGCGTCATATGAGCCTATGACAGCATCATCGAGCAATGTCTCAAGCTTATCAGAGATTCGTGTTAATGCAGAGCAAACAATGACCGGTTTTTTACCCTGTTTAAGGTGTTTATCGGCAATCCCTGCAATTGTGTCCCAACACGCACGATCAGCGACGCTTTTGCCACCAAACTTAATAATTACCCAAGAATGCACTTCTGACATGATATGAAATCTCTGAAAATTGAAAGAAGATCATTCTACTATTATGAGCATTGTTTGTCATCTGGGAATAAAGAATCTCGACTCTCTGCGAAATGCAAACAGATGACTGGCCTTCTGTTTTTACGGACCCCGTGAAACCCGGAGTCGTCTTAAGGGCTAGTAGGCGATGCGTTAAAAGCAATTTCAGCATCAGCCGCTGCATTCGCAGCCTTATTCACTGCTCTCAACACTTGCCCCTCAACTGCACTTAAATTCTGCCCGACGATTTCAGCTACCTCTACTGGAATACCCGGCTTAGCAAACAAACCCGTGGTTGCACCATTGGTTGCAGGTCTTGCTGAAGGTGATAAGATCTTACTAATCTCCTCATTCAAACCGTTACGCATTAACACTTCAAATACAGGGGCATCACTTTTCGCTAGCTGAATAATTTTCACAAGATCTACGCCTGGTAGACGCAACGCTTCACTCCAAGGCCCACCATCATTCTTCGAAAGAACACTCATTACATGGTTAATGTCACCTGTCAGAAAATCAAGTAACTCAGCCTCGCTAAGCGTCTTAGCCACAATCTGCGCACTTAAAAATTCAGCTCGTTCTTCAATGATATGCACTAAACTTCTTCGAGCCAATCTATTACCCATAATATGAGTTCGATTTACAGCATCACCCTCATCAAGCCTTCTGTAAGATTCAGCGAGCAAATGCAAAGCCTGCGGGTAGTTTCTTCGCAACTCCTCTACCGTCTCGATAGGAGACTTTTGCTCTAAAAGATACTCTGCGTCTTCAGTAACCGTTGTGTCCTCTCGTTTACCCAACTTACTCACCGCATAAGCAGTAAATAAAGCCGCGCCAACACCAAACAACAAAAACTTACCTTTATTCTCACTTAACATACTGATCTTCCCCGAATTACACCAGAGCTAGTCATTAATTTACCACACGAACGAGAGTAGGCAAACAAAGACACAGGTTTGAAATCTCGGGACTAAATTAGGACCAATAAAAAAGTAACGTTAGTGGAGAAATAACAAAAAAAGGTGGGTATACCCCACCTCTTCTTTAAGCACTAATTGACTCTTCTCGAAATTCAAATTGAATTTTATTGTCGACAATTATTATTTCAATGTGCCCACCGTAAGCCAACTGTCCAAATAACAATTCTTCAGCTAACGGCTTTTTGATATGCTCTTGAATGAGGCGGGCCATAGGACGTGCGCCCATCTGCTCATCATACCCATTCGTTGATAACCACTGAACCGCTTCAGGTGATATCTCCAATGTCACACCTTTTTCTTGCAGTTGATGCTCAAGTTCTAAAATAAACTTATCAACCACATGATGGATCGTATCATTGTTTAAAGGTTTGAATTGAATAATAGCATCAAGGCGATTTCTAAACTCAGGACTAAATGCGCGCTTAATCACTTTTAATGCATCCGTTGTATTATCCTGCTCACTAAAACCAATGCTCGAAGCACTAAACGTTTGCGCTCCAGCATTCGTCGTCATAATTAAAATCGTATGACGAAAATCAGCAACACGGCCATTCGTATCTGTCAACGTGCCATTATCCATAATTTGCAATAACAAGTTATTAATATCAGGATGGGCTTTTTCAATCTCATCAAGCAAAACAACAGCGTATGGTGATTTAGTGACTGCTTCTGTTAACAAGCCACCTTGATCAAAACCAACGTAACCTGGAGGCGCGCCAATCAAACGCGATACCGTATGCTGCTCCATGTATTCTGACATGTCAAAACGGATCAATTGCACGCCAAGGCACGTGGCCAACTGCTTTGTGACTTCTGTTTTACCCACACCCGTTGGACCTGAAAATAAAAATGAACCTACAGGCTTGTGATCTTCACGAAGACCCGAGCGTGATAATTTAACCGCTGCCGTTAACGATTCAATTGCTTCATCTTGCCCGTACACTAACATCTTAAGATTCCGCTCGATCAATCGTAACGATTCGCGGTCTGAAGAGGAAACAGTGCGCTCCGGAATGCGAGCAATTTTAGCGATCACACGCTCTATATCTTCCACATCTATTAAGGTCTTCGGATTATCAGTTTCACATAGATGTAGGTAAGCCCCCGCTTCATCAATAACGTCAATTGCTTTGTCTGGTAATTGTCTATCAGTTATGAATCGAGACGATAATTTTGCAGCAGCAACAAGCGCCTCTTCAGTATAATCCACACCGTGATGATCAGCGAAACGACTTTGCAAGCCTTTCAAAATCTCAACGGTATCCTCAACACTTGGTTCACACACATCAATTTTCTGGAAACGCCTTACCAGCGCTTTATCTTTCTCAAAAATGGTACGGTATTCTTGTTGCGTAGTAGAACCCACGCACGCAAGCTCGCCAGAAGCCAGCATTGGCTTTAACAAGTTAGAAACATCAATCGCGCCAGAGTTAGTTGATCCAGCACCAATGATAGTGTGTATCTCATCAATAAACAAAATCGCACCGCACTCAAGCTTGAGTTGGTTTAACACTTTTTTAAAACGCTTCTCAAAATCACCGCGGTATTTTGTACCCGCTAATAACGCACCAAGATCCAATTCATAAAGTGTTTTATCCAAAAGATGGCTAGGCACTTCACCCGCCACAATACGCTGTGCGAGGTTACCTGCTAATGCAGTCTTACCTACACCTGCTTCACCAACATATAGAGGATTATTCTTACGTCGTCTACACAACGTTTGAATGGCACGCTCAGTCTCTTCTTCACGACCAATCACAGGATCAATCTCACCGTTGATCGCCAAGCGGTTTAGATTGGTTGCGTACTTTTCAAGTAAATCATCACCTGTAGGCTCGGCGTCACTTTCAGGTGGTAACTCACCAAACTGTGGATCCGGCTTTTCATCTGGTAACGGTATTTGTTGCGATAAATAATTAGTGACATCCAAACGAGAGACATTATTTTGCTTTAACAAGATAACGCCATGGCAATCTTTTTCACTAAAAATAGCGGCTAACATATTAGCCCCACCCATTTCAGTCAACCCTGCAGATTGCGCTTGGAAAATTGCGCGTTGAACAACACGCTGAATACCCAACGTAGGCTGCGTGTCACGATCATCTAATTTGGAAAATAAAACAGGGGTTGTTTCATCAATATGTTTTGAAAGTTTTAAACGTAGGCTTTCAATGTTTACGCAACATGCATTTAACACATCAATAGCGTCACTGTTATCTAGCAACGCTAATAACAAATGATCGACCGTCATGAATTCGTGTCGCTTTTCTTCCGCAGATTTAAGCGCACTATCCAACGTAAATTCCAGTTCCTTATTCAACATGGCAATTCTCCTTGAGTTTTGCCAGCTTTCAAGGTCTGAATAATTAACTTATTCGACTTCCCTACACCCAGACTCCTACCTTAACCCATAAATGCGAACATGTCTCAATTCATGGGTATGGTCAAAGTCTCAAAATGAAAATCTTAATAAGATACAGAGAATTGAAGCTCTACGGCCAGGTTGCTAAACACTGGTCGTGAATAATATATAGTCTTTTTGGGTAAATTAAAATCGATACGTTTTTAATTTAATCAATTTCGGGTATGTTGCTGATTCTTTTATCTTTTGCAACCAAATAATAGAGGGCTGGAACAACAAAGATAGTAAAGCTAGTACCCACAAGCATGCCTGCAATAATGGTCAGCGCGAGCTGGAATTGTGACTGCACTAGCCCCATCGTTGAGAACAGTAATGGCACCATACCAAAGACCATCGCGGCTGTTGTCATTAGAATAGGCCTGAGTCGCATAGTTGATGCCTTGATAACGGCATCATAAACACTAAGACCTTCTTTTTCTTGCAACTGATTTGAAAACTCGACAATCAAAATACCGTGTTTCGAAATCAAACCGATCAAGGTTAACAAACCAATTTGCGTGAAAATATTGATGGTTCCCATCTTGGTAAACGTTAATGCCAGCAACGCACCAAAGGCTGAGAAGAAAAAGGTTGTCAATATAACAAGCGGCTCTCTGAAGGTGTTAAATTGCGCTGCTAACACGAGAAAGATGATAATCAACGCAAACGCCATTGCATAAAGCATCTCGTTGCCTTGCTCTATATACTGGCGTGATTGGCCAGCGTAGCTGTAATTCATGCCATCAGGAAGAATCTCATCTGCCTTCGCAGCCAAAAAGGCTAACGCATCACCAATCGCAACGCCTGGCATTAACTTACCTTCAACCGTGGCAGAATTAAGCTCTTGGAACTGATTATAAGTGCTCGAATCAACGATTGTTTTGTGCTTCATTATTGCGACAAGTGGAATCATCTGACCCGTTGAAGCCTTAACAAAGATGCTCGCAAGATCTAACGGGTTTAAACGATCCTCACGTTTAACCTGAGGAATCACTTCATAGCTACGATTGTTTAAATTGAAACGGGTCACATTGTTTTCACCAATCATCACAGACAAGGCGCTAGCCACATCTTTCGGCGTAATCCCTAAATCAGACGCTAAGTTGCGATCAATTTCCAAATCTAGCTTAGGGTAATCCAACTTTAAATCAGTCGTCACAAACGTAAAATAACCTGACTTATAGGCTTCTGTAATAAGTTTTTGCGCAACCTCATTTAAAGCTTGATAAGAATCAATCGAGGTTAAAACAAATAACACCTCATAACCCACATCCGTTCCTGGCAATGTTGGTCGCTGAACGGGGATGACATTCATACCGGTTATGTCGGCATACTGCCCCCTCAAGGCATTAATAATATCTTGCTGAGAGCGCGTGCGCTCAGAAGGTGGCTTCAATACCATGAAAGACAAACCGGTATTAACACCGCTTCTGCCTGAAATAATAACGTTGGTTTGCATTTCAGGGTGCGTGTTATAAATAGGTGTCAACATGTTCATGTATTTTGACGTGAAGTCGATATTAGAGTTGGTTGGACCCGTTGCAATCGTCACAACAGCATTTTGATCTTCATTGGGCGCCAATTGCGCTGGCATGCTGGTATACAAGTAAACGACGATACCAATCACCGATAAACCTGTGAATATGACGACCTTCGAACTATTGATGACCGAGGTCAATCTTGCTTGATACTTTTCACAAAGACTCGCCATCACCTTATCAACAAACTTAACAAAGGGTTTATCCAGCTGTTCTTCATTCAACAATTTAGAGGACATCATTGGCGATAGCGTTAACGCTACAATGCCAGAAATGATGACAGCGCCCGCTAAAGTAAAGGCAAACTCAATAAATAGCTGCCCTGTTAAACCGGTAATAAAGGCAATTGGGGTATAAACAGCAGCCAATGTAATCGTCATACTGATGACGGGCACTGCAATTTCTCGCGCGCCATGAATCGCGGCGGCGAAGGGTTTGGCGCCCTCCTCTAAGTGCCGGTTAATATTCTCCACGACGACAATCGCATCATCGACCACCAACCCAATTGCCAAGACCATCGCGAGTAACGTTAAAACGTTAATACTGAACCCAAGCAAATACATAACAAATAATATGCCGATCAGTGACAACGGAATCGTGACAATCGGAATTAATACAGCACGGACTGTACCCAAGAATAAGAAAATAACGACCAATACAATAAGCACCGCTTCAATCAGCGTTTCTTGGACCGTTTCAATTGACTGATGAATAAAGGTGGTTACGTCGTAAATAATCGTTTGGTGCAGATCAGGTGGCAATTGTTTTTCAATAACCTTCAGCTGATCTCTCACCTCCGTGACAACGTCAAGCGGATTAGCAGACGGAAGGTTCGTCATCATGATAACAACGGCATTTCGGCCGTTAGCAAGCACATTTAAATCATAATTTTCTGCACCCAATTCAACAGTCGCAACATCTTTAACACGCACAAGCGTTCCATTATCGTTTGCGATAACCATGTTTTTGAACTCTTCTACCGTCTGAACATCGGTAGTCGCTAAAATACTCAAGACATCGTCTTTCCCTTTTAGATTACCTGGGGCGGCTTGAACATTCTTGGCATTCAAAGCATTGGTAATATCGGTAGGTGAGACACTGTGTGCGACCATCCTAACCGGATCTAACCACAACCGCATTGCATAATTTCGAGCACCCAAAATATTCGCGCCAGCAACACCAGGCAATGTTTGGAGCTTTGGTTGAACGACGCGCGCTAAATAATCTGTAATTTGCGTCGCATCTAATCGATCACTGTAGTAAGAGACGTAAAAAATACCGGAACCATCCGCATCGGCTTTTTGAATAACGGGATCATTGATCTCAGACGGTAATTTATAACGAACTGACTGAATCTTAGAGCTCACTTCATTTTGAGCTATACTGGCATCGTAACCAGAAATTAAATGTAACGTTACAACACTCGACCCTTCAGTGGTGGCCGATTCCATAAAATCAATACCGTCAACATCCGCAACAGCTTGCTGCACAGGCACCGTCACAAAACCCTGCATTAAGGCCGCCGATGCGCCAACATACGATGTTGAGATCGTGATAATGGACATTTCAATTTTAGGGTATTGTCGTAAGTCTAACTTATCATAAGCCATGAAACCCAAAACAATAATCATCAAGCTAACGACGATCGCTAATACGGGTCTTTTTATGAAGGTATCTGTAAATTTCATGCGTCATTCTTCTCTGTATTGTTTTTAGCGTCAGCAGGAGGCGTCTCCAGTTTAATCGGTGAGCCATCATGTAGCTTTAATTGACCTGTTGTCACAATCGTGTCACCAACCTTTAAACCACTCTCAATTGCCACGCTACCGCCTCTACGCTCTCCTGAAACCACATAGTGTTTCACGGCTTTTCCGCTTTCAACCAGATAAACAAAATCACCCACCTGAGAATAATTCATCGCAATTTGTGGCACTGCAATAATTTTTTTACCGCCCTCTAAATGCACGGTTACCTCAACGAACATGTCAGGCAAAAGGTACCCCTTCTCATTATCAACGCTTGCCCTGATGGCAAGCCCCCTTGAAGTTGCTTCAACTTGGGAGTTGACCGCGAAAATTTCCCCCTCAAAAGGTTCGCCTGGATACGCTAAGGCACTCACCGAAACTTTCAATCCAGTCTTAATATTATTTAAAAGAACCTCTGGAATGGTGAAATTAACTTCCATAGGGTTTGTGGATTGTAAATTTACCAGCACCGTGCCCGGTGAAACATATTGGCCAACGTTGACGTAGCGCAACCCTAAAACACCCGCAAAAGGCGCTTTAATCGCAAGCTGATCCAGTTGAGCTTGAATCTTTTCAACATTCGCTTTTGCTTCGTCCATATCAGCCTGAGCTGAATCAACGGATTGCTTTTGACCGGCATTACGCTTGTAAAGCTCAAGCTGTCGATCGTAGGTAACCGCGGTAAAATCATATTTTGCTTTAGCACTGTCTAGCTGGGCTATCAAGACATCGGGATTAAGCTGAATAAGCAGCTCACCTTCTTTGACCTTTTGACCAGAGGCAAACAAGATCTTAGTCACCCTACCAGAAACCTCGGGTGCAATATCAACAGATTGCTTTGCGCTGGCAGTCCCTACTGTTGGAATTTGTGGTTCCCAGAAGACCTCGGATACTTTCTCACCTGTCACAATCGTTTCCACAGGCATGGCTGCTGCGATAAACTTTTGCGTCATTACTGCTTTAAAGGTTTTAAAAGAATAAACGCAGGCAATCACGCCAATCAATACTGCTGCGACAATAATAAACTTACGATCAAAATGAAACTTCATTGATCCACTCCTAATAAATTTTGTAGGTTACTCACCTTGATGATGCGTAATAATTTTTCTGAAAATCCTTTGTACTCAATTGACTTCCCTTTCAGCTTCATATGCCTTAGCCAGGCAATCAAAAGCGCAGGGCAAGTGCTATTGCTTGCCCTGGCATCACTCAAGTCAACAATGAGGCTGTCTGAATCAGATTCGGCGAATAGCTTTACACCAAGCGGCAACAACGCCGTTGCCGACTCGTGGTCAATAACACCTTTGACCTGAAATACATTCTTATCTGTTTGAACAATATCAACTTCCGGCATAGAACAATCACTCCTAAGTTGATTCATTATGCTGTTCCAGTGTTGAAACCAAATGCTCCAAACCACCGCCATTTGATAAGATTGACTGGAATTGCGACTGATAGCTTTGTATGAGGCTTATACCCTCAACACTGAAATCAATAATCTTCCACTCAACCCCTTCCAGACTCATAACATAGGTCATCCTTACAGGTGCCGCACTTTTGCTGAATATTTTGGCCTGTAATCGCACGCGTGTTTGAGTGGTAATCGGTTTGCGAGGTGGATACACCTTCACGCTCTCATTGTCGAAAGCTTGTAAAGCCGATACGTAGGTTCCGATAATAAGATTGGTAAACGCTGTTTCAAAATTTGATTGGGTTTGAGGAGATGCTTTTTTCCAGTCTTGATAGCCCGATCGCCCTAAAACAATCTTAATCATTGTTGTTCTGTCAATATGAGGAAGCACAACTTCTTCAACAAGATCTGTCACAATTTTAGGGTCAGATTTTAAATCCGTTTTATGCGAACTAAGGCCTTCAATTAATTGATCAGACACGTGTTGCAACAAAACCACCGGATCACTATTAATACTCGCCTGATCAGATGCAGTGCTCATACCTGGCGCTGAAAACGCCGGCGCAATACAACACATCATAGCCACTGATACTGTAAATACTCGTAAAAACTTCACTCCCTTTCCCCCTGATTATTTATTCACATTAAATAAGAACTGACCAATTAGGTTTTCTAAAATGATTGCCGAATGTGTGCTCGTAATTACACTGCCTGAATGTAATGCTTTATCTTCCACACCAGGTGAAACAGAAACGTAATTAGAACCCAATAAACCTTCGGTATAAATGCTAGCTGAAGAGTCGACAGGAATGTTTGATTGGTTTTCATCAATTTCCATTGTCACAACCGCTTCAAATGTTTGCTCATCGAGCTGAATATGGGTGATTTGACCGACGCGCACACCCGCAATACTCACAGGCGCTCTCACCCTTAGATCGCCGACATTATCAAAGTTGGCTGTGACAGCGTATCGTGCACCACCTGTAGAGACTATTAAGCCACTAACGCGTAACGCTAAAAACGCTAAGCACATTAGCGCAATGACAACAAACAACCCCACAATGATTTCAACTTTTCTTTGACGCACTTACCATCCTCCTATCATCATTGCAGTTAACAAAAAATCTAAACTTAAAATTGCCAGTGACGAGTAAACCACCGTCTTAGTCGTTGCTCGCCCAATACCTTGTGCTGTTGGCTTTGCAGAAAAGCCTTGATACACAGCAATCCACGCAATCACAAAACCAAAGACAATGGTTTTGTAAATCCCATTTAATACGTCTTCGCTAAAATTGACAGATGATTGCATATTGGACCAGAACGAACCATCATCCAAACCCAACCACTTTACAGCCACTAAATAGGCACCGAAAATTGCTACTGCGTTAAAAATAAAGGCTAACATTGGCATAGAGAAAAACCCTGCCCAGAAACGTGGAGAGATAACGCGCTGAATCGGACTCACCGCCATCATTTCCATCGCATTCAATTGATCGGTTGCTTTCATCAAGCCAACTTCCGCTGTCAATGCCGAGCCTGCGCGTCCTGCAAATAAAAGCGCTGTTACAACTGGCCCCAGCTCTCGCAATACGCTCAAAGACACTAAAGGCCCTAGCTGCTGTGTTGCACCAAACTTTTGAAGGACGCTGTAACCCTGTAAGGTCACAACCATTCCAATGAATAGACCTGAAACGACAATAATAATGAGGGATAGCACCCCTTCAGAATAGACTTGCTCCAAAAACAAAGGAAAACCTTTTCTAAAATTGGGCAGCCTGAAAAGCGTACGATACAGTAGTTGCCCGGAAGCGCCGACGCGAGAAAAAATGGATAAGGCTTGACGACCCAGTGTGGCTATAGCATCTATCACTACTTACACTCCTCCTAAAAGATCATCAGCATAGTTATTGGCAGGATAATGAAAAGGAACAGGTCCGTCAGGCAATCCTTGAATAAACTGCGTTACTTGTTCTTGCTGGCTTTCACGAATTTGGTCAGGCGTGCCAGAACCAATCACTTTTCCATCAGCAAGTATATAAATGTAGTCGGCAATCTGAGTGGTTTCGGCAATATCGTGAGACACAATCACACTCGTTAAGTTTAAGGCATCGTTGAGTGAACGAATCAATCTAACCAATACCCCCATTGAAATAGGATCTTGCCCTGTAAAAGGCTCATCATACAACATTAGATCTGGATCAAGCGCTATCGCTCTAGCTAATGCAACACGCCTGGCCATACCGCCTGACAGTTGGCTAGGCATCAGATCACGCGCACCGCGCAAACCAACGGCTTCTAGCTTCATTAAGACCAAGCTATGTATCATTTCTTCATTGAGCTTTGTGTGTTCACGCAAAGGATAGGCAATATTGTCGTAAACATTGATATTGGTGAAAAGTGCGCTATTTTGGAACAATATTCCAATTCGGCGACGAAGCTTATAAAGCGCCTTATGAGAAAGGGTTGGAACATTTTGCCCGTCAAGCTCTATAGAACCGCTATCAGGCGTAAGCTGGCCACCGATTAAATTCAGCAATGTAGTCTTTCCTGTGCCACTAGGCCCCATAATTGCTGTGATTTTGCCTTTGGGAATGGATAGCGTAACGCCATTGAAGATTTTTCGCCCATCCCGGCTAAAGTGCATGTCTTGTATATCAATTAAGTTTTCCATAGATTAATACTATACAGAGTTTAGTCGTTAAAAATAAAATGTTTCTTCCATTTTTGGGCAAAGCACAGGTAAAATGCAAATTAACGTCAACTTTGGGAAAGAAACTGTTTAAATTATGATTGAATTTGAGAAGCTACAAGCCCTTGCCCAAGCGGTAATCAAAACCGAAGCTGATGCTGTGTTAAATCTAAACGAAAGAATAGACGAAAACTTCTTTGAGGCCTGCAAGATAATTATGCAGTGCGAAGGTCGCGTCGTTGTTATCGGCATGGGCAAGTCTGGCCATATCGGCAATAAAATTGCTGCCACTCTAGCCAGCACAGGCACACCCGCTTTTTTTGTGCATCCTGGTGAGGCCAGTCATGGTGACTTAGGGATGATCACCTCTGGCGATGTTGTTATTGCTATTTCAAACTCGGGCAAAACCCAAGAGGTCATCACCCTACTACCCGTTATCAAACTGCTTGATGTTAAAATGATTAGCATCACTGGCAACAAAGAATCAGACCTTGCAGTTTATTCAGACACTCACTTAGATGTCAGCGTGCCCAAAGAAGCTTGCCCAATGAACTTAACCCCCACATCCAGCACGACAGCAACGCTCGTCATGGGTGATGCCTTAGCCGTATCATTACTGCAACTCAAGAACTTTACTGAAAACGATTTTGCGCGCTCACACCCAGGCGGATCACTTGGAAAACGCTTGTTGTTGCGCGTTCGCGACCTCATGCATACCGATAAAGAAGTGCCTATCGTTAGCCAAAATGCCACTATTAAAGATGCATTGCTCGAAATGTCTGACAAGGGATTTGGCGCAACCTGTGTTTTAGATGACAGCAAAAAGTTAATCGGTATTTTTACCGATGGCGATTTACGTCGATCTCTTGACAAAAACATGGATATTCAAACAACGAAAGTGAGTCAAGTGATCAAGCAACCTGTTGTTACCATCACTGATGATGCATTAGCGGCTGAAGCGCTTCGCTTAATGGAAGATAACAAAATCACACTCTTAATTATTGTTGATTCAAAAAACCAATCCCTACTTGGCATTCTTCACATGCATGATGTGCTGCGCTCAGGATTAATATGATTAAAGCGGGTAAATGGAATTTATTCATATTATTGTGTGTCGTAATAGCGGTTGTTGCCAGCCTTTATCTCACACCCTCAATGCAAGCATCAAACATGGAAATTGTTAACGAACCTACTTACGCTGATGGATTCATGGAAGACGTTATTGCAATGCGCATGAACACTGACGGTCTTCCTAAGAGCACTCTCTATTCACCAAAACTCATTCACTTTTCTCAAAACAACTCAACACGACTCACTACTCCGCATTTTGTCATACTACCAGCATCGGGTAATCCCTGGGATATCTATGCAAATCACGGCATTTCATATGACGGCGTGAAAACACTGTATTTATGGGGAGATGTCAAACTACATCAACAAAAAGGCCCAGACAACAAAGAAACCACCATTCTCACGTCAAGCATGACGGTTTATCCTGGCAAAAACACAGCCAAAACCGATCAACCCGTTCAATTAATACAAGATGATAGCGTTATTCATGCTAAGGGCTTGAAAACCAATTTCAAAACAAGCACCATTGAATTGCTATCAGAATCACGAGGCGTATATGATCCGGGTACTTAGTTTGCTTTTCTTCTTTATGCTGGCAAGCACCGCTATTGCATTGCCTGGCGACCGTACGCAACAAATGCAAATCAGCGCTGACTCTTCTCATCTTGATTTGAAAAAAGGCGTATACATCTACACAGGCAACGTCATTTCAACACAAGGCTCAAGTTATTTGAAAGGTGACATCGTCACATCAAAAACTGATAACGAAAAACAACTCATCTCAATCATTGCCGAAAGCAAACACGACGAACTTGCGCACTACCATACAACACCGAAAGAAGGCGACAAACCTTTAGACGCTAAAGCAAGCACCATTTATTACTACCCCAGAACGAACAAAATCATTTTTGAAGGACACGCCGTTGTCACGCAAGGATCCAACACATTCACTGGCCCAAAATTCATTTACAATCTAGTCACGCAAACCATCATCACCGAACCCTTAACAGAACCCGATGGTGGTCGCTCGCATTTCTTACTAGACCTTGACTCACTTTAAGGAAGCCAAATGCCCAAACAAAGCAGCTTAGTCGCTGAGAACTTAAGTAAAAAATACAAGTCACGGAAAGTCGTCAAAGATGTTTCCATGACGCTCAACAAATCTGAAGTTGTGGGTTTTCTTGGCCCCAACGGCGCAGGCAAGACCACCTCATTTTATATGATAGTCGGACTAATTCCCTGCGACAGTGGCCGCTTACTGTTTGAAGGTCGCGACATCACCACGCTACCCATGCATGATCGCGCACGCTTAGGCTTAGGGTACCTACCACAAGAATCTTCCGTCTTTAGAAAACTCAATGTGTCAGACAACATTATGGCGATTCTAGAATTACGTGAAGACTTAAACGATAGCGCAAGACGCGAAAAGCTCAATAGTTTGCTACATGAATTTCATATTCAACACATTGCAGAAACAATGGGATACAGCTTATCTGGTGGCGAACGTAAACGTCTGGAAATAGCCAGAGCGCTTGCAATGAATCCAGATTTTATCTTACTCGACGAGCCGTTTTCAGGTGTCGACCCTATTTCTGTCATTGATATCAAGCACATAATCGGACACTTGCGAGACAAAGGTGTCGGCATTTTAATCACCGATCATAACGTGCGGGAAACACTCGATATTTGTGAGCGTGCCTACATTGTTAACGACGGTGAAATCATATGTGAAGGAACACCGGAAACTATTCTCAATGATCAACAAGTTCGCTCAGTCTATTTAGGTGATAATTTCAATTTATAGTAAAAACTTGCTATAATTTAAATACGAATAAAGATATAAGAGGAACCAGTATGAATATTAATTTTACAGGGCATAATATCGAAGTTACAGACGCAATTCGTCAATTCACAACCGACAAGTTTACACGCTTAAGCAAGCATCATGACAAGATAACCAGCATTAAAGTTATTTATGATGTGCAAAAGCTATCGCAAATTGCAGAGGCCACAGTCCACATTCCTAAACACGAAGTTTTTGCGCGAGCAGAAGCCGACGATCTATACGGTGCGATCGACTCACTGACCGATAAGTTGATTGTTCAATTAAAGAAATATAAAGAAAAGGAAAGAGATTCTCACCAATAATGGAAATACAACGCATACTTACGCCTGAGCGTACACAATGTCATGCTAAAAGCTCGACAAAGAAAAGCATCTTAGAGTTAACAAGTAACATGCTAGCTGCACAGAACTCGAGTTTACACGCAACTGACATTCTCACGAAATTAGTTGAGCGTGAGCGCTTAGGCAGTACGGGCATCGGGCACGGCGTTGCAATTCCTCACGCACGCGTAGGCGCAATCGATGCGCCTATTGCGAGCTTAATCCAACTTGATAACCCAGTAGACTTTGACAGCGCTGATGATCAACCTGTTAACCTGGTCTTTGGATTCATCGTACCTGAAGGATTGGCTGACGAACATTTAGATTTAATATCAACATTAGCAACTTTGTTTAACGAAACTGATTTTAGATCAAGCTTGCGAGACGCTAAAACCGATCAAACCCTTTTCGACGCTATGATTAGCTACAAGCAAGAAGTTGTTCATGCCAAATAATCAAGAGCCTCAACAGACCACGATCACCCTGCATGGCGTATTCATGGATGTGTTTAGCTTAGGCATTTTGTTGGCCGGCTCAAGCGGCATTGGTAAAAGCGAAATCGCACTCGGCTTAATTGGGCGCGGACATCGGCTCATCGCAGATGACGCTGTTACCTTTGAGCTCACTGAAAAACACAGCTTAATTGGCAGTTGTCCTGAGATTTTGCAAGACTTTCTCGAGGTGCGCGGTTTAGGCATCTTGAACATTCGTGCAATGTATGGCGACAGCGCCATTAAAAAAACGATGCCATTGCAGTTGATCGTAAACTTAATTGATGTTGACGATAATATCTTTAAAGAAAGTGATCGACTCATCGGTATTCATGATCAACGAAAAATTATTGGTACCGAAATCACTGAAGTGACCATCCCTGTCGGCCCCGGCCGAAATCTCTCGGTACTCATTGAAGCGGCTGTGCGAAGTTATCGCTTACGATTAACCGGTTACAATGCAATTGAAGATTTCACCGATAAACAAAAACGTTACTTAGAATCCATGACCAAGTCCAACCAAGACAAATAAAGAATCGATAGAAGCCCACCCTCTCCTGCATTACAATCCCTGCACTATAACCACAAAAAAAGGGACCTGATATGCAAAAAAGAACGAGATCGAAAAAAAAGAAAGCCGAGCATGTGGAAAAAAAGCAAGATTTAAAGAGCCAGAATTACTTTTACCCACCCCTTTTGACCCTGAAAGCATAACGCTAAAATTGCTGACTTGCCCTATTTCACTGCGCATTATGCGCGACCCCGTCATGGCAGTGCCGTATAATTCAGGGTCCGCGACTCTCACACGGATGAACGAACAGCAATCACCTCATGGCTTGCTATAAAAAAAACAGACCCAAAGACACGGGAAAGAACCTCCAAGCTTGAGACAAACACAACGGTCAGGCAGCTCTCAGAAACCTTCCTTGAACCTTATTGCAACGATATTCATTTAGCTCTCGAACAAAAAAATGCGCTGGTGATTGCAACCCACGTAAACGCTGGACTCTTTGAATTTAACACGCGATTCCGGAATGGAGATAGCTTGTTTCAAAACATAGCAGCAAGAGGTGATGACTCATTCACACTTAAGGTTGTTACATTGATTGACTCAACCAGAACAGAAACCCTCTCGCTTTATTCATATGATACTAATACCAAAACACCTTTGCATTATGCAGCGAGCACCGGGAAAATCAAACTCGCAACCTTGCTTCTTGATAAAAAATGCGATATTGAGAGCCCCGACGCTCTTGGACGCACCGCTCTTTATGATGCGATAGATTCCCAGGAACTTGCGATGACTGAGCTGTTATTAAAAAAAGGGGCTAGCACAGATAAGATTGGCAAAAAGAACATGAGCGCTGTCTATCTTGCTATACTCAGAAAGACGCTAGCTATTTTAGAACTGCTTCTGCATTACAAAGCTGATGTGAGCGCTCTTCGAACTGACTGAAAATATGGACTTGCGATTTGTTTAGCGCTTGCAAACAACTTTTTTGAAGGGTTTGATGCACTAACAAAGGCTAAGGTTGATGTTAACAAGGTAGACCAGCACCACTACAATTATAGCGCTTTACTCGTTGCCTCAAGGTTTCACAACCCAAAAGCAATGAAAACATTAATTGAGCGTAAAGCTGATGTCACTCACACCGATCGCCATGGCGCTGGCGCTTTACACTACCTACTGACTTCCAAAAACAAAAAAGAGGAATTAGGCAGCTCGGTAGCGCTTTTACTCAAGCATGGAGTGAGCTTAAAAAAAACTAAAAGCGAAGTGAGGCATTTAGTTGGCGCAACCATTCCTAAAGAAATGACGCCGTTAGCGCTGGCGGCTTATCGCAATCATTACGGCCTTCATGCAACAATACAAAAGAAACAAGTTGCGGCTCTGGAGCGCCAAGAAAGCGAGGAATTGATAGCAACGAACCAGGAGCTCTCTCAAACAGCATTGGACCCATACGGTCATGACGAAGAAATGTTTCGCCTCGCGCAATAAGACGACCCCAAAGGGGGGGGTGGACCCCGTCATTTTTGATAACAACCCTAGCGCATTGTGATAGGCAGGCTCAGCGTCTTTGGGAAGCAATCATTTTTGACAGAGTCTGCCCCCCTCTTGCTATTCTTTTTTCGCACCTCTTTTATACCACCAGCAGTAAGCTGATACAAAAAGTCCGGAGAGCGCATAAACTGTAAACCCGGCAAATAAAACAGTGGGTGGATCAATCGACACGATAACGAGCAGCAGAACGGCTGCAAGAATCATAACAAACGGCACTTTGCCTTTGAAATCGAGATCTTTGAAACTGTAATATGATAAGTTGCTCACCATTAACAAACCAATAATCACCGTCAACACAGCGACAATCCCATCAATCACAAAACCATCAATTCCGTGTAGGTTTGACACCCAAACAAAGCTTGCAATGAAACCCGCCGCTGCTGGAATAGGAAGACCCGTAAAAAATCGATTATCACTACCCCCTATTTGCGTGTTAAACCGCGCTAAGCGCAAGGCGCCTGTTGCCGTGTAAACAAAGGCCGCTAACCAACCTAATTTGCCCAGGTGAATCAATCCCCAGGAATAAACCACCATGGCGGGGGCTACGCCAAAAGCCAGCATATCGGATATGCTGTCGTATTGTGCCCCAAAATCGCTCTCAGTGTTGGTTAAACGCGCCACACGGCCATCTAAACCATCGGCCACCATCGCAACGAAGATAGAAAACGCAGCCAGGTCAAAGAAACCTTTCATCGCAGCAACTACGGCGTAAAAACCCGCAAATAGACCTGCGGTGGTAAACAAATTTGGTAATAAATAAATGCCGCGCGATCGCTTGGCTTCTGATGCATCTTGACTCATTAAAAGTCTCCCTATTGAACTCTATGGGGTATGAGTATAGCGCGACTGTTACAAAACTGGAAAGCAATAATCCACTTACTTAAATAAGCTCAAATATAAGGACTCAGCATTCTCTAGAAATTTTCATGAGAGATACGCCCTACAAAAATTAGTCATAATGAGTAAAAAGAAACAAATCATTGTATCTTATAAATTAACCGTAGGTCGATAAAAAAACAATTATTTTATCCACACTTTATCCACAGGTTCTACAATAGTTATCCTCTTGCTATTTAAAAAAAAACGCACTATCTTGTGCTTTATGAAAGATAAACAACAACATCTTGTGTCTATAAAAAACACCTGGTGAATAATAACAAAAGTTGTGCAAAATGAAGGCTTAGAAAAAACACAACTTGTATTGTATGGAGAAAAGCATGACCGATTTGGCAACAAGCTCAGTAAAAACAAATTCAGAAAACGCTAACAATAGTGATAACGTTCAACTCAGCACACTAGAGCCCGGAAAACTTTGGGTGATTAGTCGTGATGGCAACGAAGTGCGCCCTTTTGACGCCGACCGTGTTGCGCGCGCAATAAAAGCTGCATTTATCGCGGCTGAGAGCAAAGATGATAATACAGCACGCAGTGCTCAACAATCAGATCGCATTCAAGCGATGACCGCCAAACTTGCCGAAGAAGTCATCAACGCATTCAACGATAGAAATCCCAGTGGCGGCACCGTGCACGTAGAAGACATTCAAGACAAAGTCGAACTCACCTTAATGCGCACAGGCGAAGCAGAAGCCGCTAAGAAATATATCTTTTACCGAGAAGAAAGACGTAAAGCGCGCACCGAAAGCGTAACAGTAGCCAACATTTCACAACCGCAGGCGCCTGCTCTTAATATCACACTCGCCTCAGGCGAACGCGTACCTTTAGATGAAGCTCGCTTCCAAAAAAATGTGATATTTGCATGCCAAGACCTCGAAAATGTGGATCCACAAATCATCATCGATGACGCACGTCGCAACTTATTTGACGGTGTGCCAGAAGCAGAAGTAGACAAAGCGCTAACCTTAACGGCAAGAACGCTTATTGAAAAAGAACCCAACTACACTTACGTCACAGCACGCTTGCTACTCAATCAATTGCGCACCGAATCATTACGCTTCTTAGACGTTGCTGACAGCGCAAACTTTGAAGAAATGAAGGGCTTAACAAAGCCATATTTCAGAGCCTACCTAGAGCGCGGAATTGAATTAAAGCTATTAAGCCCTGCTTTGCTTGACTACGACATTGATAAGATTTGTGGAGCAATGAATTTTGATCGCGACCTGCAATTCACCTACCTTAGCTTGCAAACACTTTATGACCGCTACTTTTTGCACTCCGATCAAAACCGTATCGAGCTTCCACAAGCGTTCTTTATGCGTGTCGCGATGGGCCTTGCGCAAGAAGAAGAAAACAAAACTGAACGTGCGATTGAGTTTTATAACATGCTGTCAAAATTTGATTGCATGAGCTCAACACCGACGCTCTTTAACTCAGGCACATTGCGCCAACAACTCTCTAGCTGTTTCTTAACAACTATCCCGGATGATTTGAATGAAATTTATTCCGCAATAAGAGACAACGCACTTTTATCAAAATTTGCAGGTGGGCTCGGTAATGACTGGACACCTGTGCGCGCCATGGGCGCCCACATCAAAGGCACGAATGGTCAATCTCAAGGGGTCGTGCCTTTTATGAATGTGGCTGATGCATCCGCTGTTGCTGTCAACCAAGGCGGTAAACGTAAAGGTGCTGTCTGTGGTTACCTTGAAACGTGGCACATGGACATTGAAGAATTCCTAGAACTGCGTAAAAACACGGGTGACGACAGACGTCGCACACACGACATGAACACAGCCAACTGGATTCCAGACTTATTCATGAAGCGTGTCTCTGAAGGCGCACAATGGACGCTTTTCTCTCCAGATGAAACACCTGACTTGCACGACTTGTGCGGTGAAGAGTTTGATAAAGCGTATCTCGCTTATGAAGAAATGGCTGCCAAGGGTGAATTGAATACGACAAAAACAATTCCGGCTGTCAACTTGTGGCGAAAAATGTTGGGCATGATTTTTGAAACAGGCCATCCTTGGATCACATTCAAAGACCCTTGTAATATTCGCTCACCACAACAACACGTGGGTACCGTACACAGCTCAAACCTGTGCACAGAGATCACATTAAACACATCAAAAGACGAAATTGCTGTCTGTAACTTAGCAAGTGTAAACCTGCCCGCACACATCAAAGCGGATGGTACAATTGATCAAGAGAAGTTGCGCAAAACGGTTCACACCGCTATCCGCATGCTGGATAACGTGATCGACATTAACTACTACACTGTACCGCAAGCTAAAAACTCAAACATGAAGCACCGCCCTATTGGCTTAGGCTTAATGGGTTTTCAAGATGCGTTGTACAAACGTAAAATCTCATATTGCTCAGATGCCGCTGTTGTCTTTGCTGATCGCACTATGGAACTTATTAGTTACTACGCGATTGAAGCTTCAAGCAATTTAGCTGAAGAACGTGGTGCATACAAAACCTTCTCAGGATCACTTTGGAGCCGCGGTATTTTGCCAATCGATTCTATCGCTTTGTTGAAAGAATCTCGTGGTGAATACTTAGATCAAGACACCTCACAAACCTTGGATTGGAACAGCTTACGTGAACGCGTTAAATCTGTCGGCATGCGTAACTCAAACACATTAGCTATCGCGCCTACCGCGACGATTTCTAATATTTGTGGCGTATCACAATCGATTGAACCTACCTACCAAAATTTGTATGTGAAATCGAACATGTCGGGTGAGTTCACTGTCACAAACGCTTACCTCGTTGATGAGTTAAAAGCGCTAGACCTTTGGGACGACGTGATGATACACGACTTGAAATATTACAACGGTAGCATTCAAAACATTGAACGCATCCCTGAAGACCTCAAGCAACGTTTTTCAACAGCGTTTGAAGTTGAGCCAAGCTGGTTAGTTGAAGCAGGATCAAGACGACAAAAGTGGATTGATCAATCACAATCGTTAAACCTTTACATGGCAAAACCTTCAGGTAAAAAACTGGACGAGCTCTACCGCTTAGCATGGAAGCGTGGATTAAAAACCACATACTACCTACGCAGCTTAGGCGCAACCAATACTGAAAAATCGACAATTCATGACAAAGCATTAAACGCAGTGCAAGCCGCGCCCGTGCCACAAGCCTGCTCTATCGATGATCCAGATTGTGAAGCTTGCCAATAAACATGAATGAATACGAAGAAACTTTAGGAGAATGACAATGTCAACAAGCATAAACTGGGAAGATACTCCCACAGAAACCACACCAGACTTAGAAATGGGCGCTGCCCGCATACGTGTGGATGATAAAAAAATAATTAACTGTCACGCTGACTTAAACCAGCTCGTTCCGTTTAAATACACGTGGGCATGGGATAAATACTTATCCGCTTGTGCTAACCACTGGATGCCAAACGAAGTCAGCATGGCAGCTGACTTAGCGCTATGGAAGAGCAAAGATGGCTTGACTGAAGATGAACGCACCATCATTAAACGGAACCTAGGTTTCTTTGCAACAGCTGATTCATTGGTTGCAAATAACTTAGTGCTCGCGATTTACCGACAAATCACCAACCCTGAGTGCCGTCAATACTTACTTCGTCAAGCATTTGAAGAAGCATTGCATACACACTCTTACCAGCACATCATTCAAAGCCTTGGCATGGATGAAGCTGAAGTGTTTAACATGTATCGTGAAATCCCGTCTGTTTCAACCAAAGCGGCGTGGGCATTGAAATACACAAACTCTATGAGCGATCCTAACTTTAAAACAGGCACGGTTGAAGACGATCAACGTTTACTGCGTGACTTGATTGCTTTTTACGTTGTCTTTGAAGGCATCTTCTTTTACGTTGGCTTTACTCAAATTCTATCGATGGGTCGACGCAACAAAATGACGGGAACCTCGGAGCAATTCCAATATATTTTGCGCGATGAGTCTATGCATTTAAACTTTGGTATCGATGTCATCAACCAAATTAAAGTTGAAAACCCACATCTCTGGACGCCAGAATTTCAAGAAGAAATGACTCAACTCATTCGTGAAGGTGTTGAACTAGAGCACCAATATGCAGTTGACACCATGCCACGCGGCATCTTAGGCTTGAACTCTGATATGTTTGAAGAATATTTGCAATTCATTGCAAACAGACGTCTCATGCAGATTGGTTTGAAAGAACAATACCCTGGCGCTGAAAATCCATTCCCATGGATGAGTGAAATGATGGACCTTAAAAAGGAGAAAAACTTTTTTGAAACCCGTGTTACTGAGTATCAGACTGGCGGCACATTAAGCTGGGATGATGAATAACCACCCTACTTTTAAAGATATATAACAAGAAGCTCTACCTCCCTAAACCCCAGAGCGATCACCCGGTAAGCCTCCCACTTACCGGGTTTTTTTTACTATCAAAAAGTTAAACAGCATCATTGGAAATCAATCTATTTATCGCGCCCAAAATCAAGGGTCTATAATCATAAAACCGGCGTTAATCGCAGATTGATCTATAATTGATGGAAAGCAATATTAAGGGTAGGGTGAATATGCTAGATCCAATCAAGCCAGAAATCGAGAAAATTAAAAAGGCCACTACCCGTCTTCGTGAAAACATTAAGGCTGAATATCCTCAATGGATCATGCCTGAGCAAAAGACAAGCATTGAAACGAAGGGCATGGATTCAAATTACGCTAGGAAAAGCGTCATCGCAATGTGGAATGCACTTCTAGAGGCTGAAGAGGTTCTTGATTGGGCCCTTAAAAACGAGTCCACTGGCCTTTTCAAACTAATGCTTTCTGGTAGTGAGATTAAAGAAACATACAAAACGATGAGAAAACAGCTAAAATTGCTTTCGCCTGAATTACTCCCCTACGTTAGAGATAAAGACACTCAAAAACTCGCGGAGATGCTTGTTTTATACTTAAATGAAACACAAGGATTCTTAGACGATATATATTTATCAAAAGACGAACTCCTTGCAGCGGCTTTAAGGAACAGTGAAAAATACCAAAAGACACCCAAAGAACATAGCGATATGCTGACAAAAAGAATTGCAGACTCAAACACAAAGCAAGTGTTAAAAAATCTTCTGGGCTTTCAGAATAGAATTATAAAAATAGAAAACATTTATAAACTCAATCCTAATGAATTCACTCAATTGTGTGACATCATGGAATGGAAACCCGAAGAAGCACAACAATGGAAGATAGATCTTAAGGTGTCAGAAAAACTAAACATGTCGACAGCACGCAGTAGTCCGACAGCATTTATAACCCTCTATCTACTATCACTCACAGAATCAACCCCGATTACGAGCTCAATTATCAAAGCCGCTACTGATCCTGTCAAAATGAGCTTGATAACAGCAATAAAAAAAATCACGGCAATTGCTAGTCTATACCTGCAGACACACACACAATCAACCCCGGTCGCAAACTCACTACTCACAGCTGTCGTCACCCCACTCATAAAGCTTGTTGGACCTACAGCGGAAGAGACGCACAAAAAACTTCAAAGAGCGATAAATCGAAGGATCGTAAAGGTGATTCAAAAAATGGTTCAAGAATACATGGCACCACTTGAAGAAAGTATTGCAATACATTCAAGGTCGCCAAGATTTTCACTCGCAAGCAAGTCAATGCAGAAACGAGTAGAGCTCTCTAAACTATACAGCCTTAGCTTAAAGATACTCAGACCAGCAAATCTTAGCGTAGAAGACGCCTTACTAAGTCTTATAGAATTAAAGCAAACGCTGGAAGATTCTCAAAAAATATTAGATACAATCAATCGATCACGCTCCACAAGAGACCAGAACGCGATGCAGGTTCTGGAAAAAATACGAAGACAACTCGACGATGCGCTTGATGCGGTCAGCCTTGATGAGCCAAAACCACGCGACGCATTACGAAAATAACGCTACGCCGCAGGGTTTAGGCTGCTACAATTAAGTATCGACGGAAGGTCATTAAGCGTATCGACTAGAGAAAACAAGGCAAACGATTCATAGGCGGAATAACTATTATCAAACCTCTTTTTTGTAACATTCAATTCTTTCTTCACTTGCGCATATAGCTTATCACCATGAGATTGCGAACATAATTTAGCTCGACGCCACAGCGCCAATAAGGCCTCATCAGGCGCTCCTCGGTGCACTGCTTTATCAGCGAGGTAAGCCTGTGCCACACAACTCACAATCGCACCTATTGCTTCTGCCGAATACTGAGTGGATTTTTCAGAAACCTTATCCGCTGTCGTTAGCTGCTGAAGAATAAACGTGAGACCTGCACCCTTCTCTAGAGAAAGCATTCTCAAGTAACAATAATCAGAAAACAACGATAAAAAAGGATGAGATCCTGAGTGAAAACGAGAGATCCTCGTTGTTTTGAATTCCGCAGGAAAATCATAACGGCGAAGATGCGCTTTCCAAGCATCATGATGACGTTGCGGAAGAAGATTCACGCGGTCTTCAAGGCCCTTAACCCAAGGCTTGGACCGGTCTTTAACCATCAACTCAAAAAGCTGTTCTAGCTCTTCTTTAGTATTAGCGTAATCGCACAACAACTTGTTTAACGCTTTACCCTCTGAAGCATCAATTTTCTGAACGCGCCCAGGCTCGTCTTCCTCAAAAAATGCGGGAGGAATTGTTAAACCGAGTTTTTCCCTCGGCTTTTCTTTTGGCTTCTCTTCCTCAAAACCAAAAAAATCTGCAAGTGCATCAAACATACTGGGAATCCTTTCCTATTGAGGTAAATTTTCTTTAAAAAAAACCGACGCTAGGTCGGTTTTTTTATCAAACTACAAATATTAAAGGCCTCGTGGCTTTGGTGTGTTATTCCAAGCATTGTTAGGTCTATCAATATCAAAGTCTTTGCTTGAAGCACCCTTTGTTTGCGCGCGCTCGATTGCTGCATTGATAAGAGCTGTAACATTTGGATCTTCAGATCTTTTCATAAAATGGGTATCAAGCGTAGCTACCAAAGAACTATTGCCATGGACTTTATCTTTACCTTGCACTTTATCAAGCGCACACGGTGCTTCTAAAGATTTTAAATAGTCTAAGCTGCCAATAGCGCTTGTTGATGCTGGTTGGAACTTATCCGGTTTTCTTTGAGTTGACATAATCTAACTCTCCTCATTGTTTTATTATTCAGACTTTTCGCCCTTTGCTATTGGGTTCAATATTACACGAAACAACCTGTTTTTACAAGTCACTATCAGTGCAGGCACAATAGTTAAACTATTTGTTATCGCTTAACCACAATTCCGCAATTTGTACTGAGTTTAATGCCGCACCTTTGCGCAAGTTGTCAGATACGACCCAACAATTCAGCGCATTTGGATGAGAGATATCGCGTCTAATTCGCCCAACGTAAACGGGATCAGCGCCAGCCACAGGGTTGATTGGCGTGGGGTAACCATTGGGCTTGTCATCATTCATGATAACCAAACCTGGCGCCTTTGCCAGTATTTCAATCGCTTGATCCAACGTATAGTCGTCACGCAACTCAATACTCACAGAAGCCGAATGGCCAACTAATACAGGCACACGCACCGCTGTCACATTCACTTCAATATCAGGATCTTCTAACATCTTTTGTGTTTCCCAGACCACTTTCATTTCTTCCCGCGTATAGCCATTGTCTTGAAACTCGTCAATTTGGGGCAAAACATTAAATGCCATTTGCTGCGAAAATGCGGCCGGTGGATCGATGGGCTCCCCTGCTAACACTTTAGTCGTTTGCGCTAGCAACTCATCAATCGCTGCCTTGCCTCCACCCGACACAGATTGTAGCGTAGTGATATTAACGCGCTTAACGCCAAAAGCGTCGTAGAGCGGCTTTAAAGCAACCACGATACCGGCCGTTGAGCAATTGGGATTAGCAACAATAGCGCCTGTGGGGACATTAGCGAGCGCGTGAGGATTAACTTCAGGAACAACCAAGGGAACAGAATCATCGTATCGAAAACATGAGGTGTTATCGACCACAAATACACCAGCAGCAGCGGCTATAGGTGCGTATTTTTTAGACGCCTCGCTTCCTGCTGAGAAAAAGGCAACATCAACACCGCTAAAATCGAAATCAGCTAAAGACTCAATGACGACAGGCTCGCCCTTAAAGTCAATTTTACCGCCGGCTGAACGCTCACTCGCCAATAACGACAGCTTTTCTACAGGAAAGTTTCGCTCAGTGAGTATTGATAATATTGCCTGCCCGACGACACCCGTCGCACCGACGATTGCCACATGTTGTAATTCTGCCATGCCTGCTCTCATATTAAATAAACAATACGGCATTATACATAAACATTGAGGCAGCTAATAGGGGCGCATGTATGCACCCCTCAACCGTTAGACGTGTATAAACGGTCTCCTTGGAGCTGATGATGCTGGGGCTGCAGCGCCAGCGCCAGCCGCATCTTGAAGCGTTTTAACTTGCTCTTGCGAAGCGGCTAACTCAGAGGTTAACTTCTCCACCTGCGGTTTTAGCTGCTCGATTTCTTTAGGTTGTTCGTTAATTTTTTCTTGATAACTTTTTGAAAACATTTTAAGACACTCGCTGCGTTTGTTTAATGATTATTTTTTAATTAGCAGACACGGTATACAGAATAAAAAATGAAGATAACAGAGAGCCCCAAACCTGTGTTATGAATTCATTACTAGCCGCGCCTCTTTGGATTCGAAATTTCATCGCGATCAAACTCAAATTTCTTGGCACCCAACACAGGAGGCGCACCCAGCTCCAGCAAAGCGGTTTGAGCTGAGAAAAGTGAATGCGAACTTAATGCGCGGGAAGAGGAGCTCGAACTGCTTGAACTTGGTAAAACTGGCAAGAAAAGACTGCTCATTGAGTCCACCTCTTCCTCAGTTCGAACACACAACTTCTTTTCAGCGCCTCTAGGTGATCTTTCTGCAGCTTCTGCGAGCATATCCAATGAGCTTGTTGATTTTTCAGAATCAGAACCCGGCTCTTCGCGCATGCGCTTCTCACTTATCGTGAGTTATTTGTAATTGCTTGACTTATGCATTTCAAGAAAAGCCCTTACCTTATCTTGTATGACTTCGCGCTCACTTTTGTACAAGTTAGATTGAATATAATAATCAGGGCTTGACTCAAAGAGCCGAACCTTCTCATAAATATTTTTTGTAAATGTGGCTCCGCACTCTAACAGTAATTTTGCGAAAGTCGGCATCCCCATATAGGCCGCCAACTCAAGCATAGTCCACTGCGTGAGGTTTTGCTCTCCGTCCATACCTTTAAACCAGCTTACTTTGCTTTCCAAGACACCGCCTAGCTCCGTATTAATAAGCACATGTAACCCCGTTAACGCATGATTAAGAATCTTCAATCGTCTCGCCTTCAAACTATCAACATGCGTGGGCAACATTAATAGCATTACAGGAGTCCCTTTATTATAAGGACTTTCACGGTGAATCCGAGCCTACATATTCTCACCCTCACCCATCAACCACTGAGCGATATCGACACAGCCTTCTTGGGACGCCACATGCAAAAAACTGGCGCCAGAATAGGTCCCCGCTTTCAACGATTTGAATTTATCCGCTTTGAATAAGGGTGCGATTAACTGTTTTAACAAAGCAAGATTATTATAACTAACATTTAAAAAGCGCGCATCAAGCCCTTTAAATGAATCGTGTTTTTTCAGCCTTACCTCACGCATCGCCTTAAACACCATGCTTGAGTAAACGTCTGCTTGCTTTGATATTGAAGCAATATACTGCGCAGATTCTTCTTCTGATATATAATGCTCGTTGGTTTTCTTTAAGGATTGCTGCAATACCAGCTGGCATAGCGTAGGCCACTTCTTTCCTTTATTCATTTTCGACTCAGAATATTTCCCTAACTTCTTTTTAACGCGCATAACGACAGCCGTTGATATTTTAAACTCCCTAGCACCTTCAACTTCCATTGGCGCAGAAAGAGGTGATTGTGGTAATTTCGCCATATCTAATCGCATTTTTAACGCGACAACATCCTCTAATGCTGCTGTCAGTTTTTTTTCTAGCGATACCCGTTTAAATTTTCTTCCTGCAAAAACGTGTCCGACTCTGCTAATCGAACCTCCAAAGCTTTTACCTTATCGCTCTCAACCTTGAGCATGGAAGAAGCCTCAGCAAATTTCTCTTCAATTGCACCGTATACCTCCTCCATAACTGAAGAGTGCTTTTTAAATACAGAACCAGGTATTGATAACTCCTTTCATATATTTTAATGGAATTTTCTACTTTTTACCGATCCTATTTTTTGGGGGGATTACATCTTCACTCAACTGATAACTACGGCCAAACAACTCTGCTTGCAGAATGATATCATCCAAACTAGCTTGACACTTGCAAAGTTTAGAAGCTCTTTTAACGTTTGGGGGAAAACAAAAACTATCGACTTCTTTTATCTTCCATAATTAACTGTGATTACCTTCGAATATCCGCTAGGCACTTTTGCTTCTAATGCGCTTGGTAAACTCGGCATTTGCATTTCATACAAATTTCCGTTAAAACTTGCCATGACTAGGAGACAATATAAAATAAGATTTATTCCGACGATCAACAATGTTATCGAAAAAAACACGAACGATTCTAAACAGAATTTTTCGGTCCATCAACATTAAATTCATCCCAATACTCAACGGTATTCGAAGAAACCTTGGAGCTAACCTCCTTAACACTGACAGCACAAAGTCGCTCTTTGATTTTTTCACAGACGGTAACAATCATAGTCAGCACCGTAGAAAAAAGCGTCACCGCGCCCGTTATAGTCAAGACGAATGATAGCTTATCCAACAAATCGTACTGCTCATTAAGTATCCGCAGACCATGAAAGAGCGCCTCGGGGTCATTACTCACACTATTTATTGTATTGGTTGTATCTTGGATATTGAGAGAAGTTTGTAGAAACAAAATCGTTAAAACAGAAGTTGCGGCTAAAGCCAGCTGCTGAATAAAAACCAACCCAATGCGCACAGCCAGGAACGCACTGACTTTATCTGCGCTTTTATACATCGTATATGAATGGTAAAACGCCTTAAACACATACATCGCCAGCAAGACAGCCGCTGCAATAATTGCCACCTGCCAAAGCCCCACGGTAAGCGCAACCATTAGGGTTAGCTGCGCTATAGGCTTAATATATTCTTGCGTCGCATAATTGAACTTTTCAGCTCGCTCTTTAAAACTAATGGAGGGTGAAAAAACACTTGCCACTGTGTGAGTGATAAACAACAAGCCTAGCCCTAGAGCTTGCAAAACATTAACATCTTGTGGATCTCCCTTTGTATTTTCTGCAAAAGATTGATAGCCTTTTAGAATCAATGTCGCAGCAACCATAAGAGCGATGGCCGGCACTATCCAAATCCATATACTTGTGGCCGCAACCATTGCAGTCAACCCAATCAATAAAGCGCATTTAGCAACAATCAATGTTATTTTATATAAATGCAAACGCCTTTCTTCTGGAAAAAATACAAACTCAGGATTGTGTCGATGACTATCAGCCTGCCGACTTTTATAGACATACTGCACAACCAGACAAATAGCAGCAACACCCAACAGCGCAACACCAACAAAAGGCAAGATTTGTGATATCACTGACAAGGCTTTAATGAAACCATCATTTCCCGCCACAAAACCATCGTCTTTAGGCATTAGATCACTTGGAATATGAGGCGAAAGATCAGGCCGTAGATCACCTGATGCGCCAGACACTCCCATCAAGTGATTGTTACCTGAACCTTCTTGAAACTGCCTTAGTACCAACATTTCATCTGGTTTTAAAAAAGGGTTTAGGTCCGCAAGAGGCAACATCTCTATTGAACCATGATCAGCAACATCATCATCTTTCAGAAACGGTCTGAGCATATCGTGCTGGCTCTCTCCCCCACCTAAACCCAGTGAAGCCTCACTTTCTGTTGCCGCAAGAACGTGATCGGTTTCGGGAATATCTGGCGCACGATCATGGTTAGAATCAGAAACCGGAAACCTTCCTCCATCCTCTGGACCAGGATCTGGAAATCGCCCGCCATCATCAGGGCCTGGTATTTGCCCGCCATCATCAGGATCAGGCGGTGTTGGCGGTGTAGGTGGCACTGGTGGCTTTGGCGGTGTAGGTGGCACGGGTGGCTTTGGCGGCGCAGGCGGCGTAGGCGGTGTAGGTGGCGTTGGTGGCATAGGTGGCGGTATTGGAATCTTATCCAGAATAGAATCATGAATGTCTTTTGCTTTTGCCTCAAGCTGCATAACCAGGACGTTCGACACAAGATTGGCATGCACTTTTTGATTCGCCTCGCCTAAAGAGGACGAATACAACTTAGCTTTTTCATCATTTTTTTTGTCATCTGCAGCTGGCACAGCACACCCCCGTCTTAATGAAAGCTATAGAAATTCATTCTGCTTTATTAAAGAATAGCTAATCTTAGATGAAATAACAAAAAATCAGCGTAAATAGTGGGGCTTTGAGGGGGGGGTTATAACCTCCTGTTTTATAACTCCAACAATGAATCAACAAGGTAGCAACTAAGAATTAAGCGACAAGCGCACACTCACAACGTTAGCCTCTTCGGAGCAATGGTGCGCTTAATGACGTTTCAAGCTCCCACCACGTGGTATGGCACCACTATACTAGACACCTAAGAGCGTTATAATAACGTCTAGAAGAGGTGTCAAAGTTATTGAAAAAGATGCCAAAAAGAGGTCAAATTAAACGTCATCAAGCAGGCAACAGAGCGCGACTACAAAGCGATCGATGTCGCAGATCGACTTAGGGTAAGATCCAAAAGCCTCAGTGGCTGGCAAAAAATATGCTACCTTAAGTGCCCAGCATGAAACCATAGCTTCTCAGCAAGAAAAATTGCGTCGCCTTAAAGCTGAGTTACGTCGAGTCACAGAGGACCGTAACATACCAAAGGAGGCGGCCCTTTTCTTTGCAGGCGAGCCAAAGAAAAGTACGGATTTATAAAGTCTCGTATCAATAAATACCCTATAGTAACGATGTGTAATTTATTTGATGTGCATCGAAGCGATTTCTACGCATGGCTCACACAGCCCGAAAGTTGTCGCGCCATAGAAGATTGTTGTGGTCAAGCAAAACCGCACACCTCACTAAGCCGCTTTTTCAAAACCTGAAAGCGTGATATACACTAAGGTTGAATGAAGCCGCTCAGCATTATAATACACAGCCATATATTCTCTAGTGTCTTGTATTTCCTCCTCTCTTGTTTCATACAAACGATCACTAATCCACTCACGTTTCAACCTACTGAAGAATCGCCCAACAGGCGCATTATCCAAGCAGCTACCTTTTTAACTCATCGAGCCAACCATTCCGAATTGTCGCAGCAACTGTTGATACTGTAGACTCGCATACTGACTTCCTCGATCTGAGTGATGA
>DKOI01000063.1 GCA_002469885.1 Legionellales bacterium UBA7366 | reverse complement strand
GTAAGTGTGGTGAGCCAGCGTCACATTGACTGTTTTCATGGGTATTGTCTTAATGATTGTATGATTTTAGTCGCGATGCTTGTAACGGAATAGTGATCCGTTTCAAAGGCGATATCGGCGATTTCTTCATACAGTGGCTCACGTTGTGCTGCGAGCTCAAGCACACGTTTTTCAAGATTATCTGTTTTAAGAAGCGGGCGTTTATCAAGGTTACGCGCAGTGCGCTTCAACTGTTGTTCAATTGAGACCTTGAGATAGACCACTGTGCCACGCGAGGCTAATCGATGACGATTTTCTTCTTTTAGGATTGAGCCGCCGCCGGTTGCTAAAACAATATTTTTATACTGAGTCAGTTTGTCGATAGCTGTGACTTCGCGTTTTCGCATGCCATCTTCGCCCTCGATATCAAAAATCCAGGCAATATCGGTGCCTGCAGCAGTTTCGATTTCAGAGTCAGAGTCATAGAAGTCGCGTTGTAATTGACGCGCTAGCTGTTGGCCAATGCTGGTTTTACCCGCGCCCATTGGGCCAATGAGGAAAATATTAGTAATGTTTCGCATAGGTTCACTTTTGTATAAATAGATTGCAAAATCAAGACGTCATTATGCGTCAGTTAACGAGGCAAGTCTAGAGATGCGCTCTTGCGAGCAGTTAATGTGCAGAGTGGGTGGTTTTGAGTGTGATCTGGATGTCGAGTGGCTTCAAATTCGTTTGCATTAGAGTGAGAGAATTGATGTTCCAGGTGAGTGTCGAGCAGTTCAAATCATTAATTAATTGGCGTAAGTGATTGTAATGACCCTTTGCATGAAGATTAAACCTGTCATTATCGATGGGTTTAATTAGTAAGAGTGGTAATTTGTTTTGCTTGAATAACGTTTGTAGAAGTGGAATAGCCTGCACCGAGGGATTCATTGATCGGGATAATGGGGGTGAGGTGGGTATTGCGTTGCTCTGGATTGTTTTTTTGAGCGCTATATTTTCTTGGGTTGCTATCATGAGCTTTCTCTCTACGGGGTTCCAGTGCCAGAAAATAAAGAGCAGCAAAGTGCTAATGAGGCCAATCATGGTGTGTTGAAACCACGTTGGCCAGGAACTCAGTTCTTCGAGGGGGAATCTTGGAGAGCTTAATTTCATAGGGCCAACCTAAGCGTGATTGAAAACTCTAAGCCTTTCTTTTCTTGCGCGGGTTTGATTTCATTGACGTAGGTATTGCTAATGCCAGGGAGTGCGCTTAGTATTTTTTGATAGGCTTCGAGATCCATGTCGGTGGAAACGACGCCAATAATTTCCAAGGTCTTTTGGTCGTATTGTAGCGAAATCAAGCTAGCGTTTTGTGGCAAGGCATGTGCGATGTGATAAAGCCATTGACTGAGTTTCTCCCCCTGTTTTTTGATGGCAGTTGCCTGATGGTTACGTTTTATCTTTGTTTGTGTTATCTCGGTTTGTTTTTGAATTTTTTTCAAGATTTTTTTATTTTTCGAAAATTGTGATAGCTGATTATCTAGGTGTTGTTGTTGCTGCATTATATGAATGATTCCTATTAGAGTGATGATCAAAGTGCTGAAGAAAAGTTTTAAAAGAAACATTTTTTTTTGTCGGTTTCTTTTTCTTTCTCGCCAAGGCAAAAGATCGATGTTGTTCATGATATGCCTTGCAAGCTTAGTGCGTAAGCATTGAAAAAATCAGCTGTGAGTTTCTCAGGCTTCGGCGATAATGCTAAGTGAGATGTTGCTATGCGAATATGGCGCACTTGTAGATGCCGTTTTTCAATGTGTTGAACAATCGCATTGATTTTGGCTCGTTTTGAAACGATAACCTGTAGTGTGTCATCGTTTGTTCGGTGAAAATCAAAAAGATCGCCGGCTTTATGTTGAGGAAAGTACCGGTGTAAGTTGTTTTGCAAGTCACGTTCAATCTGCAGACTACTGAGTTGATCTTTAATGGCGAAAGTTTTTTTCCTGATATAACTTTCAGGGATGGAAATGACAGCTTGCCGGCTTAAGCAATGTTGGAGCGCATCAAGTGCAGGCGTGGTTGCGGTCATTGTTTTCACCACGGCGGTTAGCCTGATGTGCACGTGAGTTTTCTTTTTATGAAGCTCAACAATGTGCGTAAGGTGTTCGCCAATAGCAATGCCCACGCAACGACGTGTACAAAATATCATACAAGGATTCCTAAATGTTTATTGGGGGTGCGTGTCTGAAGTGACACGAAAACAATGTTACCAGCTTTGTAAGAAAATAACGAGGAAAATAATGGCGCCGATCCAGTGGTTATTTAAAAAAGCTTTTGTATAGGCTATTGCTTTTCGCTGACGTAATAAAAAATGCTGGTAGAAAAAAAACAGTATTGCGCAAAGCAACCCCGCATAAAATAGGAATGAAAAATGTGAGTAGTGCCCGATATATCCTAAGCCTAAGAGCACGATGCTTTGTAAGATGCCAACAATAAGGGCGCTGTTTTCAGAAAATTTGATAGCTGTGGATTTTAACCCAAGCGTAATATCATCTTGTTTATCGGCCATGGCATACATTGTGTCGTAGGAGACTGTCCAAAGAATCGCTGTGATATACAAGATCCACGCAGGCATTGGCAGTGCGTGCTGTGTTGCAGCATAAGCAATCAAAACGCCCGCATTGAATGCAATGCCCAATATCACTTGGGGGAAATAAGTGATTCGTTTCGCCAGTGGATATAGCATCGTTAAGAAACCCGCGAATACCGCAATGACAGTGGCGAAAGCACCTAACAATAGGACCAAGCTAAATGCGAGAATGCCAAGAAAACCAAATAAGAATAGCGCTTCTTTGACGGAGACCTGACAGCTGGTGATGGGCCTGGATTTTGTGCGTTCCACATGTTTATCAATGTCACGATCCCAAATATCATTAATAATGCATCCAGCGGATCGAACGACTATACTGCCAGCAACAATAATGCTGACAAGGGCGAGGCTAGGATGGCCATCAGTTGCTAGCCATAATGCCCACAAGCTTGGCCATAAACACAAATAGACGCCAATGGGTTTGTGCCATCGCATAAGATAAGCATAGTTTTTTAGCTTAGATTGCCAGGGCATGACTTTTTTCTAAAATGAGCAATGCAGGGAAAAAGACTTCATAAATTAACAAGTGGCTGTGTGCAATGGGGTAAAGTGTGTATCGAGCCCACAGCGATTCTGGTTTGTGGGGTAGTGCGAGCGTGGCTGCTTTGAATAATTCATCTTCTGGGGAGAGTTCGCAGTAGCATCGTCTGTCAAACGGGCGAGTGGGCGTTTTAAATAATACATCACCAATAGGGTTTGAGCCTAGGGTGGTAAAGTCTGAGTTACCATCTAATAATATAGCCGGTATGATCGTGCGACCGTAGAGGCAGCGCGTTCCGGCATGTGACATTTCGATTTCGCGGATGAGAACATTTTCGTTGTTGGAAAGCTCCAGGGCACTTTGATCGAAAAGCGAAGGATTGAGAGTGTGTTCTGTGCGTAAGTTGAATGTGAATGTTCTTGGATTGAGTGCGCGGACTTTGGCTGTCATGGACTCTTTATAATTTAGCCAAGGTGCAATGTGGCTTGGTGTTGCATCATTAAGAATTGCCCAAGCAGGATTGTTTTTGTCGATTTTCATGTTGGATATTATCAGGCTTTTTTAACGGATTGTCGAGTGATGCAACTCTTTAGTAGTATCAGGGCCTTAGGCTCGAGGGCTGTAATGCTGGCTCAAATAGGTTTTTGCGTGGTATAATGGTCCGAACGTTAACAAAAGCCAATAATATAATAAGAACAGAGTGGTAATTATGTCTTCAGAACCAGCAAAGTGGGTTAGTATCAACTCCGATTCAAACTCATTTGAAAAGCATCTTCGTAACCTAGAGCCCGCATTAATGCACTTTAACCGAGGCAGCACATCAGTCAATAATCTTCAGTCAGATCAACACTTGAGCAATGATTCGCTGATCAAGTGGTGGGAAGCGACTGCTGTTCATTTCAAGCAAGCTGGTAATAAGGCAGAAGTGGCTGATCAGCTACAGAAGTTAGTGAGTGCGAATGCATTGCATTTAGTGGTGCCGCTTCATTTGCAGAAAATGATGAAAAGCACGGTTAGCACGGCAAGTGTTGGCTTATTTAGTAATAATTCAGCTAATAAGTCGTCTGGCGAAGTAAATGAAAATGAGCAGGTTGCTAGGCCGCGCGCTTAGCCTAGAGTTGGTATTCACTGTAGCCTGCGGGAGTTGCGCAAAGCGCCACAAGACCTATGTTGACTTGAACCCCGCAGGCGTTCGCTTTGCTCTCTTGTGCGGGCTACGACAAACTTAATCGTTCACAGTGTTTTTCTTCTGATATAGCCCGCAAAAGCTGTGCGCCAGCGTTGCGCCTCTTTTGATGTTGCGCTAAGATGCCATTTTTGTTTTGACTTTACTCATGGCGAGCTTTTCGATCTGTCGGATGCGTTCAGCGGAAACACCATATTTTTCAGCTAAATCATGCAGTGTGGATTTTTTGTCTTGTAGCCAGCGGGCAGTGAGAATGTCGCGACTTCTTTCGTCAAGATTCATCATTGCTGTCTGTAAGCTTTCCATTGTAGCGGTATTATGTGTGTTGCTCTCATAGAGGGCCGCAGGACCCGCTGTTTCACTTGCTAGGTAATCAGCCGGCGCATGCCGTATAAAATCATCACTGTCATCGGAGGTTGCAAACCCGTCAAATGCAGCGTCGCGTGCATTGAGCCGTTCTTCCATGAGCCTGACAGCCTCTGGTTTCACGTTTAGATCTTTGGCAACGGCGTTCACTTCATCATTCGTAAACCAACCCAGACGGCTTTTCGCGCTGCGCAGTTTGAAGAATAATTTGCGTTGTGCTTTTGTGGTCGCTACTTTCACAATGCGCCAATTCTTGAGAATGAACTCATGAATTTCGGCTTTGATCCAGTGGACCGCGAAAGAAACAAGGCGGACACCCATGTCCGGGTTAAAGCGCTTCACCGCTTTCATTAAGCCAATATTGCCTTCTTGAATGAGATCGCCCAGTGGTAAACCGTAACCTTGGTAGCCACGAGCAACACGCACAACGTATCGTAAGTGAGGCATGATCAGTTTTCGAGCAGCGTTGTGGTCGTTATTCGTGTGTAACTGAGTGGCGAACGCCTTTTCTTCAGCTTCAGTCAGCATAGGTAAGCGGTTAGCTTGCGTAATGTACGCATCTAAGTTGCTGATCGGTAAAGAAGAATCAAGCAGTGCTAGTTCTTGCATGTTATTTATCCCCAGTCTCATTTTACCCCGTTATTTTAGCACTCTTTGTCGTTGAGTGCCAATTCCTGGGCGTTGATACCCAGGAGGTTGGTTTAAAAATTTAACGCATTAACAAGCGTGAACACATGAGTGCTGGCTTTAGCCGAAGTGATAAGATACGCCGCCAGTTAATAATCCGAAACCTGCAATAACATAAACGGCACCCTGGTATTGTATGTTAAGTTCAAGGTTGTCATTAACAGCGTAACCTAAGCCGATGCCAGTAAAGGGTAAAATCGACGATACATGAACATCATCTTCATCAGCATTGAGGTGGACGTACATAGCACCTAATTTGGTGATAAGTGTGGTTTTCTTGCCTATTGGCGTGTTGAAACGGAAGGTTGCATACGGTGCTGTGAAAGTGCCGCTTTTTTCTTCATTATCATCATCATCCTTGTATTTAGCTGTGCTTTGCATGATACCCACTTCAAGAGAGCTGGTGTCACCGTAATAGTAGCCTGCCGCTGCCGCATAACCAATGCCATGCAAGCCGCTTGATAAGGATTGTTCGCCTGGAGCATAAAACAAGTTAGAGCCTAAGTTCGCTTCAACATAGTAGGTGCCAAGTCGGTTTTTGATAACCAGGCTGTTGTTTTGATCTTCAGCGAAGGCTTGTTGAGAAAGTAATGCGCAAAGAAGTGATGCAGATAAAAGAACTTTTTTCATGTTGACTCTCGTTAATGATTTTTTAAGAAAAATGAGTATAACAACAGGTAGGCAAATTGTAAATTTGTCAGGCAAAGTGAGAGTCCTCACTCATGTGGTAGAGGGCGGCAATGCGTCTCTTTCAGTTTAAAGGTAGCAAATAAGCTAATACATAAAAATGCAATAATGCAGGAGAGCGCAATACGCCAATCAATGTTAGCGTATTGTGGAATATTACCCACTGTTTCGCCTTGCCAGTGCATTGTGAGGAGCCATCCAAACGAAAACTGCATCAATGCGCCAGTGATATCAACAATGAGCGCAGCCATGCTTGTGGCGGTGCTGATTAACCCGAGCGGATTTGATTCTGCTAAAGTGGGATAACTTAAAATTTGTGAGCTCGATGAAAATCCTAGCCCCAGAAATAAAATGAATAAAGCCATGTAGGTTAGGTGGGGTGAAAATGTGATGACAATCATAATGACTAATGCCATGGCGCTGCCAAGTCGCATTGCGGGTTTTCGTCTTTGCATCCAGTCAGATAAGCTGCCAAAGCAGGGCGCCCCAATAATCATGCCTAGAAAAATCATGGAGGAAACGAGGGCTGCTTGCGCGCTGGTTAATCCGAATTGACTGGTTAATAATAAGTTGCTCCAGACGGCGGCTAGTACGTAAATAGAGAGGTTTAATCCGGCAATGTAGGCCCCGCAGAATGCATTTTGCTTGGTTTTAAACACGGCCTTGATACGTTCTAAAGTCACATCATTTTTTCGAGAGTGTTCATCTGGGTGGTTTTGCAAACAGAAAAACATAAAGCAAAATAAGGCGCTCCCAATACACGCATCAACGAGTATTGTATTGCTCCAACCTAAGTGCTGGATTAATGCAGCCGTTGGTACACCTGCGACAATGCCGCCGGTCATAGCAAAAGAGACAGTGAGACTAATAGCTAAGGCTTTTTTGTTCGGAAACCAATAGTTAGCAACGCGCATCGCGGTTAAAAAGCCTAAACCGTTTCCAATGCCTGCAGCGATACGGTAAAGCGCGGCAGTCCAAAAGTTTGAATAAAAAGCGAAGATGAATGTGCCGATGAGCGCAATCGCTAACGCAATTAACGCAGGGCGACGCGTTAAGTATTTGTCGAGCAGTATGCCAGATGGAATAAATATGAGCGTGATAGTGATGAGATAGAGGGAAGCTAGTAAGCCAAGCTGCGTACTGCTAAGCGAAAAGTCGTGTAAAATGAAGGGGCTTAGTGTGTTAAATAATCCGAGTTGGAGAATGCCGAAAAAGAAAAAGCACGTGGCTGATGCGATGCTGAGCCCGGCGCGGAAAGTGTTATTCATTGGTTTTTTCCTCGTTATTAAAGAGTGCAGACACAAAGTCTTTTGCAGAGAAGGGGCGCAAGTCGTCAATGGATTCGCCTACGCCAATAAAGCGAATAGGGAGCGACATTTTTTTTGCGATGGCGAAAATGATCCCGCCTTTTGCTGTGCCGTCGAGCTTTGTCATGCAAAGCCCACTCACGTCGACGGCTTCATGAAATTTTTCAGCCTGGGCTAATGCGTTTTGACCAATGCTCGCATCCAGCACGAGCATGGTTTCATGCGGCGCGGTGTCATCTAGTTTTTTAATGACGCGAACGATTTTTTTCAATTCTTCCATTAAGTGGTTTTGCGTGTGTAATCGACCGGCGGTATCTGCAATTAACACATCAATATTTCTAGCACGCGCCGCTTCAACAGCATCAAAGATAACCGAGGCGCTGTCAGCGCCGTTGTGTTGCGAGATGACAGGAATGTTGTTTCTTTCGCCCCAACTTTGTAATTGTTCAACAGCTGCAGCACGGAAGGTGTCACCGGCGGCAAGCATGACACTTTTACCTTCGTCTTGAAACTTTTTAGCAATTTTTCCAATAGTGGTTGTTTTTCCAACA
>DKOI01000082.1 GCA_002469885.1 Legionellales bacterium UBA7366 | reverse complement strand
GTACGCCCCCGAGTTTTATTTCCTAAAGAAGATTGAATTATAGACTAACTGACTATAATTAAACATTGAATGTTCAAGTGTATGACTGTGTGGCTGTCATGAAAGTTTCAGGGAGTAGAATCATAGTAGAGGACAATAAAGAGGGGTTAATCTATTTATGTCTCATTATTTGTGCTTTCTGTCTCTGCCAGTCGCGGTCTTTTTCAGCTTCGCGTTTGTCATGTGCCTTTTTGCCTTTAGCGACGCCGAGTTCCAGTTTCACCTTGCCATTTTTCCAATAGAGTGCAGTGGGGACTAAGGCAAAGCCTTTACGCTCAACTGCACCAATCAATCTATTCAATTCGGTACGATGTAGCAGTAGTTTGCGACTGCGCTGCGGTTCGGGGCTGATATGTGTCGATGCTGTAGGCAGTGGTGTTATTAACGCACCAAACAGGAAGGCTTCACTATCTTTCAAAAGGATATAGCTTTCTACGATCTGAACTTTACCCGCGCGCAAGCTCTTGACCTCCCAGCCTTCGAGGGCGATACCGGCTTCAAATCGTTCGTCGATGGAATAATCGTGGCGGGCTCTTTTGTTCAGGGCAATTGTTTTGCCACCGCCAGATTTTTTGTCTTTACTCATTTTACCTGCTCGGGTTAGTTATCCGGCGGATTATAGCAGGAGTTGCTTACATAAAAGTATGAATGAATTTGATGACGGGTTATTTTTATTGCTGTACGGCTACGGCGAGTTGCTTTCGCATGGTATCGATATATTCAAATGCTTGCTTGGATTTGGATGATAACACGCGGGCGTTATCCACATAGACCAATCCAATACACCTCCTGTTTGAGCAGACTGGGTAGATAAGCAGGTTTTTGGGGAAGGTCACTTTTTTGCACCAATCTGGAATATTATTGATTAGTGACGAGTGGGCAACATCAGGAATAAATATATCAGTCTGTTTTTTTATAGCTTGATTAAAGATGTCGTCACTGTCGTTGCTATGAAAGTGAAAACGTTTCATTACAGTTGATATATCTGGATCTGCACTAGAACCAGCACCGGCATGTGCTCTCATTTCACCATTAACATTATCTTCTAGAAAGATAATGGCATGTTCGCAATCAAGCCCCCGATATAGAGTATTAACCACGATGTTCAGTAATTCGGGTAATTGAAATGATTTAAACATCATGCCAGTTGTTTTGGCGATGCCATAGGTTAAAGCAGCTTCATGGAATGGCTTTTTGGTAAGAGATATTTCTGCTGAGGTGTCTTCCTTTTCATCTTCTTCATTGAAATCATAGTCATGCTTGGTAAATGAAATAAAGTTTTTACAGAAGGTATTATTGTTTGGATCGATGCCTAATGCTTCGCAATGATTGATTAGTTCGTCAAAAAGAATAACAAGAATACGTGTCACTTTTTCGTAGTTTAATGAAAAACTGAGCTTGTAACGATTGATGATCTTTTTTAATTCTTTTTCTGCCTGTTCATTATTTCCACAACCGGCAGCCTGAACAATCTCGTTGGTTAAAGAGGATATTTGTGCGAGGTAGTCTTCCGTTTTGATCGGCTTTTGGGTGATTCTTTGTGGCTTAGGTTGTATGCCTAATATTATGTTTTTCGGTAGCTGCCATTCAATCGCCATAAATTGACCAATGCTAGCAAAGTTAATTCCCAGTATTCTTAGACTTGCTTTGTCTTCATCAATGCCTTTTTCGATAACCAAATCCAATATGTCATTATATTCATCCGGCAAGAAATAAATGGTGACTTGTTTCCCCAGGTTGTGAAACATACTGGCTAGAAAGGCTTCTTCAGAATTTACCGAAGATGATTTTCCGGTTAGTTTTTTTGCGAATATGGCACTTAAAAAAGATTGGCAAGTGTTACTTTTGAGTATCTCAGCCATTGGTCCGTTATTCAGCTTTTCAAATACCATAATGCTGATGCACATGTTCTGCACTTGGGTTAAGCCAAGGATAACAACAGCACGTGAAATAGTTTTTATCTCTCCACCAAACTGACCATAACCACTGGAGTTGACCAGGCTGAGAATTTTACTACTGAGTGATTGCTCTCTTAAAATTATCTCTGCCAGTTTTTCAGCGCATCCATGTCCTTCTGCAACCTGCATAATTTGCGCAATACTGTTTCCCATCGCTGGAAATTCTTTATTTTTTGCCAGACTTCTCTTTAACAGCATCATAGTGGCTTGTTCTCTAACAGCCTTATCATCTGATGGCACGCTTAGCTCTGTTATTGCATCGCCTGTTTCTTCATGCATGTAGTCATCAAGTGCCTGTTTCAATTTAATTGCACTTTGATATCGCTCATTCTTTGTCTTAGCCAATGCTTTAAGGACGATTCGATCCAGATCTTTATCAATAGCTTTGTTTCTGCTTGATGGCGGCAAAATATTTTCATTCAGGATCTTGTAGATCGAGACCATTGAATTATCTGCTTTAAATAAGGAATGGCCTGTGAGCATTTCGAACAATATAACGCCAATTGAAAACACATCAGACCAAGGGCCCGTCGGCTCACTATTGAGTGTTTCGGGAGCCATGTAGCTTACTGTGCCAGCAACACTGTTCTCTGAAGTATTGTGACCGGCGAAGGTTGATATACCAAAATCCATAATTCGAGGATTATCATCTTCACCAATCAGGATATTTGATGGGTTCAGATCGCGATGCACGATTTTTTTCTCATGCGCATGAGCAAGACCACCTAATACGGCAGAAATGAGTTTAGTTGATTCTAGGATAGTTAGCTTTTCAGCAGCGACAATATAGTCGCTTAAGGTTTTGCCTTTGACATAGGGGTAAACCAGAAATGGCCTTTCATTTTGTGAGCCAATTTCATACAGGGGGATAATATTCGGGTGCTGTAACGCACTGACGTTTTTGGCTTCGTTGAATATTTGTTCGCCATCTTTGTTTTTGTGTAGCAGCGTTTTAACAGCAACTTGCCGATTTAATTTAATATCCTGGGCAAGGTAAACAACGCCTTGGGCTCCTTTGCCTAATTCATGGATCAATTCAAAGCGGCCGATATATTTTTTTTCTGTAATTGCTTCTGCAATAGGTTT
>DKOI01000061.1 GCA_002469885.1 Legionellales bacterium UBA7366 | reverse complement strand
AAGCAGCGCGCAAGCGATGCGCCTGCAGGAAGTGCGCGAAGCGCCACAATATGGATTTTATTTAATCGCCGCTTGCTCGCTTTTAATGTCAGGGAGAAGGGCTGTCTGTGTTTGTTGGGGAATCCGTTTTTGTCGGTGCATGTTGTGTTGGAGGTGGAAACGTTGAGAAGAGTCGCAAAGAAAAGCGATCGTTTCTTTTGAGCATATCATCAAGGATTTTTGCATCGTATAGCTCGTTTAATCTGTTTGTGGTGATATCAATTTTTCCACGCAATTCACGGTATTCTTTGCCAGATTCAGAAGCCAGTGCTGCAAAGGTTTCGTTTAGACGAATATTTTTTAACGGAATGATGATGTTGCACAGCGTTTGAAAAAAAGGGGCGCGCTGACGACGCACTTCTAGTACGGTAACCATTCTAGCCTGGTGCCGGGCTAACATTCTTTGATTGTACTCAATTTCAATGTTTATCTGTGAGGTTGGTCTGCGTTTTCGTTTAAAATCCGTTAACTCAACCGCCTTTCCTTCGGGTATCATCATTTTGCATAATCCATTATCGTCCTTTTTATTTTTAATATTTTGACAAGAGGCGCTAAAAAATTCAATTATACATTTCGTGGCAAGCTTTCGTTTATGAGATCGAGTGTGCTCCCAATCTTATCATTTATCTTTGTGGAGAGTGTACAAAGGGTAGATAGCTTAGCAAGGGCTTCAGATGCAGCTAACTGATTTGCTTTATCACGAGTGTTATATACATCATTAATGTTGTTTGTTAGTTCTTCTATTAGATTCAAGTCCACTTCAGCATCTTTTATTGATTTTCGTGTTGCTAATGTATTTATATGTGCAATGCTTTTGGCATTTTTTTTGGCAAACGTGCTCATGATTGTTGCGTGACTGCTAGAAGCGAACTTCTGCTCAGAAGTATTTTCCTTTTCTTTCCCTAGTAAAGGTTCGCGCCTACTTGTTGGAGGTGGTCTATTCTTCGCCTTAAACCAATTAATTCCTGATTCAATAAATTGCCCCACTTTTTGAATTAAGAGTGCTCCGACTAGGGATGTCGCTGGGATTGCTGCACCCAGAATAAAGGTTGTGCCCAGGGCTAATGCAGGCAAAATGCCTGCTGTTGCGAGAGACAGCCCTGCGACGGCTAGCGCGCCCAAGATGAAAGGTAGCGCCTTAACGGCCTTTGGAGAGTTCTCCCACCAGCTGCGTGCTTTGAATAGCGACACACCAGAAACAAAGCCTGCAGCCGCTGCGTAAGGAAGGACTGTAATGGCTATGGATATGCCCAACGGCGGAAATGCCACCATAGCGAGACCTATCACGGTGCCGGCAAGTAACAGTCCTGCTGCCAAGGCGTAGATATTATTTTTTACATTAGTCGGTGATACCTTTCCTAATTGTTTTAGATAATCTAGTCCTACAGGCGTTAATGCAGTGTACGTGCGTGTGATTCTATCGTCTGTTCTGTTGCCATCTTTGTCGAGTTGCGCTTGTACAAGGGTTTCGAAACGAACGTGAGGTGTATCATCCTCTCCAACACAAAGTGTTCGTGAAAATTTTAAAGCAACAGAATCATTGACTTGAATGACGCCCGCTTCACCGGTATTGCTAACGCGGGGTACTTTTGGGAAATTTTTAGGTGTTTTTTCATCAGCAGGAAGTGAGTAAAACGCTTCCATTTTACTCTCAAACTTTGAATCAAACAGGTGATTAAATTCATTAGTGAGGTTAAATACATACCCATTAGTTTCATTTAAAAATTCACAGCAGCTTTTGTTAAGGCTCCATTTTTAGAGCTCTCGCCAAATTGTTTATTAATACTTTTGGGTATCTCTTCTGCTGAAGTTTTCACTTCCACTTCTTCACCAAACAGTTTAACTCTGCCTTTAATCTTTGAAAAATCTGGTGCGTTTTTGTCGACGGGATGCGTCGTTACTTCAGTAAAAACGGCTAGAGGCTCTTTTTGTTCCAACATTTGTATGCTCCCCCCAGTATGTATTATTTGGTCTCTTTATATACAGCACATATGATTCAAAATTTAAACTAAACGGGCCTTACTTAGGTTTAACTCATTGATATTAAATTGGGTAGAAGCGGTTAAAAATGCAAAAACCCTTTAGGGTTGATAACAGTCTGATTCCCTGTTGAATCAATAAACACGCAGCCGGGTTTTTCTGTAATGACGCCTATTTCTATATGCGTTTCTTTTGGTAAGTGCGCTAATGCGTCTCTAGGGGCTGTAAAACACAACTCATAATCATCGCCGCCTGATAAAGCGTGTTCTCCAGCGCCATCTACGTTGCTCGCTTCTTCAGATAATGGAATCGTATGAAGCTCTGCGCCTACATGACTTTGATTTAAAATATGATGAAGGTCTTGTGATAATCCATCGGAAATATCAATGCAACTTGTTGCAATGTCTCGCAGTAACAAACCGGTCTCCACGCGGGGTGTTGGGTGATCTAGTTTACGACGTGCAGATTCGCTTTTGAGCTTGCCTGCTAGATAAAGTGCCGCATCGCCTAGTGGGCCTGTGACGCAGATTGCATCACCAACACAAGCATTGCTGCGTAACAGTGCTTTATTGCGATCAACAAAACCATTGGCTGTGACAGTAATGGATAAAGGGCCGTGTGTTGTGTCGCCGCCGATCAGCGGTATGCCAAACGCATCCGCACATTTAAAAAAACCGCGACTAAATTCTTTTAACCACAGCTTATCAATGTCAGGTAGCGTGAGATTGAGTGTTGCAAACGCGGGCGTGGCTGCGCAACTAGCAAGATCACTTAAGCTTACAGCGAGTGACTTATAACCAATGTCAGCAGGTAATGTGTTTTTAGGGAAATGTACATCACTGATTAAAGTGTCAGTGGTAACGCACAACTGTTTTCCCTCGGGAATATTAACAACAGCACAGTCATCACCAATCCCAACAGCAGATGCTGTTGGTCTCGTGAAAAACCTTTCGATGATGTTAAATTCGTTCATTACTTTGCATTGATTTCAATGGCGCGAAGATTGCCAGCAATTTTATGCAGAATACCGTTTACAAATTTATGGCCTTCATCGGTACCAAATGATTTGTTCAGCTCAAGGGCTTCGTTAATCACTACGCGATAAGGGATGTCCAACTGGAATTGTAATTCATAGGTTGCAAGTCGTAATACAGCTAGCTCAATCGGATCAAGCAGTTCTATTTTACGATGTGAAAATTCTGAAATGTGTTGATCAACATCACGGGTGTTTTTGACGACACCATGAATTAATTGTTGAAAATAACCCATGTCAATTTTGTGTGGGTCATTGGTTTCAACAAACTGTTGTTCCAGGTCTAATAAGGGGGTGTCAGCTACTTGCCATTGGTAAATAGCCTGCAAAGCTAGGCGCCTAGCTTTATGGCGATGTTTGGGTTTCATGATACTTCTTCTTCAGTCTCGTTTTGTAGGGTGGGGATTGTTGTTTGTAGTTTTTGTACTTCTTCACGGAATTCATTGACGTCTTGAAAACTACGATAAACAGAAGCAAAGCGCACATAGGCGACCTCGTCTACTTTGCGTAATTCATCCATAACCCATTCACCCAGTGTTGAGGAGGGAATTTCACGTTCGCCGCTAGCGCGTAATTTGTGCATAATTCGGTGTGTGATGTCTTCAATGGTTTCTGAGGAAACAGGACGTTTTTCAAGTGCGCGCAATAAGCCGCTTTGGAGTTTTTGCGCATCAAAAGGGGTGCGCGTGCCATCAGACTTAATGATGCGAGGCATTGCTAGTTCAGCAACCTCGTAAGTTGTGAACCGCTCTATGCATTCTAAGCATTCACGCCGCCTGCGAACTTGGTTGCCTTCACCGACTAGCCGTGAATCAATCACTTTTGTGTCGTTGGCATGGCAAAAAGGGCAGTGCATGAGGTGGTTACCTATTAATCTGATAATAAACTCATTATAATGCAAGTGGACGCAAATATGATAGGGAATTACCAAAATAATGGAATCTAGACCAGAACAGGGATCGTCTTTACCAACTCAAAAGAAGTTTAGTGTGTTTGGGCTGGTTGCGGTTGTCATCTTGGCAGCCATTTTCTCTGCGGTGCTGCTCGATAGAGTTCAATTTGTGCGCAAATATACCGACTTGGCTGTGTTTAAGGATTTCTCTAGCACGTTCCAAACCACTATCCGGATGGTTCATGGTCTGTGGTATATGAATGGAAGGCCAAAGGGCACCAAAACTGTTCTATTAGAAAACGGCAAGATTATCGGCGTTACCCCCACTGGATGGCCTGTGAACGGCATATTTGGCAGTAGCGAAGGTTCTGCTCAAGGCTGTGTGGAGGTGTGGAATTCTGTTGTCGCCAAAAGCTCCGCAATGGCTTCGCTTTCTCATCGTGATATGTTCACCGCCGGTTATAAGCAAGGCGTCTGCACATACACCTTAAATACTCAGCCTGGTTTTCGTATTACCTACAACATCAACACAGGCAGTGTCGCTACGATTGCTGATGTCCCTTTGCGGTAATCAAACTTGTATTTTATGATCAATCTCTTTGAAATTTAGACAAAATTTCACTAAGCCTTAATATTTCCTTAATGTTTGAAGCGATATACTTTGCGCGAATCTAAGGTGCGCAACGCACATATATTAAAAAAAATTTAAGGGGTAGTTATGTCTCTAGTCATGGCGGGTAAAGCGTTTGTTCCAGCATTGTTTTCAGCAGCCACGTGGACGGTTTCCGAGTTTCTAAAAGTATACGATAACGTCGACGAGGATGCTGAGGCCATTCGCGACATGAGATTTGCTTATATTGGTCTTTCATTTGTATCTATTGTTGCAGGGCAGACCTTAGCAAATTACAAATACCAGAAAAAAGCTGAAGACAAAGATTACAAAATCGATTGCTGTATCGACACATCTAGAATTGCGTATATCATGGCGCTGTTTAAAAGTATGAACGGTGCGATGGGAATGCTGCATGCGGTTAGTGCTATTAATGAATCTGTTAATGATATTCATATAGGTTGGAAGTATTTTATCGCGTTTGTATTCTCTTGGCCCCAACTGGCTGGGCAACTCGCCTCTATTATGGTAGATCCTGATAGCATAGAGCATAGAGATAAGTGGCGGGATAGAGTGACAGGAGGTTGCGCTAGTAATATTCTCGCTGCATTTATTATCATGGGAAATGGTTTCGGCACTTGGCTCTACGATAATAGTGTTTATCATTCGCTGCAGGAGTTATTTGGCTCTAGTTTCTTTTATCAGCTTACTGATGCCATTAATTTCATTAATATTAGTAATAATGTCGCAAATGATCCAGAAAAACTCCAGGCGCTTAGAAACTCAGCACTGTATATGCTCGGTAATGCGCTTCCGTTTTTATTCCCAATCGTTTCTTTTTTTGGTGTATTGACCTTTTTAGTTGTCAACCAAGGTTGGATGGAAAAGTGGAATAAGTTTTTAAATTGGGAAGAAAAGGACGAAAATGCAGGTGGTGCGTATAGGCCTTTTAATGCAAGTGAGGGTAATGCAGAAGAACCTATTCATCTAACCTTGTACCTACAGTGTTTACATAGTTGGGTTTGTTATACCGGTGAGATGAAGCAAGTTTTTGAAAATAGCGTGCTAGTGGTTAATCCAAATGGAGCGTTCAAAATGGAGCGTGTAGAGCGTGCTTGGACGAGAAACACAGTGACGCATTATAAAGGTGCTGCAGGAGGCTTTTCAGCAGCAGCTATGTTGCACAAAGTGCTGAAAGATGACTTTCCTGAATTAGGCAGTAGTGGTATTTCATCTGCTGTGATTATTTTGCCTATTGTGGCGATTATGGGGCATGATGTTTTATCTTGGATGCATAATTTTGTGAACACCACTAAGCACAAGGAAACAACGTGGACAATTTCAGGTGCTCCGTTGAGTTTGGCTAAAAAATCAATCTCCTTCTTCACTTGCGGCAGGTATTGTCAGTCTGAGGTTAGAGACGAAGCCCTGCTTGAAAATCAATTCGGTGGTGCTGCTGCTGTTGAGCTTGATGGAGAGCGAGCAGTTTTGTCAGTTTAGTTGTTTTTAAATTGCCAGCGTTGTTTGTTGAACGACGCTGGCGATAGAGTGGTAATGATTAAAACGGAATATCGTCATCAAAGTTTTCAGACGCTGGCGCAGGCGCGCTTGCAACAGGTTGTGACTGGTCAAAGTTGTTAGATTGTGTATCGCCACGACCATCTAGCATTTGCATTTCGCTAGCAACAACTTCAGTTGTATAACGGTCTTGACCGTTCTTGTCTTGCCATTTCTGTGTGCGCAAGCTGCCTTCAACAAACACTTTAGAGCCTTTCTTTAAATATTCGCCAACAATTTCAGCTAAGCGATTAAAGAAGACAACGCGGTGCCATTCCGTGCGTTCTTGCATGTCACCACTTTGTTTGTCTTTCCAAGATGAAGAGGTTGCAATGCTGACGGTTGTGACTGCGCCACCGCTTGGCATGTAACGCACTTCAGGATCGCGTCCTAAATTTCCGATTAAAATAACTTTATTAATACCTTTCGCCATGATGGGCTCCTTTTAGTTGATGACTATAAAATTTGGTTTAAAATATCTTCTTTGAAAATGGTTTTGTTAATTTTCAGGTATGCAGCTTCATCACCTTTGACGAGTGCCACTTCAACAACGCCTGGAACGTCCATAAGCAAATGCCGTAATCGTTTTAATTCAGTATCCGTTTTTGGACCGATGTGAACGATTTTGGTAGAGACGTAACGAGGTTGATTCATGCTTGCGGCGGTGATTAACCATATGATAGCTAATAAGAGCCCGAAAAGAAAGAGGCTCTGGATGTTGTGATGTTTTAACGGCAGTCCGCTCACCGTGCCACCGAAAAATATTCCTAAATATTGTGCGGTTGAAAAAGCGCCCATTGCGGTGCCTTTTAATCGGACTGGTGCAATTTTAGAAACCAATGAGGGGAGTGTCGCCTCTAAAAAACTAAAGGCAGATAAGAATAAAAACAAACAAACGCCGATACCAATGATGTGATCGTGCAGTTCCCATAAGCCGAGTTGAGAGAGGGCAATAATGAAAATTGCGACGAGCAAGTTCTCTTTTAATCGTCGTTTTTTCTCGGCCCACATGATCCAGGGAACCATGACGAGAAAGCTTGCCGCTAGCACTGGTGCGTACAGCATCCACTGATCGTTAGTGGTCATCTGTGTTTTCTCGAGTAAGATGATTGGGAGTGCAATAAAACAGGCGGCTAAAATGGCGTGTAATAAGAAGACGCCAATATCTAGCATAAACAATTCAGAATGATTGATGATTGTTTTGAGTTGGTCTGGGATGGTTTCTGAATCACAATGAAAGCATGGGTGACGCGCTTTGGGAACGGCGACCAAGGTGATTAATATGCCCACGCCCGCTAAGGCTGTTGCGAGCCAGAATATACCGGATACTTGAATGTGGCTCACGAGCACCGGGCCTAGCAGCATGGCGATAAAAAAGGAGAGTGCAATCACTACGCCAATAATAGCCATCGCTTTTGTTCGGTTTTCATCACGTGTTAAATCGGCAACAGAAGCTGATAAAGTGCTGCCAATGGCGCCGCCGCCTTGGAGTAAGCGTGCGAGTATCATGCCGTGTATGCTGGTTGTCGTTGCGGCTAAAATGCTACCGGCTGCAAAAATGAGTAAACCTAATATAATGACGGGCTTTCGGCCGAGTCGATCTGAAAGCATGCCGAACGGGATCTGTAGGCTTGCTTGCGTTAATCCGTAAACACCCAGGGCTAGCCCAACCAAGGCAGGCGTGCTACTGGTTAGTTTTTGCGCATATGGCGCAAAGACCGGCAAGATCATAAAGAGGCCAATTAAACGGATCGCGTACACGGTCGCCAGTGAAATGGTGGCGCGATATTCATTTGATGTCATATTTTGCTCAGCTTAACTTTTAAAACAAACTCATTATCCTTAATTTAGCCTCATGATGCGATAGGAATTTATGTTTCTTATAATCTCTATTATACTTTCGCCTTCGCCAACAGTACCACGAGGTTGATATGTACACAAAAAACATGACTATTGCTGATTTTGATCCACAATTGTGGGAAGCCATCTGTGAAGAAGACAAGCGACAAGAAGAACACATTGAATTAATTGCCTCAGAAAATTACACCAGCCCTCGCGTAATGGCAGCACAAGGTTCTAAATTAACTAATAAATACGCAGAAGGATATCCTGGTAAGCGGTATTACGGTGGTTGTGAATATGTCGATGTTGCAGAGAAGTTGGCCATGGAGCGTGCGAGGGAGCTTTTCGGCGCAGACTATGCCAATGTGCAGCCTCATTCAGGTTCGCAAGCGAATATTGCCGTTTACATGGCCTTGCTGAATCCAGGTGATACGGTGTTGGGCATGAGCCTGAATCACGGTGGTCATTTGACACACGGCGCTAAAGTCAACGCGTCAGGTAAGCTCTATAACTTTGTCCAATATGGTATAGATCCGGAAACACAATGTATTGATTATGATGAAGTTGCCCGTTTGGCGCGTGAACACAAGCCCAAATTGCTCTTAGGCGGATTCTCTGCTTATTCCCGCAAAGTTGATTGGCAGAAGTTTCGTGATATCGCTGACGAAGTTGGCGCTTATTTCATGGTTGATATGGCACATGTTGCAGGGCTGGTTGCTGCCGGCGTTTATCCCTCACCTGTAAAAATTGCAGATGTGACGACCTCAACAACCCATAAAACATTGCGCGGTCCCCGTGGCGGTTTGATTTTAGCACAAGCGAATCCTGAGCTTGAAAAGAAATTTAATTCACTGGTTTTTCCAGGTACCCAAGGCGGACCTTTAATGCATGTTATCGCGGGCAAAGCGGTCGCGTTTAAAGAGGCGCTTTCACCGGAGTTTAAAACCTATCAAGCACAAGTTGTGAAAAATGCCAAAAAAATGGCTGAGGTTGTGATGTCTCGAGGATACGATGTTGTGTCTAAAGGCACCGATAACCACTTGGTGTTAATTAATTTGATTAGCAAGGGTATTACAGGTAAAGCGGCAGATGCAGCTTTAGGCGCGGCTAATATCACCGTGAATAAAAACTCAGTACCTGATGACCCGCAATCGCCTTTTGTGACTAGCGGCATTCGTATCGGAACTCCTGCTGTGACAACGCGCGGCTTTAAAGAAGCAGAGTGTGAAACCTTGGCTAATTGGATGTGCGATATTCTTGATGATGTTGAGAACGAACAGCGCATCGCTGAAGTGAAAGAAGAAGTGAAGGCGTTATGCAAAGAGTTCCCTGTTTATGAAGCTTAAAGATTTTCACTACATTTTGCCTGAAAAACTCATTGCGTATTACCCTGCGGAAAATCGCAGGGATTCGCGTTTGCTTTGTTTGAACGGCAAGACAGGTGAGTTTGATCATAAGCATTTTGCTGATGTATTAGGCTTAATTGAGCCGAATGATCTTTTGGTATTTAACAATACGCGCGTTATTCCTGCGCGTTTGCATGGCTGCAAGGCCACTGGCGGAAAAGTGGAGATCTTGGTCGAGCGTGTGGTTGATCATGAAACTGTGATGGCGCATGTAAAGGCAAGCAAGTCTCCGCGTATTGGCACTATGTTGCATTTGGAAGAAAGTGTGAACCTGGAAGTGACGGGCAGGGTTAAGGATTTTTTTGTGCTTCAGAACCAAAGCGATCGTCCTATCATCGATCTTTTAGAAGAAGTCGGCCACATTCCATTGCCACCGTATATTAAACGTGATGATGAACCGTCTGATCGTGAGCGTTATCAAACAGTCTACGCTGAGCATAATGGGTCGGTAGCAGCGCCGACGGCTGGGTTGCACTTTGATGATAAAATGATGGCTGATATTAAGGAAAAAGGCGTCGATTGCGCGTTTCTAACATTGCATGTTGGCGCGGGCACATTTCAACCCGTACGGACTGAAAACATTCATGATCATGATATTCATTCAGAATACATTGAAGTGCCTCAGTCGATTTGTGATCAGGTTGCCGCTTGCAAGGCAAGAGGTGGGCGAGTGATTGCGGTAGGGACGACCAGTGCGCGGGCATTGGAAGCCGCCAGCGTAGAGGGAGAGATTGTTCCTTTTGCGGGTGAGACGAACCTTTATATTTACCCGGGATTCGAATTCAAATCGGTGGACGGTATGATTACGAACTTCCATTTGCCTGAGTCGAGTTTACTCATATTGATGGCTGCATTTGCGGGGTATGATCACATCATGGCGGCCTATAAAGAAGCCGTGATGCAGCATTACCGTTTCTATAGTTATGGTGATGCGATGTTTGTGACAAGGAATCGCTAGTGTTTAGTCATCGCATTTCGTTGTATAATCTTTTTTTTAAATAGTCTGAGAGGAAAATGATGGATTTATTGAGTGTTTTTATCCCAACAGCGAATGCGGCGGATGCGGCAGCTGCGACGGGAGCTGCGGGCGAATCTAGCTTTGCGCCTATGTTTTTATTGTTCTTAATTATTGGGATGATGTACTTCTTAATCTGGCGCCCACAGAATAAGCAAAAGAAACAACATATTGATTTGGTTACTAACACCGCTGTTGGCGATGAAATTGTGACAGGCGGCGGTATTGTTGGGAAAGTGATTGCGATTGATGGACCTTTCGTCCAGTTACAAGTAGCGAATAATGTTGAGATCAAAGTGCAAAAAGCTTCGATTTCCAGTGCATTGCCGAAGGGTAGTGTGAAGTTTTAATTTTGACTTAATGACGTGGAAGATGGATGCCGGATCAAGTCCGGCATCACGTTGGTTTATTTAGTTTGTGAGTTAGTCTTGCGCCTTTATCACGTGCGGACGAATCTGTTGCAGCAACGCCTTAAAGATTTTAGGGTTGCCTGTCACAATGTCGCCGGATTCCATAAACCCATTATTACCTTCAAAGTCAGCCACAAGGCCACCTGCTTCAGTTATCATTAGCGTTCCGGCCGCTAAATCCCAAGGCTTTAATCCCATTTCGAAGAAGCCGTCTAATCGACCCGCTGCAACGTAAGCGAGATCTAAAGCGGCAGCGCCCGCTCGTCGAATATCACCACAAATTGGTAGTATGCTTTCAAGCAGTTTAATGTAGGAAGTGACTCGCTCTTCTGTGTGTCTAAAAGGGAAGCCTGAGCCGATTAAGCATTCTGAGAGTTTTAGGCGTTTGCTTACCCGGATTCGCGTGTTATTCAAGGTGGCGCCACGTCCGCGACTTGCCGTGAAGAACTCTTGACGTGTTGGATCGTAAATTACACCATGTGCAATTTTGTCTTTATGCTTTAATGCGATAGAGACGCAAAATTGAGGAAAGCCATGTAGGAAGTTGCGTGTGCCGTCTAGCGGGTCAATGATCCAGGTGTATTCATCGCCTGGTGAATGGCCGCCTTCTTCAGCCAAAATGCCATGATCAGGGTGAGCTTTGCGAATGGTGTCTATGATAATCGTTTCAGCTTTTTGATCGATATCGGTCACAAAATCGTTGTGAGATTTTTCCGTCACTTGGAGTTTGTCTAAGCGTTCTGTGGAGCGAAGAATGAGATCACCGGCTTTTCGGGCAGCGTTAGTGGCAATGTTAATGATTGGGTTCATAGTGTTTATTCGCTTTATAATCGTATAATTGTCGGTATAATACCAGAGTTTTTTCACGAATATAAGCAAACCGCTTAAAACAGATAAATCGGGTGAATATTATAAACTTACAAGCACTTAACAACATTAGAATCGTTTTAATCCAAACGTCTCACCCGGGAAATATTGGGTCAGCTGCGCGGGCGATGAAAACCATGGGGTTAACGCAGCTCACTTTGGTGCGACCTAAGTCTTTTCCTGATGAAAAAGCCACTTATATGTCCTCTCATGCGACAGACATACTGGATCAAGCAGTTGTGGTTGAAACTTTAGAAGAAGCCTTGGAGGGCTGTGATTTGGTCCTTGGTGCCAGTGCACGGTTTAGATCGTTACCTTGGCCGTTAATCACGCCGCGTGAAGCAGGAGACCTAGCGCTAAAGGCGGCTAGCAAAGCCTCTGTTGCGATTATTTTCGGCAATGAACAAGCGGGCTTATCGACAGAAGAATTGCAGCGCTGCCAATATCATGTGAATATTCCAGCGAACCCAGATTATAGTTCATTAAATTTGGCCTCGAGCGTGCAGGTCTTTGCGTACGAATGCCGGATGAGCGCATTAGGTGATACGCCCTTTACCCAAGACGCCGTTGATGAGCCTGCAACAGACAAAGAGTTACAGCATTTCTTTGCGCATTTAGAAGAAACCTTACGCAATTTAAATTTTTTGAAAAACACTTGTCCTAGAAAAATGATGCAACGGATGCGTCGATTATACAGTCGAGTCGTCTTGGAAAAACAAGAGGTGCGTTTATTGCGAGGTATGTTTTCTGCAATGACACGTGACAAGGAGAAGCCATGATTTATTGTGATTATGCGGCTACAACTCCGATAGATCCACATGTGGCCGAGGTGATGAATCAATACCTCACTTTAGATGGTGTGTTTGGTAATCCATCGTCAACCTCGCATTCGTTCGGGCAAAAGGCAAAGCTTGCTGTTGAGCAAGCACGCTCTGAGGTTGCGGACTTAATTAATGCTAGCCCTGAAGAAATCATTTGGACGTCCGGTGCAACTGAGTCCGATAACCTTGCATTGTTTGGCGCAGCACGCTTTCACGCACGTCGCGGCAAACATATCATTACCTTGAAAACAGAACACCGTGCTGTGTTAGATGCTTGCATTGAATTAGAGCGCGAAGGGTTTGAGGTCACCTATTTAGATGTCGAAGCCAATGGTTTGCTTGATATTAAAAAGCTAGAAGCGGCTATTCGAGATGACACGATTCTTTTATCTGTCATGTTGGTGAATAACGAAATTGGTGTTGTACAAGATGTGCAAATGATAGGTGCGCTTGCGCGCGAGCATGGTATCGTATTCCATG
>DKOI01000103.1 GCA_002469885.1 Legionellales bacterium UBA7366 | reverse complement strand
CCGCGTTTAGTTGCGATGACCAGCCATGTGCTAGCTGCGGCCAGTGCGGCCAACATGCCGTAGACCAGCAGTTCTGGAGTGTTGGTAAAAAGCTGAGGGTCAATGATTTCTGCCCGGATGGTTTGAGTGACTTGTCCGCCGGCGAGTATCGCGCCAGCCGATTCAAATATTGCGGCGATGATGGTCGCTTTAACAAAGGTGAGGGCGCGCGAACCAACGGAGGTGCCCATTGCGTTTGCGACGTCATTTGCGCCGATACCCCAGGCCATAAAAAACCCAAAAATACAAGCAGTTGAGAGCAACGTGACAGCATGTTCCATGCGTTTCGACCTGTTAGTAAACCCAAGGCGCATTATAACGAAATATCTCAGGCGAAAGGAAGCGAAGTCTTATCAAGTTGTGTGCGTGAGAGCCTTAGTGCTCGCGTGCGACAGCAAAATCAGCGAGCTTGATGAGGGCTTGTCGATAAGGTGAGTCATCGATGTGGTCAATCAACATGGCTTTTGCGTGTTCTGCGTGTTTCTCGGCGGCTTTTTGTGTGTATTCGATAGCGCCTGTCGAGTCGATTGCCGCTTGAATCTTGTCAAGGTAGGGCATGTGGTCATCGCTCTCGATTGCTTCAATAATGATGGCGCGTTCGGCGCCTGAACCTGTTTCGAGTGCGTGGATGAGAGGCAGTGTGACCTTGCCTTCGCTCAAGTCATCGCCAATGTTTTTGCCAATCGTGCCGGCGTCGCCACAATAGTCTAATGCGTCGTCGATCAACTGAAAGGCGATGCCGAGTTGTGCGCCGTATTGGCGCATGGCTTCGATTTCAATTTCACTACGGTTACAGATAGTGGCACTCAAGCTGGCGGCAGCTTCAAATAATTTGGCGGTTTTTTTTTGGATGACGGCATAATAGCCGGCTTCTGTGATGCTGGTGTCGCCACAATTGATTAATTGCATGACTTCGCCTTCAGCGATGCAGTTGGTCGCATCTGACAATATGTTCATCACGCGCAGGTCGCCTAGAGAGGACATCATTTGGAAGGCGCGAGAGTAGAGGAAATCACCGACTAAGACGCTAGCTGGGTTGCCCCAGACGGCATTGGCGGTTTCTTTGCCGCGGCGTAAGATGGAATCGTCGACGACATCGTCGTGCAAAAGCGTTGCGGTGTGTATGAATTCAATAATGGCGGCTAAGGAAATGTGTGCAACACCTTGATAGTTAAAGCATTTAGCCGTCAAAATTGCGAGCAACGGGCGTAATCGCTTTCCGCCGCTGCCGATGAGATAGCCAGCAAGTTCGTTAATTAGGGGTACATCTGACGCTAATTGGCCTCGAATCAGTTGATTCACTGCTTCCATATCGTCCTGGCTAAGCTGCTTTATTTTTTCAAGAATCATAGATGTCTTCAATTACTTATGCGTCCTCGCATCGTAAGGACCATACGCCAGACTGTCAACCAATAAATCAATGCTAAAGGCTTGCGAGATAGGGGGCAATCAAGTAGAATGCGGTTCCTTCGCGATATCTAAAAAGGGTAAAAGAGCATGTTCGCAGTGATTTTAAGTGGCGGTAAGCAATATAAGGTTGCTCCCGGTCAAACCATCAAGTTAGAAACACTTGATGCAGAAGTTGGAAATTCGGTCAATTTTGACTCAGTTTTAATGGTTGGCAACGATGATGACGTTAAAGTCGGCGCGCCTTACCTCGAAAAGGGTAAAGTATCAGCAACAGTCGTTGCTCACGGTCGCGGCAAGAAAGTCCATATCATTAAGTTCAAACGACGTAAGCATTCGATGAAGCAACAAGGTCATCGTCAAAATTATACACAAGTTAAGATCGATAAGATCGAAGGTTAATTGGAGATAAGTTATGGCTCATAAGAAAGCAGGCGGTAGTACGCGGAATGGTCGCGATTCCAACCCTAAGTATTTAGGGGTTAAGCGTTACGGTGGTGAAGTCGTGAGTGCTGGTAGCATAATCGTTCGTCAACGTGGCACAAAGATGATTGCAGGTCGCAACATCGGCATGGGTAAAGACCATACCTTATTTGCATTGATTGACGGTACCGTGCGTTTTGCTGTTAAAGGCGAAAAACAACGTGTACACGTGTTTATCGATCAGCTGCAAGAAGAAACAGCAGCGTAGTTATCGACAACAAAAACATAAAAAGCCTCGCATAGCGGGGCTTTTTTATTCAGAGAGAAAGCAATGAATTTTACAGACGAAACAACAATTAAGATAAAAGCAGGCAATGGCGGGCATGGCTGCTTGGGGTTTCGTCGTGAAAAATACGTGCCGTTTGGTGGTCCTGATGGGGGCGACGGCGGTGACGGTGGTTCGGTTTATCTTCGCGCTGAAACAGGTTTAAATACACTCGTTCATTTTCGTTTCCAAACCTTGTTCAAGGCTAAAAGTGGTGAGTGTGGTAAAGGTGATGATCGCACAGGAAGAAAAGGTGATGATCTAATAATCGGTGTGCCTGTTGGCACAATCATTTACGATGTGGATACCGGTGAATGTTTGGGTGACCTAGCCGAGGATGGCCAAACGTTGTGTGTGGGTAAAGGCGGCTTTCATGGCCTTGGCAACGCGCGTTTTAAAAGCAGTGTGAATCGTGCGCCACGTAAAACAACTCAAGGCACGCCAGGTGAAGCGCGTCATTTAAAATTAGAATTAAAAGTATTAGCTGATGTGGGTTTGTTAGGTTTGCCGAATGCAGGCAAGTCAACGCTCATCAGTGTGATCTCTGCAGCAAAACCAAAAATCGCGGATTATCCTTTTACAACATTGCACCCGCAGTTAGGCGTTGTTCAAGTTGATGGGCATCGCAGTTTTGTGATGGCCGATATTCCAGGTTTGATCGAAGGCGCTTCAGAAGGCGCAGGCTTGGGTCACCGGTTTTTGAAACATGTGTCACGCACAAAATTATTATTACACGTCATCGATATTGCGCCGAGTGACGGCACAAGTCCAATCGAAGCAGCGCAAACTATCGTGTCTGAGCTTGAAAAATTCCAATCTGAATTAGCCGAACGTGAACGTTGGTTAGTCTTTAACAAAAGTGATTTAGTGTTAGAAGAAGAATTGCAATCGGTTTGCGATGAGGTTCAAAAAGCACTCGCGTTTGAAGGCCCGGTTTACACAATTTCTGCCCTCACAAGGCAAGGTTTAAAGCCGCTAATCTACGACATCATGGCGCATGTTGAAAGCGCTGGAATCGAAGAATAATTCTGAGCACCCCAAGTTTATTTTTTTCTAGCGCATTGAATTAGTGGGAACTTATTCACTTAGTGCTCTATCTATTGCAGCCCGCTGTAGTTGTTCACTAAATATACTATATGTTAGTAGTAGGGGTTGACGCCGGTACCGCGGGCAGTCTGGGGATTGTTTATGAAGAAAGAATCAATGACCTATAGCATTGATGAGAGGGGACTTGCCTCCTCATTCTATCCACGTTACGAGCGCTGAATGACGTTAAGCAGTAGTAACTGATTGAATAGATTGCTTTTCTAAAATAAAGGCTTTTTTTCTGTATCTTTCTTGAACTGTCAATTATATGTACTATACTTTTCGTAAGGGTAGTTATATCTAGCGCAAGAGGGCTACGGTCATGATTAAGCATATTGAGTTAAAAGCGATTTCTAACATTAAGGCTCATAATGGGAGTTGGTTATTAAAACCTGCCACCGTTGTGCTGGGTTTAACGCTTGCAATGGCAGCCATTGCCGGGCCGGAGGGTGAGCAAGCGGGGTATGGTCAAGCGGAAATTACTCGTCCTTATAGTCACACCACGATTGTAAAGCAAATTAAAAGCAAGGAGAATCGTGCCTCAATCAATTGGGAAAAATTTGATGTGGGCGCAGATGAAACCGTTAACTTTATTCAACCCAATGCTAATTCTATTATACTTAATCGCGTTATAGGAAAAGGCGCCTCAGAAATTTACGGTACGATTAATGCAAACGGCCACGTTTTGATTTTAAACGCTGATGGTGTGCATTTTAACAGTGGTTCAAGTGTCAATGTTGCCGGTATTTTAGCATCAACCTACAATATTTCTACCGACAACTTTGAGGACGGTAATTATCAATTCGAAGAATTTACCGGTGAACATAGTGGTCGTATTTATAATAGAGGTAAAATTGAAGTAAGCGGACTGGCGGCGATGTTGTCCCATGACGTTGAAATTGCCGGCATCATTCATGCCGAAGTGGCTACCGTGATGTTGGGTTCAAACCCTACGTGGGTTTTAGACGCTTATGGCGACGATACAATTAACTTCGCAGTGAGTGATGAATTGTTACAACGAAAAGCAACCGTTTCAAATAGCGGTGAAATTTATGCAGACGGTGGGCGTGTCTTTTTAACGGTTGATCAAGCAGAAAGTGTTGTAGTTGATGTGATTAACGTAAGCGAAAATATTCATGCCGATACCGCTGATATCCAAGACGGTGTGATTGTCTTGAGTGGTCGCGCTAACAGTTTAGTTGCTGACAGTGGCGAATTAACCGCTAAAGGTGAAGCCGGTCGTCGCGAGCATATGGCAGGTGATTTAGGCCGTGTTTTTGATGAAGGGCCAATCGATGCGAGCGGTCACAGGGCCGGGGGTGAAATTCTTGTCGGTGGGGGGGTTATTGAAACCTCAGGTAAAGAAATTTTAAGTCCCACAAGTTTTGCTAATGCGCCTAGTGCTAACGGTAAAGGGGCTACGCCGGTTCCCGATTCGGATGATTTGAAAATAGGTGATGCAATACTTTTATCTGACAAAAAATCCAATGAAGTTTCCCCAGGGTCTTCAGTTTCTTCAACTGATCCTGGTGACGTTGCAGAAACCCTATCCATTAGCGAAAGTGGTGAATCATTTATTACAATGAAAACAAGTGATGGCGCACCTAAGTTAGTTGATGTTGTTAATCAAACAGGCAGTGGTGGCGAAGTTAAAGGAAATAATCAGTTGTATTCTACCTCTCACGCTGAATCCCCTTTGAAATTAACGTTGCTCGGCGGGAATAAGGGGTTGATCGTAGTTGCAGGGAGTAACCGCTCAGGCGTCTTGTCGGGTAGTCCAAGCTCTCCATTAGCGGAGATACCCGCTAATTTCAGAAAAGATGTGTTTGCAGCGCAAACAGGGTTTCCAGCTCAGTTTATGCGGCATAACATGTTTTACCAATTTGCGCTTGCAGGGCAAGCTGGTAAAGGTATTGATCTAAGCGGTATTCAAAGGATGCTTGATGAAATGTTTAAAATGGAGATAGAGGAGGCGCAATTTGATACTTCTACGCAGAGCTTCTATCCAAATGCAGAGCGAAGAATCTATGAAAGTGATGCTGATTACAATACAAAGGTTGATTTGATAAACAGCTTAGCTAAAAGATTTGGACCTGATGCTTCAACGGGTAAGAAAAAATCATTTAACTCGTTGTGGGATTCGCTTTGGGATCGCCATACGGCTCCGGGTCGTTTTATGGTTGGTCAAGATGATAAGGGGGAGATTTAGGTCTGTGAGGATTTCATGGAATGAGTCACAAAAAAACCCCGAAATTTCGGGGTTTTTTTTAATCTTCTTGAAACAAAGACTTATGCAGCAAGCAGTTTAATTTGCTTCACAAGGCGATGCTTGTGACGAGCGGCCTTGTTTTTAGTCAGTATGCCTTTGTTGACCATGCTGTCAATAACCGGTTGAGCGGCGTTGAAGGCCTCTTTAGCGGCGGTTTGATCTTTGCTCTCAATAGCAGCTAGAACTTTTTTAATCTGTGTGCGGACCATTGAACGGTGGCTCGCGTTGCGTGCACGGCGTACGATTGCCTGGCGCGCGCGTTTTTTTGCTTGTGGTGAATTAGCCAAGGAAATATCCCCTTTTCATGTGTATTTTAAAGGCGGCCATTATTGCTTGGTTGCGGGGATTTGTCAAACGATACTATCACAATTTCGTTTAAATTATGATCCAATCTAGGATTCCGCCTCAATTACGTCTACAATGCCTCTCAGGCACAGCCTGGGGTAAGGTACATTTATCCACAGGGGGTCTGACCCCGCATAATAGAGGATAGCAACGAATGGGCAAAGCATTAATAAAATCGACCGGAACCGTTGCCGGAATGACGATGATCTCACGACTCTTAGGGTTTGTGAGAGACGTGGTGATCGCGAGCTATTTTGGGGCAGGTGTGGGTGCTGATGCCTTCTTCTTAGCTTGCCGTATTCCCAACTTCATGAGGCGATTATTCGCTGAGGGTGCGTTCTCTCAGGCCTTCGTGCCTATGCTTTCAGAATACCGCCAAAAGCAATCGCATGAAAAGGTTATGTCATTTTTAGGGCATGTTACGGGTGTAATGATTCTTGTTTTATCGGTTGTCGTCATCATTGGTGTCGTAGCGGCACCAGCGTTTATTGCACTGTTCGCGCCTGGTTTTATTGATGACCCTGTGCGCTTTGAATTGGCCGGTCGAATGTTGCGGATTTGCTTTCCCTATATCCTATTCATTTCTCTTACAGCCTGCGCCGGCGGAATTTTAAATTGTTATGAACAGTTTGCTGTACCTGCGTTTACCCCGGTCATGTTTAATATCTCGTTAATCTCTTGCGCGGTCTATCTGTCAGGGCAGCTCGAGACGCCCATCATGTCACTGGCTTATGGGATGTTGGTAGCGGGTATTGCGCAGCTTCTTTTCCAATTTCCGTTTTTAAAAGTTAAAAATTTATTACCACGTCCGCGAGTTTCCTTTCATGACGAAGGGGTAAATAAGGTATTAAAACGTATGGTGCCAGCGATTTTTGGCGTGTCGCTTGCCCAAATTAATGTGTTGGTTGATGTCTTGTTTGCGTCATTTTTATCAGTGGGCAGTATTTCATGGTTGTATTACTCAGATCGTTTAATGCAGTTGCCTCTAGGTGTTTTTGGTGTAGCAGTTGCGACGGTAGTGTTGCCACATTTATCCCGAAAGCACAGTGATCAATCTACAGAAGATTATTCTGAAGCCTTGGATTGGTCTGTTCGACTGATGTTGATCATTGGACTCCCGTCAGTGATTGCGTTGGTTTTTCTAGCAACGCCTATCATGGCGACCTTGTTCAAGCATGGACAATTTACCGCTGAAGATGTGCAAATGGCTTCTCGAAGCTTGGTTGCTTTTGCGTTGGGCTTGCAATTTTTCATGTTAATTAAGGTGCTCGCCAGTGGGTATTACGCGCAGCAAAATATCAAAACGCCAGTGAAATATGCGGCGATAGCGATGGTCGTGAACATCATTGCGAATGCGGCCTTTATCGTGCCACTTGGGCATGCAGGCATTGCTTTAGCCACATCGCTTTCAGGCATCCTAAATGCAAGCTTGCTCGGTTTGGGGCTGATGCGTGATGGGGTATGGAAGCCAAGCCGTGCGTGGTATAAATATTTAGGCCGACTGTTTGTTGGTAGCGCATTTCTAGCGACCTGGCTCTATTTTGCGACCAGCTCAGACAATATTTGGCTTGTTGCGAATTTCAAATGGCGATTATTGCACTTAGGTTGGCTTATTTCTTCTGGAATCGTTATTTATTTTGGGATGTTGTTAGTTTCGGGTTTGCGAACACGTGATCTACGCATATAATGATGCATTGAATTTTCCAACCAAAGAAAGAATAAAAATTGAACATTATACGAGGCATCTCAAAATTTAATCGTTTCCCTCAAG
>DKOI01000092.1 GCA_002469885.1 Legionellales bacterium UBA7366 | reverse complement strand
ATTGAGGAAACCTTGAAAGAGGCAGGGTGCGCGCTTAGCGATATCGACGGAATTGCCTATACGGCGGGTCCTGGGCTGGTAGGTGCTTTACTCGTTGGTGCGAGCATTGGTAGAAGCTTGGCTTTCGGTCTGAATATTCCCAGTGTTGCAGTGCATCATATGGAAGGGCACTTGTTGGCGCCCTTGTTAGAAGAAAATCCCCCTGAGTTTCCCTTTGTTGCTTTGTTGGTTTCAGGCGGGCATACCCAGTTAATTGAGGTCAGTGCCTTGGGCCAATATCGTTTATTAGGCGAGTCAGTGGATGATGCCGCAGGGGAGGCCTTTGATAAGACTGCCAAATTATTAGGTTTACCTTACCCTGGTGGACCGGCGCTCGCAGCGCTCGCTAAAAAAGGCCAACCTGGCCGCTTTACCTTGCCAAGGCCGATGGTCAATCGACCCGGCTTAGATTTCAGTTTTAGCGGGTTAAAAACAGCGGTGCGCACACTGGTTTCTAAAGAAACGATGGACGAACAAACAACCGCAGATGTGGCGCATGCTTTTGAAAAAGCCGTTGTTGATACCTTAGCAATAAAGTGTAAACGCGCCATGGCGCAAACGGGTTTAAAACGCCTGGTTGTTGCAGGTGGTGTTAGCGCAAATGAGACATTGCGTAGCACCTTGAAAAAAAATATGGAAGAACATTCGGTTTCTGTTTATTATCCTCGCCATGAATTTTGCACTGACAATGGAGCGATGATTGCATTTGCAGGGTGCAAGCGATTAGAGCAAGGTTTGCAAGAACCGTTGGCTATCAATGTCAAAGCACGTTGGCCGTTAGAAGAGATATAAAAAGGAATGATCATGTATAAAAAACCAAAGCCGAAATTGAATACTGAGCTATCAAGCATTGCGACACAGTTGATGTGGTTTAGTAAAGCAGAAAGAGCGAACCCGCGTTTTCTTCAGGAAACAGACCGAATCAATTCTTCTGCGCCACTGCCAGAAAAATCTGCTGCGCCGCGATCAGGCAATAAATAAAGAGGCTTAAAATGTAATTTTGCTTTCACTCGTATTTGATAAACGTTTAATGTTTTCACGGTGTCGCCAGAGTAATAAAATAGCCATGAGAATCATGGCAGGCATCCACGCTTTGCCGCCTAAGGCCCAGGCATAAACGGGTGCTAATACAGCGGCGGTGACGGCTGCGAGTGAAGAGTAGCGGAAAATGGCAGCGATGATAATCCATGTGGCTAATACACAAAGCCCTACCGGCCAGCTTAAAGCGATCAACCCACCAAACGCAGTTGCGACACCTTTGCCGCCTTTAAAGCCAAAAAAGATCGGGTAAAGGTGTCCTAGGAATGCAGCGAATAAGACGAAGCTAACAGACATTGCACTGATGGGTAGAAAGCTGGCGATCAACACTGGGATTGTGCCTTTTAACACATCGCCAATGAGTGTGATGATGGCTGCTTTCTTTCCGCCGATGCGTAATACGTTGGTGGTGCCGGGATTGCCTGAGCCTTCCGTGCGCGGATCGGGTAAGCCCATTAACTTACATACGATGATAGCGCTGGATAAAGACCCCATAAGGTATCCGATAATGACCATTGCGATTGTTAAATAATCCAGCATGTGTTTTCCTATTCGTTTGTTTTGGCGTTGTGAGTTGATTCTAGCGCTTTTTTCTACTATAAGAAAGAATGAGTAACGATTAGGATGACATTATGTTAAGTGCGAGTAACCTTATTTGGATTGATTTAGAAATGACAGGCTTAGATACCGAGGAAGACGTTATTTTAGAAATAGCGACGATCGTCACCGATTCGCAGCTCAATATTTTGGCCGAAGGCCCTATGCTTGCAATTCATCAGCCAGATGAAGTGTTGAATGGTATGGGTGAGTGGTGCACCAAGCAGCATGAGAAATCAGGCCTCACCGCGCGCTGCAAAACAAGCAATATCACAGTGGATAATGCAGAAAAGCAAACCTTGGAATTCTTGCGAGACTATGTGCCTGAAGGCAAGTCGCCAATGTGTGGCAACAGTATTTGTCAGGACAGACGTTTTCTTTTTCGTGAAATGCCAGAACTTGAGCGTTATTTTCATTATCGTCATCTTGATGTGAGCACCATTAAAGAATTAGCGACACGTTGGGCGCCGGAAATTGCAAAAGGGTTTTCAAAATCCTCAAAGCATTTAGCGTTAGATGATATTAAAGATTCAATTGAAGAACTGGTTTATTATCGCGGCAGTTTTTTTGCTTAAGCCGGCAAGCCGTCGGCTTCGCGTAAAAAGCGCCTGAAATCTTTTTTGCGTTCAATTAAACGATGCAAAATGGCCGGTGTGATGTTGGCGAGCAAGTGACAGGCCGCACCTTCTTGGTCAGCCAGTTGACCGAGTCGTTTTAGGCGAATTAATTTACGAGTCGCCGAACTTAAATCTTTGCTGATAACCAAGCTGTGATTGCCTTGTCGGTAATCGTTGATTAGCGTGTCAAAGTCTGCAGATCTATCGAGGTATACATTGATGATGCCGTCCACAACAGATTGGTTATTTGAATATACGGTTAAATAGCATTGGCCTGGATTGTTGTTCTGATTAACAATGCGTTTTGTTTTGTGCCATATTTTATCTAGCATCCTAGCGTTCATCTTGTGGTTACTCTCATTACCAACCTTGGTCGGCGAATGATAACACAACTATTCGTGAAAATTAGTCTTTTTTCTTGTGTTCCTCTAAGGCCCAAGCAACGTGTTCTCGCACGAGTGCTGAAGGGTGATCTTGACGGGATTGCAGTGCGGCAATAATCGCTTTTGTTGTAGGTGCATTGCCGAGACCAACAGCAATGTTGCGCAACCAAGACTCATGACCGATACGACGAATTGCAGAGCCTTGGGTTTTTTTCAAAAAAGTGTCCTCGTCCCAGAGAAATAAATCGACCATGTCTGCAGTGTCGAGATCATGACGCGGTTTGAATTTATCAGTGTCGGTTATTTTTGCGAATCGATTCCAGGGGCAGACAAGTTGACAATCATCACAGCCATAAACGCGATTACCCAGCATTGATCGATACTCAATAGGGATTGAACCTTTTAATTCAATGGTTAAATACGAAATGCATCTTCGTGCGTCTAATGTGTAAGGCGCAATAATTGCTTGAGTAGGGCAGACGTCGATGCAAGCGCTGCAGCTTCCACAATGATTTTTGACTGGCGCATCGATTGGTAGGGGAAGATCGGTAAAGAGTTCGCCGAGAAAAAACCAAGAGCCTGCATCGCGACTTAAAATGTTGGTGTGTTTTCCTATCCAGCCAATGCCGGCTTTTTCAGCTAGGGGTTTTTCAAGTACGGGTGCGCTGTCGGCAAATGCACGATACCCGAATGGTCCGATGGCTTCCTGAATAATGTGCGCGAGTTTTTGTAAACGTTTGCGAATGAGCTTGTGGTAATCGGCGCCCGTTGCATAGCGTGAAATAAAAGCCTTTTCGGGATTGGTTAAGGTTTCTTTGATGCGCGCATTAGGCGGTAAATAATTGATGGCAACACAAATTACTCGCGTTGTCCCTGGATGAAGTTCAGCAGGATCGGTGCGCTTCTCAATATTCCGGGCCATGTATTCCATTTCGCCATGAAAGCCTTTTTCAAGCCAGTCGTGAAGCTTGGGTGTGTATGCGCTCAAATCAATATCGGTGATTTGAGTTTTCGTGAAGCCCAGTTCGCGAGACCATTGTTTAATGTCCCTTGCTAAGGTATTGAAATCAGGTTGTTCAGTAGGTTTTGCCATGTGTTCTAGTGTATATTTTTCAACGGTGCTATATAATAGGTGTTAGTTTATCATATATGTAGAGACAATATGTACCAGAAAAATGCATTAATTCAAGCCGCTATGCCTATTATTGCCTTGTTTGTCGTTATTTCACTTGCGATCATTGGTTTTTTTATTTTTTCCACCTTATTGGTTGTAGGTGCCGTTGTCGGTCTGATCATTTATTTAGTTGCCATGGCGCGCGTTTATATTATTAAGCGCAAGCTAAAAAATAATGAACCACCCAGCAGTGTTATAGATGTTGAATTCATTAAGTTTGAAGATAAAGAGAAGTGAGCATGATCACGCATTTTTTTAAAGCGACAAAATATGCCATCAAAGGTTTAACCACAATGTTAAAAAGCGAATTGCCGTTTCAATGTGAAGTGGCTTCACTCGTTGTCTTTATTCCACTGGCTTTTTATATTGGACACACGGCCCTTGAGCGCGCGGTGTTACTAAGCTCACTTTTTTTGGTGTTAATTGTTGAAGCGTTAAACTCTGCTGTAGAGTCTACAGTAGATCGCATTGGCACTGAGCACCACGTGTTGTCTGGGCAAGCTAAAGATATCGCGGCTGCAGCTGTATTTTTATCCTTAGTCAATGTCATTGTTGTGTGGGTCATTATTTTTATCGGGTAGTGTTATGTTAAACGCAATCTATTCAGTCAAAGCCATTCGAGATTTAGAGCGCGCCGCGATTAAGCGGTTTGATTTGTCAGGTCCTGTCTTGATGCAGCGCGCT
>DKOI01000120.1 GCA_002469885.1 Legionellales bacterium UBA7366 | reverse complement strand
GGAAATAGTAGACCACATCATATCTCTTTGTAGAACGCTAAGGTTTTAGGTGTTGAGACGGGAGAGAGTTGTGTAACTGTGCTGATGGTTAATGCAGCTAATCCATCTGATAGAGAGCACTTTATTAGCCCTGATTCTTCATTATCTGTTACTGATAAGCTCAAGATGGCTTTAATTGGAGTGTTTTTTAAATGTTGCTCTTGAAAGCTTCGGTGTAAAAGACTACAGACTTTTCAGCGGGGGGGGTAGGAGTTCTTTGCAAATATAAGGCTTTAGATCTGGGAACATGGAGAGGGTTTGTTGTGTTAACTTTGCAAATGAATACAAGCTGTGTGCTTTTGGTATAGGATCAGCTGTAATTAGTCAGTAGTCTTCGCTGATGAATGATAGGCCAGCCTCTAGGCAGGTGAGCACCGTAGTGGATTTTCCAGACCCTCCTTTTCCTGTCAGCAAAACAGCTCCCTCTTTAATACTCAAGAAAATGCCCGTGTACCAATTGAAACTTGGAAAAGATAAAGCGGGCACAATTAACATTATTAAGAACCTAATTCACAAAACCGAATCAACGCTAGAGGAATGTTAAAATGAAAAAAACCGCACTAGACGCCAGCGCGGTAACCGTATGGAACAAGCTATACCACCAACGACTCTATCAAAAAATTGCTGAACTTCCTTTAATGAACGGTTTAGCCTACGGGGACGATACTGTCATCAACGCACACGCCTTTTCATGGTGTCACAAATTTAGTTTCGTAAACCAAAACTTATATTACTATCGCCTAAGAGACGACTCAGTGATGTTTTCTGTCGTGGGCAGTATTCGTTATTTTAAAAAAGCGCTAATAGCATACAACATTATCTTTAAAGACATTATGACCATGTCCGATAAGAAAGAAAATCTTCACCGCTTTATGAAAGAGCGACTGCTGGATCTAATTCTTTCCTTTTCTTCCAAAAAAAGCTCACTATCAGAATCCGAAATTTTAGAGTTGATGCGAGCTCACATTAGCCCAGAATATCACTTCATTATAGATGACAACATATGCGCACTCATCAAAGCTATTATGGAACACCCCTACGCATCAATATCTCGCGATAATGTTCTTGAACTTATCGCGAACTTTAATAAGGGCGAAGCTAAACGCACTAACTTTCGATTACGATGTGAAAATCTTGATATGTAAGCTGAAGTGTCAACCGTCAAGACTTGACACCATCCACTACTGGCTCGCGCTCGGACCTTTATCCGTACTGGGCTTGATAACATCATCTTGATCTTGCTCTACAGACTCGCCGCCACTTGACTTAACAGCAAAGGATCCTGTTTTCCCAAGAAGCCCAGCTTGCAAATATTTTTTTGGTGCAGGAGCAGCTTCCAGGCGATCAAAGCTCCCGCCCTTACCGATCAATTTCTGCATAATGGCTTTTTGCTCGTCGTGCCAACCTTCTCGAACATTTAAGGCAAAGCCTAATTTTTGATGCATGTATGTCTCCATCGGGACGAGCTTCAACCCTTCAGGCAAAAGCGTTTCCAATAATGCAAACCCGCAATTATCTAACTGTGAGCTTGAATGACATACGTAAACAAACACATCGCCTATTCCTGACGCCGTCACATCAAAAGCAACAAATGCACGCGTGTAATTTTGATCGCCATTGTGCCACGCTTTAACAACATCACCTTCTTTTTGCAAACCAAAGATTAACCCCCAACCCAGCTTTTCAAGGTCTTTTTTAGCAATTTTCTGCTCGCACGCCCAGGTATCTTTCGTCATCGTAAATTCAGAATCAAATTCAAACAGCGCGCACCCTTTTGGCAAGCCCTTACCCGCTAAACACGCCTTAACGAATTTCACATAATCTTCTGGCGTCGTATGCAAGCTGTTCGCCGCATTCCCAGAAAACGTATCTGTTGATTTGCTCTCCTTATCTGTAGGAGAGATATAACTACTCGAACTCATACCTAAGTCTTCAAACACATACTCTTGTGCAAGTTGCTCGAGTGTTTGCCCCGTTTCCTTGAGCAGGATTTCTTGTATCCATTGAAAACCAAAACCAGAGTATGTAAAGGATTCACCTGGTTCAGAACCCAACGCGCACTTGCGCGGAGAAACCCAGCCTTCACGATGACGCAACACCATCTCAACGGTGATATCTTTTAAAAATCCGCGTTGCGATTCAGGGAACTCTTTGAAAAAATTTGGAGGCTGATAAGCATACAGTTTATCTGAAAGCTTAAGAACACCTTTCTCCACCATCCGTAAAACAAGATAGGCAAAAACAGGCTTACTCAGTGATGCGATGTGTTGAGGCTTGTTTACAGAGAGTTTTGGGGCGGTTTCTCTTAAAGTATCTCTTGCAGAATCATCGACCTTAACAAGCACCCCATTTTTATAACGCGCGACAGTCTCGTTACCCAGCGCCTCACTCTCAACAACCTGCCCATCTTTGTAATGGGCCCAAGTACAGCCTAAAACACCTGCTGTTTTCATGCCCTGCTCAACGCGAGCAAGTCTTTCTTCGCGCTTTGGCGCTGCGCCTTTCTGTTTACCTTGCATCGTCTAACCCCTTGAAATTTTAAACGCCGTGGAACTCAGTCTCTTTAAATATTAGCCCGTCTTGAGCTGCTGATCAAGGAATTTACACTTCGACTTTACGGGGAAACTTTACCGAGCCTTTAGCTAACCTCCAAAAAGAGAAAGCCATACGTACTAATTTTCGCTTAAGACGCGAAGGCTTTGACATGTAAACTCTGAGCGTTAACTGATGAAAACGCGCCGCAAAAATGCGCTCTATCTGAGATATCACCTGTTGGAATCTTTTATCGTTTGTTTGCGCATACAACCAGCGCATTCCAAAATAAAAGGTATCTTCGACACATCGTTCTCGCACTTCATCAAACACAATATTCCAATCGATATGCTCTTCAATATTCATTATTTTCAACACATCGCAAATCCAGGTAATGTCTTGGCGTATGTTATTCATAAAAGTAACGTCCCGCATGCCATTTACTACTGCTGTGACAATCAAATCTTCCGGTGACATCACCTTCATCTTTATGCCTCGCCATTCACACACTGTTGCACGCGATCGAATCCTAGCGTCTACCCTTTCAACAGGATTTTCCCGCAAGCAATATTGGTGCACGTCAATTCCTAAGGCGTTTTCACCTTTAACATAATCAAAAGAATGCGGACAATAAAGCTGTGCGATTTCCTCGTCAGTGTATTTAAATGTCCAACTCTTTTGTTCGACAACATTTAACGCAAGGGACAACTGGCTTTTATCCACTAACAAATCAATATCATTCATCCAGCGCAAGCCGGGCTGCTGATAATATCTAAAGACCATTGCAAGCCCTTTAAACGCAATGAAATCGATATTTTCATCCGTTAATTGCTGCAATACACAAAACACTTCTTTAAATCGTAAGTTTGCTTTAATGGCAAGATGACGATATATACCCTGCATTTGACCATGATGTGGATTATGAATTTTAGATTTCATAAATTGCTGACACAAAAGCGGTATGAGCTTAAATTCTGAAAATTGCATTTTGTCAAAGTCAGTTGCCTGAAGCCACACCTGCAAGCATTCATCACGCATATCTGCATTGGCGAGCAATGCTTTTGAAATTTCAACTTGATGAGCGTCTAGTCGTGAACGCGGCTCAAGATCAAGAATATTAATCACGACTTTCTCCAGCGCTAGCAACGTCCAATTTTCGACGCCTGTCTAAAACGGCTTTAATCACTTTTCCACAAACTCGCCCACCTTCCATTTCAAACGTTGTTCGCCGACTTTGTGCCAAGCTGCAGATTTCACCAATAAGGATGTGTTAAATATTCCCGGATAGATCTCACCTTCTTGCTCTATATTACCAAAGACCATATCAATATCAGGGTTTTGAATTATAAAAGTTTAACCTGATCAGTAAGCTTGTTTGTCATCCACAAATCATCCGGATCCAAAAATGCATACAGCTCACCTGTCGCATTTTGGATGGCGGTATTTCTCGCCACGGCGCAACCTTGATTAGATTGAGTGTACACTTTTATCCTGGCTTCGAATGAACGCGCAACCGCTAAAGTGTTATAGGTAGAACCGTCATCGACAACAATAATTTCAATATTTTTGTAGCACTGCTTAAGCGCGCTCTCTATCGCTTCAGGAAGAAGCGTTTCTCTATTATATACGGGTATAATAACACTGACTAAAGGTAAAGCATCCATGAAAAAAGCCCTCTTATGATATCGCGTTTATCTTACTGATTTGAAACTATTTTTTCAATTAACACTTGCCATGATAACCAGAGAAAACTCGCAGCAATGCATCATAATGCGGCTTACTCCTTTTGTGGCACTTATCTAAAGATAATCATCTTTATTGACTACCGCGCTTACAACGTAGTAAGTTATAAATTGGAAGATTTTTTATCACACGGAGGTTACACACATGGGAATCGAACAAATCATGGCTGTCAGCGTCGGCTTACTGACAATACTCTTCTTAGCTTTAAGTTTAAAAATCATGGGCTTACGTCGCGCGCACAAAGTCCCTCACTCAAACGAAACAGACTCAAAAGCCTTCTTAGACGCTGTTGATGCACAGCGCAACTTTGAACGCTACACCAGCTACACCTTAATCTTATTTCTCGTATTGATGTTTTTTAACGCCGACCCAATGGGCTTCTTAGTATTAAACATCGTTTACGTCGTTGGTCGAGCAATCCACGCTTACGGCGTTATCGTCAAAGAGCAAAGTGCCAACCCTTCTTTGACCTGGAGAATGGCAGGCATGAAGCTTACCTTCCTCACCATCTTAGTCAGCGGTATCTGGATCTTTATACTGAAAGGCTTTGGCTGGTAGACAGCGCATCACTGTAAAGAAAAGGGCCCGGATGATCACCAGGCCTTTTTTTTTATTAACTACACCCCTGCACATAACACCACTTGTACAAAGTCACAATCTCTGACACCATTAATATATGGAAGAAATCTGGACAGCCTGTTATACCAACGTATTTGATCAGCTTATCTGTCTGAGCAAACAGACCATTACACAAACCAAACGACTTACCCTCCCGACCCTCTTATGCTTCCTTGCGACAATATGCGTCGCGTTAAGCACGGTAGACCTTAACAACCCAGCGGCCGGCATCAATGCTGATGTGATTAAACGTATCGAACAAAAATATAATGCACCAACCGCTAAGCGCTTAAACGATTGGACTTTACTGATAAAAGAAAACCAATCAGCCACCGCTGAGCAAAAATTAGAGAGGGTGAACAACTTCTTCAACGATACCTCACGCATTCAATACACCCCCGACACCATACTATGGAACAAATATGATTACTGGGCATCTCCAGTGGAGTTCTTACTAAAAGGTGCGGGTGATTGCGAAGATTACGCTATTGCGAAGTTTTTCACCCTACTCGCTTTAGGTGTGCCGCAAGATAAACTTAAAATCACGTATGTTTATATGACACAAAAAATGGACGGCGGCAGCAAAGATCAAGCACACATGGTACTTGGATATTACAAAACTAGCGATGCAACGCCGCTGATACTGGATAACGCATACCCGACTATTGAATCTGCGTCAGAACGGACGGATTTACGGCCTGTGCTCGCCTTTAATGGTTTAACCTTATGGGATAGCCGGCAGCGTAAAAACGGCGCCAGGAGCCCCCAAGACGTTAAGCCCTGGGTTGAAATGAACAATCGAACTTTATCACTATTGGAAGTGTTATGAGCTTATCTAAAAAACTGATCACAGTATTGGCAATTATGTTGATGTTTGCGCTCTCAGGCACTCTGTATTTTAACATTGTGAACGTGCAATATTCGATGAAAGAAAACATGCGGGCGAATTCCCAAGAAACCGCAGCCTACCTTAGTTTGTTTTTTTCAAAACCCATAGGCGAAAAAAATTTACCCGAAGTGAATACGATTATTAACAGTTTATTTGATAGCGGCAATTATCACATGATCAAACTCACCAAGCCTGACGGTGAAGTGATAGCCGAGCGATCCATCAATGAAGTTAAAATCGACACCGTTCCTAGCTGGTTTGTAAAATCCATCGAGATCGATTCGCCAACAGGCACAAGTAAAATCATGAAAGGCTGGAACATCGTAGCGACACTCAGTGTGACGAGCTCACCGAGCTATGCTTATGAACTACTATACCGTAACATATTACGCTTAGCCTCCTTTCTACTCGGAATTTTCATTCTACT
>DKOI01000006.1 GCA_002469885.1 Legionellales bacterium UBA7366 | reverse complement strand
GGGTCAAGTGAAAGAGGTGCTAGAGTGATCGCTTACCTATAGCACCATGAATGTTTAACGCAGACAAGCGCCTTTCAATACTTGCAATGGATTTTAACTCATCAAGATACACAGAGTATTTTTCCTTCGCTGCGCCTTCATGGACATTGATCGCCGTATGCATTTTTTTGAAAAGCGATTTGATTCTTGCTTCATGTCTATCAAAGTGAATGATTTATGCCGTTAGAGCGGCCACAGGATGAACATCAAACTCTTTAAGCACCAACACTACCAACCGTTTAATGCTAGGTTTCGATAAATACCCTAAAGCGGTAGTCATTGAATCCATACATTGAACAATGCTGGCAACATCGTTACTTTTTTGTCGTCGGGCCGCTGTTGACAATTTAAACATTCCGCACAGTCTCCATTCTAAAGCGAAGCCGCACCATATCATAATCACCCTTAAGGGTTGATAGCAAATAAGACGAATCTAATCTCGAAGGTCTGCAGAGAAGTCTTTTGCAAGCGTTGTTGTCACGCGGTCAACAAGTGAATTGACTTCATCATCTGTCAAGGTGCGTGACACATCTTGCATTGTTAAGGTTAGTGCTAAACTCTTAGACCCTTCAGGTATTCCCTCACCATCATAACGATCAAACAGGTTCGTATTAATTAACATGTCACCCGCTGCTGATTTGATTGACGTTAAAATATCCGCCAAAGGTATACCTTCATCCAACACAAACGCTAAATCACGTGTAATATGGGGAAACTTAGAAATGGCAGAATAGGCAGAAATCGCAGCTGCTTGTAAGGTCGATAATTCCAACTCAAACACTCCGCACGGACCCTGAACACCCAGCGCCTTATACAATCTTGGGTGTAACAAACCTACGAAACCAACCTTCTTACCATCCCGTAAAATATCAGCACCTTGGCCTGGATGCAACGCTGTGTGACTTGTTGGCTTAAATGAAAAACTGCTCGCGTCATGCGTTAATGATAGCAATTGCTGCACATCACCTTTTAAGTCGAAAAAATCAACCGGGCGAACTTTTGCCGACCATTGTGTCGGCAACACTGAACCGGAAATAACGCCTGCAAGCATATTCACTTGCGCTAAATCTTTTTTACCCTGTAAAAAACACATGCCTGTCTCAAACAATCTCACCCTGTCTTGTTGACGGTTTTGATTATATTTAACCGTAGATAATAAACCCGGCAACAACGTTGTGCGCATCACTGACATTTCACTTGAAATCGGATTAAGCAATGCAACACCATCAGCAAGTGGGTCAATTGTTTTTTGAATAGCATCATCAACGAAACTGTAAGTCACGGCCTCATGATAACCAGCGTCACATAACGCCGTCTGAAAGCGCGAAAGCTTCACAACACCCTCTTGATCACTCGACATCGCAATCGTGGCCCTAGGCTGCGTTGTGGGGATGTTATCGTATCCGTGTAAGCGTGCGACCTCTTCAATTAAATCTACTTCAATTCTTAAATCAAAACGAAAGAATGGCACCGTTACCTTGAATCCGTCATTGGTTTTTTCACACAGCAAACCTAAATGAACAAGATGATCTTCAATTTCCTTCGTTGGTAAATTCAAGCCGAGCAGTTGGTTCACTCGATCCGTACGAAGCGTAATAACAACAGCTGATTCTTCAGGGTTGCCTGCACTCACGACAGGGCCCACTTCACCACCGACAATGTCTAACAACAGCGCTGTTGCGCGCTCAACAGCTTTCGCCTGCAGAGTTGGATCAACGCCTCGCTCAAAACGATGTGATGAATCTGTGCTTAAACCATATTCTCTTGCATGCCCAGCCACCGAATCGGGAGTAAAATGTGCGCTCTCTAGGAAAATGTCTTTCGTCTTGTCCGTAACAGCAGAATCAAATCCACCCATAATCCCGGCAATAGCAATAGGATTCGATTGATCAGCAATCACCACAGTATCAGCTTTCAAGCTCACTTCTTTTTCATCAAGCAAGGTAATTTTCTCGCCATCTTTGGCCAGTCGAACAACAACACCGTCTTTAACGGCATTCAAATCAAACGCGTGCATAGGCTGACCCAATTCCAACATCACATAATTCGTGACATCAACAACCGGTGAAATGCTGCGTAAACCACTTCGGCGCAACTGTTCTTTCAACCAAATTGGCGACTTGGCTTGCATATTAATATTCTTAATCACACGACCAACGTAATGCGTACACGCATCAAGCGATTCAAAATCAACGTTGACCTGATCTTCTATAACTGGATTAACAGCCTGGACATCAACAGTCGTTAATTCACATTGATTAATGGCAGCAACTTCACGCGCAATACCGGCAACACTCAAACAGTCACCACGATTTGGCGTGAGATCCACGTCAAATGATTTATCATCCAGCCCTAAATATTCACGAATATCTAAACCAACTGTCGCATCTTCAGGTAACGCAAACAACCCATCGGATTCTTCCGCTATACCCAACTCAACTGCAGAGCACATCATCCCAAAGGATTCCACACCGCGTAATTTTGATTTCTTAATTTTTAAACCGGATTCAAACACGGCGCCAACTAAGGCAGCCGGCACTTTCAAACCGATAGATACATTTTTCGCGCCACACACAATTTGCAACGGCGCACTTTCGCCAACATCCACTGTGCACACGGTTAATTTATCTGCATCAGGATGCGGTTGGATATCTTTGATTTGAGCAACAACAACATTATTAAAAACGGCAGCCACAGGCTCTACGTCATCAACTTCTAAACCAGCCATTGTCAATTGATGCCGTAATGCTGCTGAATCAACAGATGGATTAGCCCACTCACGCAACCATGCTTCACTAAACTTCATAACTCATCCAATTAAAATTGTTTTAAGAAACGCAAATCATTCTCGAAAAATGCGCGTAAATCTGGAATGCCGTAACGCAACATCGCTAAGCGATCAACGCCTAAACCAAACGCAAATCCGGTATAACGTTCACTGTCAATATTCGACATCTCTAAGACTTTAGGGTGGACCATGCCGCAACCCATCACTTCCAACCAACCGCTTTGACCGCAGGTTCTGCAGCCATCGCCCTGGCAATGCACGCACTGAATATCAACTTCAGCTGACGGCTCAGTAAACGGGAAATAGGAAGGTCGATAACGTGTTTTAATATCACACTCAAAAAATGCCTTAAAGAAATCAAGGATAACGCCCTTAGCATCTGAAAAGCGTAAACCCTCATCGACCATCAACGCTTCGACTTGATGGAACATCGGCGTGTGTGTCATATCAAAATCACAGCGATACACCCTACCCGGGGCAATCAAACGCAATGGCGCATCTTGCTCACGCATGGCGCGCACCTGTGAAGGTGAGGTGTGAGTACGCAGCAATCGGCCGTCACCAAAATAGAACGTGTCTTGCATTGCACGTGCCGGGTGATTTTTGGGAATATTTAAGGCTTCAAAATTATGCTCATCGTCCTCGATCTCAGGCCCTGATCGAACATCAAAACCCATTTGCGCAAACAAGGCTTCAACGCGGGTAAATGTTTTAGTGATTGGGTGCAGTGAACCGCGAGAGTTTCCCCTGCCCGGCAACGATACGTCAATTTTCTCACCTGCAAGTTTTTTAGAAAGCTCCGCCTCGTTAAAAGCATCACGCTTATCATTGAGTAAACCAACCAACAGTTCTTTCACTTCATTGACAGCACCGCCCACTTTTGGACGTTCTTCGGCAGATAATTTGCCTAAGGTTTTGAGAATATTGGTTAACTCGCCTTTTTTGCCGAGGTATTTAACGCGAATCGCGTCTAGGGAGGATAGTTCTTCACAAGCGTCGATTTCCGCCTGTGCTTGCAACTGAATTTGCTGCAAATCTTGATGCATAATTTTCAGTCCTTAATCATGTTTTTCAATGTTATCCCGACCCACTCGAGTCGGGATGTCCATTGATTTCGCCACACCTGCGGGGGGGCAGGAATGGCTACGCTCGTTAGATCAACATTCGTTGACCTTTCTTAACTTTTTCAATGTTATCCCGACCCACTCGAGCCGGGATGTCCATTGATTTCGTCATTCCTGCGGGAGGGCAGAAATGACTACGCTCTTTAACCTGCTAATGCTGATTTTGCTTGTTCTGCAATTTTAGCAAAAGCGGCTTTATCATTGACAGCTAATTCTGCCAAAATTTTACGGTCTAATTCGATTTGGGCTTTGTTCAAACCATTAATCAAACGACTATACGACAAGCCATGTTCACGCGCTGCTGCGTTGATACGAACAATCCATAGTGCACGGAATTGACGTTTCTTCTGACGACGATCACGGTATGCGTATTGGCCCGCTTTAACAACGGCTTGGTAAGCAACCCGATATACCCGGCTGCGCGCACCGCGATAACCTTTGGCTTTCGCTAATACTTTCTTATGACGATTACGGGCTGTAACGCCGCGTTTTACTCTAGGCATTCTCTTCTCCTACTTATCTTTTAACATACGAGCGACTGCCGGTGTATCAGCATCTGATACAATCGCCATGCCACGTAACTGACGTTTACGCTTAGTGCTCATCTTAGATAAGATATGATTCTTGAAAGCACGCTTAAACTTATAACGGCCACCAGCTATGCGTTTAAAACGCTTAGCAGCACCACTGTTCGTTTTCATTTTCACTTTAGCCATGTGATTTATTCCCACATTTAATTTAATATTTAACGCTGGACTAAAAAAACGGACGCAAAAAGACCCCGATGCTAAGAAAGCATTGGGTTTTTACGCCGCATTTTAGCGCTTAGCGCTACTTCTTTCTAGGAGCCAGAACCATGATCATTTGACGACCATCTAACTTTGGTTCAGATTCCACTACTGCAAACGCCTCACTGCTGGCCTTGACACGCTGCATTAACTGCATGCCAATTTCTTGGTGAGCCATTTCACGACCACGAAAACGCAATGAAATTTTCACTTTGTTTCCATCGTCCAAGAAGCGAATCAGGTTGCGGAGTTTTACCTGGTAATCAGCTTCTTCAATTCTTACACCGAACTTCAACTCTTTGAGTTGAACTTTCTTCTGACGCTGTTTCTTACGTTGAACAGCGCGTTGTTTACTGTTTTCAAATCTGTGCTTGCCAAAATCCATGATTCGGCAAACAGGCGGTTTAGCGTGCGGAGACACTTCAACCAAATCTAGTGACATACTGCTGGCTTTTTCAAGCGCTTCTTTAAGCGAAAGTATACCTAATTGACCACCTTTATCATCGATGAGCCTCACTTCAGGGGCTTTAATCTGCTCATTAATACGAGTCTGTTTCTGGTCACTAATCGGTTAATTCCTCCACGCTTGTTCGTCCCAATTTTGCTATATCTTCTTGAATCAGTGAAATTAGACCTTCAATTGAATGGTTGCCTAAATCACGACCATCTTGATGGCGCACTGAAACTGTCTCTGTTTCGACTTCACGATCTCCAATCACAATGAGGTAGGGAGTACGTTGTAAAGTATGTTCACGGATTTTATAGCCGATCTTCTCATTTCTCAAGTCTAAATGTGCTCGAATGGACTGTTTTTTCAATATTTTTGCAACTTTTTGCGAATATTGGCCCTGAGCCTCACTTATGTTCAAGACAACCGCCTGTTTTGGCATTAACCAGACCGGAAGCTTGCCCGCATAGTGCTCGATTAATATGCCCATAAAACGCTCAAACGTGCCGAGGATAGCGCGATGCAACATCACTGGAACCTGTTTCTTCCCATTCTGATCGACAAATTCAGCGCCCAAACGGCCCGGCATGCTGTAATCGATCTGTAAGGTGCCCAATTGCCATACACGCTCAAGGCAGTCTTTCAATGAGAACTCAATCTTAGGGCCGTAAAAGGCACCCTCACCTGGCGACACTTCCCAAGTCATATCCTCATCTCGGAGCGCCTCAGCCAGCGCACCTTCGGCCCTGTCCCATAGATCATCTGAACCCAGACGCTTCTCAGGTCGCGTGGCCAACTTAATGATAATCTCATCAAACCCGAAATCAC
>DKOI01000088.1 GCA_002469885.1 Legionellales bacterium UBA7366 | reverse complement strand
ATCAACAAAGGCGTCTCAGTAGAAACTGTTAAGGCATTGCCTAAGTGTGTTACTACCGTTGTTCTTGCCGAAAATTTGTTTATGGATAGCACTCCAGTCGTCACCGGCAGAAGAATACATGCAGCATCAGGTCAGCTACTTCGCTATGACTGGGATGCTTCTTCAATGGTATGTGTTTTGTCTGGGTTTGGATTGCTTTGTTCATTGGTTGCAAACTCTAACCCCACAGAAGTTGAATTCTGGCAAAAACTGTTATTAGTAACATTTGTACTCTCAGCGAGCGCCACTCACGAAAGCTATCGACTAAAAATCGACCAAGCTTATAATGATGTGAAAGTCTTTCACATGGCATCATCCGCCTTCTTTAAGCGCTATCTATCTCATAGACCTAACACAAACAACCTCTCAGCAATGGAAGAAAAAAACCAAGAAACCCAAGGGCATCGCTACTCTATTTCATCAGCAATGGAAGAAAAAAACCAAGAAACCCAAGGGCATCGCTGCTCTATTTCATAGGTATCGGTGTCAGAGCTAAACATTAAGTCGCGGTAGGGACGTTGAGTAACCGATATCCCTACCGTGACTTGCTGTTTGACTTGGCCGCTATTAACACGCAAGGCCTGGGTAACGCTTGTCATGGAATAATGATCGATAATAGGCTTTACTTTGTCCCTGGAGTTGCCCTGTGTGTCGCGCTTTCTTAATTTCAGTACAAAATCAGAGGGATAGCGTACAGAAGAAATTAAACCTAGATTGTGCTACAATCAAACAATCATGAATATTCTACTTTTGATACCAAGATTTATCACTGTTTGGTTAAGACCATTAATGCCTGGCGGCACGCGTAGAATTGCAGCGGAAAATATTGCCCTACGTAACCAACTAATCACACTCACCCGCAATCAAAAGCGCGCGCCGAAACTAACAACCTTTGAACGTATTACGTTTGGCATTCTAGCTGGCTTCTTAAGCTATAAGCGACTATCTCGCATTGCGATTGCATTGAAACCTGCAACGATGCTTAAATTTCACCGGGCACTGGTGAAACGAAAATATCGAATATTATTTTCAAACACATCAGCGAAAAAACCGGGGCGCAAAGGCCAAGATCAATCCATTATAAATGCTATCATTGAAATGAAACATCGCAACCCGCGCTACGGCTGTCGGCGTATTGCAATGCAAATCAACCTTGCATTTGGCACTGAAATCGATAAAGATATTGTTCGCCGAGTACTCAACAAACATTATAAAAACCTGCCAAATAATAATGGTCCGTCATGGCTCACCTTTCTCGGGCATACAAAAGACAGCCTTTGGTCCGTTGACTTCTTTCGAACTGAATCAATCAACCTTAAATCACACTGGGTAATGGTTGTAATCGATCAATTCACGCGGCGCATTGTTGGCTTCGCCGTTCATCCTGGCCACATCACCGGAATTGATGCGTGCCGCATGTTTAACACCATAATTGCAAAAAAAAACTTTCCCAAATATCTCAGCTCAGATAACGATCCCTTATTTAAATTTTATCGCTGGCAAGCTAACCTGCAAATCGTGGACATTGAAGAAATCAAAACTATTCCATACGCACCCTTATCCCACCCTTTTGTTGAACGCCTCATTGGGAGCATCAGACGGGAGCTATTGGATCAGACCTTATTTTGGACCGCCGCTGACCTAGAAACCAAACTGCGATCCTATCAACATTATTATAATGAAAAAAGCGGCCATCTTGGCATTGAAGGCAACACACCATTAGAAAAATCCCGATGTGCCGAACAAAAGCTCTTGAACATCAATGACCACCGGTGGAAAAAACACTGTCGTGGACTATTTCAGCTGCCGATTGCTGCTTAGATAAGGTTTCGCGACAGACACCCTTGTTTATACTTAGTTTGGAGCTGTTTTTTTCGGAAAACATAGCTGACTTAACTTAGTCTAAATTCAATAGATTATCTCAATATAATCGCTCTATCTTTTCTTTCCTAGCTTGACTAAGAAAAGATAGAGGTCTATACTTTCTTTTCAGGAAACCTTAGGAAAAGATAACGATGAAACAAAGAACCGGTAAATACATCACTCAGAGAACCGCATCCGAGCCTTTCAAAGCCTATATACCAAATCCTTTGCCGCCTGAGCCACCTATCGATTTAGCTCGGCTCTCCCCTTTATTAGAGAAAGCGACGCACGCACTAGGCGAGCTCAACAGCATCCATAAATCCATTCCAAACACGTCACTTTTCATCTACATGTATGTTCGAAAAGAAGCCCTGCTTTCAAGCCAAATTGAAGGCACGCAAAGTTCATTTTCAGACTTGATACTGTTTGAACACAAACAAAAACCGGAAGTCTCAGTCGATGATGTTGAAGAAGTCTCTAATTATGTAAAAGCAATCAACTATGGCTTGAAGCGTTTAGATGATGGCTTTCCGCTATCACTTAGACTATTACGGGAAATACATGACGTGCTACTATCAGGCGGACGTGGGTCAAACAAAATGCCGGGTGAATTTAGAAAGTCACAAAACTGGATTGGTGGCACAAGACCTGGAAATGCATTATTTGTACCTCCACCCGTAGACCAACTAAACCAATGCCTATCAGATTTTGAAAAATTTTTACATGATGACTCGCTACCGGTTTTAATTAAAGCTGGCCTTGCCCACATTCAATTTGAAACGATACACCCTTTTTTGGATGGCAATGGGCGCCTTGGCAGGCTCTTAATAACGTTAATTTTCTGTAACAACGGCATACTTGATGAGCCGATATTATACTTAAGTCTGCACTTCAAGAAAAACCGCCAAATTTACTATGACTTGCTTCAAGAAGTCAGATTGCACGGCACATGGGAAACATGGCTTGAATTTTTTTTAGAAGGAATAGCTATATCTGCAAAACAAGCCATTCAAACTGCAAATCTCATTAATAAATTATTTAATGAAGACCTTGAAAAAATTGCCTCTCTAGGACGTGCTCGCTTTACTTGTGAGAAAACACTCGAGCACATGAAAAAACTACCCAAAGTGACCGTGCCATTAATAGCAGAAGAGCTAGACATGACAGCCCCAACCGCCAGGGCATCCCTAAATCACATGGTAGATCTTGGAATCCTAGAGGAAATCACAGGCAAAAAACGTGATAAAGTTTATGTTTATAAAAATTACCTTAACATTCTTGAAGAAGGAGCTGAGCCAGTTGTGTCGCAACAAAATCGTTAGCTCGCCATTATTTAAGGTTCTGTCGCAATGACCTGCCCGGTTTTTTAGGACC
>DKOI01000060.1 GCA_002469885.1 Legionellales bacterium UBA7366 | reverse complement strand
AGTAAATCTATCGGCCAATCCATTCTTGAGTGCGTTATCCATTACGCGCCGCCACGCGCTAGTGAATGCAGATTGCTGGATAGGCTCTCCGCTTGGGTTGTGAATAAGGTAATGACTAAAGCGCGAATCATTAAATTGAAGGGCGTTATCGACTGCAAGACGCAAGCGAGGCGTCCAGAGAGTTATTTCATCTTTTGAGCCTTTGCTGCGCGTTAAGTAAAGCCCATCATCGCTAATGCAATCTCGCCTGAGGCTTGCTATTTCAGACCAGCGCGCTCGACAGAGGTAAGCAATTTCCATGAATATTGGTATATATTCAACTGAGGCGAGGTCTCTGACAAGCTCATATTCCCAGTCCTCAATATAGCGTTCGCGCGCTTTTTCAGAATATAGGCGAACGCCTATACAAGGGTTTATTTTTATGATGCTGTAACGTTCTAATCCCCAGTTGAAAATAACTTTTAAAAAAGCGATATGCCGATTTGCAGATACTTTAGCTGTTTTATCGTCGAGATATTTTCGTATGGTACGTTGTGAGATTTTATTAATAGTGATGTCGCCAAACTTCAAGCCATTCGCTAAGGGTTGTTCTATCAAGTTTTTCGCATACGTTTGATAATTTTTTTGTGTTCGTGTTGATGTGCTAGTGAATTGTTCGCTTGAAAGGTATTTTTTGATGATCCATTTTAGCGTATAACCCCCTTGCCCGGAAATTTTTTCATATTCACTGTAGACTTTTGATAGTGGCGCGTCACCGGGCGCAATAACGATCTCTTGTCCGTAGACTCCGTTTCCTAGGTAGGTTCTATAGATGTATCTGCCTTTGGCGAGGTAAACATATTTAGGAAGCTTCTCTCTGGATTTTTGCCGTTTGCGTCCCATTATAAGAATTCGATGTCATCATGCGTCTCTTCATAGAGTGACGAGTTTATAGCGTTTAATGTTGTGCAAATTGTTTCTTTTCTACCTTTAAAGAATTGGATGTGATTTTTTCTAAGCCAGTGCTCAATGTCGCATTTTCGCTGAAATCCACACCAATGCGCTAGCTGTTCTTGAGTCAGTAGTGATGATTGCTCCATTATCTTTCTCGCCCTAATATGATGACATTTACTTTAAACATTTTACCAGGCGCGCTATCATAGCGGCAATAGATAAGCTGTAATTGTAAACCTGGTGTGAGAAATGACTTACATACGGTGAAAGTAGTATAAGGAATGATGTATGAAAAGTTTCACACAAGAAAAAATTCAACTAGGCGAGCATGAATTAGCTGCGTACTCACTGGGTGATTCAGATCAAGCATTGGTATTAATCCACGGTGGTCCGGGTGCTGCATCTGAGACATTGCAAGGCCCGCATGAGCGCTATGCAGAGATGGGGTATCGTGTGATCACGTGGGATCAGCTAGGTTGCGGCAATTCTGATGAGCCTGATGATGATTCCTTGTGGACGATTGAACGTTTCACAGATGAAGTGAAAGCTGTTACAGATCATTTTGGTTTGAAAAAAATTCATATGATGGGTCGTTCTTGGGGTGGCATTTTAGCAATAGAGTACACACTCAAATATCCGGAGCACTTAAAAACTTTAATCCTAGGTAATACCTCAGCTGATGGTGAAATTATGCAGCGCGGATTTGAGCGCTTTAAGATGAATTTAGGCAATCAAACCTATCAGATGATGTCAAAAAGAGAGGCCAATGGCACAAAGGATAACCCTGAATATAAGGCAGCAATTACATTGCTGATGCGCAGGCATTTATGTCGTTTAGAAGAGTGGCCAGTAGAGCTTACAAACTCCGTTTCAAATGCCGGAAAGAAAGCAATGGATTTAATCTTTGGAGAAAATCTTTTTCATTGTACCGGAGCAATTAGATCTTACTCTCGTTTAAGTGAATTACATAACATCAAAGTGCCAACACTCATTATGACAGGCGAGCATGATTACGTTTCTATTGATTGTGCTATTGCCATGAAAGCCAAAATACAGCAAGCAGAACTTCACGTTTTGAAGGGTTGTTCGCATGCACCGTATTACGAAGACCCAGAGCAGTACCATGCAGTTCTGTCAGGGTTTCTTGAGCAGCAACTCGATCATTCAGCTACGCCTGAGGTTGAAGTGCCTGGTTGCGTATGACTTCGGAATTTTTTGGGTTTAAATATGATCGTAATAATACAAACCCAATGATGCCAAGACAAGATAAGCAGCTCATTAAGTAACCTGGTGTAACAGGGTTTTTTGTCAGTTTAACAATTAACTCTGAGAAGAGTGGTATGGATGAGCCAAAGATTGCAGCGCCTGCGCCGTAGATTAAAGCGGCGCTTGTTGCCCTAATTTCTACAGGTAATACTTCTACGATGAGCACAGAGGCGCTGACTGCAAAGCCTGCTGTTAGTGCGGATGTGATAATCAAAGCAATTAAAATACTGGTTTGTGTGCCCTGATTTAAGAGAGCAAAATAAACAAGCGATATTGCAAATAGCCCTATTGACGATAGGGCGGTTAACCTCATACGGCCCCATTTATCTGAGAGTTTCCCAGCTAAAGGAATAACTAGAATCAATGTAATGATAGAAAATAAATTGAATGTTTGTGCGTGCGCAGTGACCTGTCCCGGGATTTTCATA
>DKOI01000123.1 GCA_002469885.1 Legionellales bacterium UBA7366 | reverse complement strand
TCCGTTTGATGTTTTTAAGTTAGACAAGGATGAAAAACAAAACTCATGGGAAAGATATGGATAATTGTTGCTATCGTTATTGTTATTGTTATTGCCCTGCTTGTTGGAATAATGGCTGGACCTATCATGAGTAATGTCGAGCACCCGGAATACCAGGTCACCTCATCAGTAGGAAACATTGAAATACGACAATATAATCCTATGCTTATTGCCCAGGTCGACGTTCCAGGAGAGCGCAAAGATGCCATTAACCAAGGCTTTCGGTTGTTAGCAGACTATATCTTTGGCAACAACACTGTTGAAAAAAAGATCAAAATGACCGCACCAGTGCAACAGCAGAGTAACACAAAAATTGCTATGACAGCCCCAGTTCAACAACAAGAGTCTAACGGCTCTTGGCAAATAAGCTTCGTCATGCCATCTGAATACACGATGGATTCCCTACCCAAACCCAATAGCAAAACAGTTAGCATCAAAGAAATTCCAGAGCAAACCTACATCGTTATCACGTTTTCAGGGGTGAATTCCAACGACAATATTGCCAAGCATGAAAAACAACTCTTGAAGTATATCTCAAAGCACCACATTGAGACGATAGCAGTCCCTAAATATGCCTTTTATAACCCACCATGGACATTACCTCTGATGCGACGGAACGAGATCATGATTGAGATTAATAAAAATCACAATAACTGATTAAACGCTGCATCGAGAGTCGGACACGAAAAAGCAAAGCCCAAGGCCTGCAAACGGACTGCTCTCACAGACTGCCCTGATAACAACAACTCTTCACCCATCTGGCCAAAAAGTAATTTGATGAGAACCCTAGGCAGAGACATAAAGCAAGGTTTACGCAAATGAGCCGCAAGCTTTTCTGCAAACTGCAACTGCGTAACAACTCCATCAGCAACGATATTAAAAACCCCCTCCTCAGCTGGGTGATTAAGCAAAAACTCAATCGCCAACACCACATCATCCAAGGCAACCCACGAAAAAGGCTGTTCTCCAGACCCAATTTTTGCCCCCAGGCCCAACCTAAAACTAGGCAGCATTTTTTTTAAAGCGCCGCCTTGGGCTGATAAAACAACACCAAAGCGTAATTTAACCACGCTAATGCCGGCATCTTCTGCAATGTTGAGCGCACTCTCCCATTGCACCCCCACCTCGCTTAAAAAGTCAGACGGCTTTAACGGGAGTGTTGAAGACCCATCAAAAACTCTCTTTTTTTGCGCTGCCAAAGACTCCGGCAATCCATAAACACCAATCGCACTGGCATTCAAAAGTCGCGGGGCATTCTTGCCAAGCAAAGCGCAGAGGCTAGCAAGGGTGTGGGTTGCATGAATACGACTATTGAGTATTCTTTTTTTTTGTTTTTCAGACCAATGCTTACTGCCAATGTTTTCACCTGAAAGGTTAATCACAGCATCCTGACTCGCCAGGAGATCAAGCGTTAATTCCTGCCAAGAATAACAGCCCACGCCTTGAAATCTTTTCTCTAAAATGGATTTATCACGACCCACAACAGTTAAATTATGATGGGCATTGAGAGCCTCAAACAAGGCACTGCCGATCATTCCGCTAGCACCACAAATCATAATATACATCAAGACACTCCCTTTATAGCGGAAAACGCCTCAAGCGCCAGTGTTCTTGAGGTTTTAAGATCAACAATCGGTGTCGGGTATGTCTCACCAAGAACAACACCTGCCTCATTCAACACTCTGGCAGGCGCTTCCCAAGGGGCAAAAACATATTTAAGCGGCAACTTGGCAAGCTCAGGAACATACTTAAGTATGTACTGAGCTTGCGGATCAAATTTTTTGGCCTGGGTGACGGGGTTAAAAATTCGAAAGTATGGCGCCGCATCTGCGCCCGACCCAGCAACCCATTGCCAACCAGCCGTATTGCTCGCAAGATCTGCATCAATCAAACAATCCCAGAACCAACGCTCCCCCTTTCGCCAATCAATCAATAAGTTCTTTGTTAGCAAGGAGGCGGTAATCATCCTTACCCGGTTGTGCATAATGCCTGTTTGCCATAACTCACGCATACCAGCATCAACAATAGGAATACCCGTCAATCCTTTCTCCCAAGCACGCAACTGTTTTGTGCTTGTAGACCAAGGAAACTTGTCAAAATTGGGCCTGAAATTCTTGGTGGGCAAACCGGGAAAATGATACAACAAGTAATAAGAAAATTCTCGCCAGCCGAGCTCTGACAAAAAGCATTGCAGGTTTTCATCTTTCATCTGTTCTTTTGCCGCAAACCAAACCTGATGAGGGGATATTTCACCAAAATGCAGATGTGGCGACAATCTTGAGATCGCTTTGGCAGAAGGCACATCTCTACCCACTTTATAGTCTTGCAACTCATCTGACAAAAATGTCGCAAGCCTACTGTGAGCAGCCATTTCACCCACTTTGTGATGGCGCATCATTTTTGAGGACCATGTCGTCACGGGCAAAAGATCCAACCCGTCAATTGATAACGAGCCTTTTGGTGCATCAGCTAACCGCATCTTCTCAGGCGCTAAACGTGGGGTGCGTGGAGGCATCACCTGTAAACACCCATTTTTGTAATACGGTGTAAACACCTTGTAGGGTGTTCCATCACCTTTCAAAACCTCCCATGGCTCCCACAACAAAGAGGCATTATAACTTGACACCTTTACTGCGCTCTCTTCCAAGTCATGTTTGATTTTTTTATCTCGCAGAATTTGCCAAGGTTCATAGCAACGGTTCCAAAAAACTTCCTTGATTTTTTCTTTCTTGGTCAAAGCCATTATAACCGTTCGTGCATCACCTGATAAAACAGACAGCTTTGAGCCTAACGCTCTATTCAAGGAGTGCAACGAATGATGAAGCCACACGCGACTTGCAGCACCCATTTTGGCGCGACCTGAATTCACATCATCGAGAATATAAATAGGCAGCACAGTCCCGGCTTTCACAGCGGCGCAAAACGCAGGGTTATCAGCTAAACGCAAATCCTGACGAAACCAAAAAACAACACACGGTTTATCCATACAACCCTCTATATTTTTACATTATAAGAAAAAGAAACACCCAGCATAACTTGATCGGCATCACCTCGCTCTGACACCAAAGGAGAGCTTGAGGCACAGCCTCAATCATTAGATAGTCTGATTTGGCGTCATTAGGATCTCGGCTAAAAGCCACACCGGAGTGCTCACCTGGTACCATTTTCTGGATAATAACAGCCATGCTGCTTTGTCCGACATCTAAACCAATCTCCCGTCGATATAGCAAAGAACGATCAGACCAAAGAGAGGCCCACACCTTTAAAACGGAATCTAAAAGAGCAGGCAAATCATGGCAACCAATATAAGAATCATATAGGCCTGCAAAAGAAGCATTTTTCATGTCTTCTTGTGGCGACGAAGACCTAACAGCAGCACCAGCGCACATATAATCTTCCGGAATAACTTTTTTTATTTCACGAATAATATCAATAGGAATTATTGACTTAAGTATGCTATTCCGAATTCTTAACCCGCAATCCCACAACTCCTCCCACCGCATATCATCCATGGACTTTCTGCCTATCTCAACCTCTATCAAGCGAATCAACTTATTTTCAGCCATAAAATGCTGATACGCTAAACTATTTAAACAGATCGAATCTGGAACACGAAACCCTGCTTGCTTTGCACGCGCAAGAGCTGAGGCTTTGCGCCCTATAACATCTGCTGCAGATATACGATTTAAATCAGTAAGATACGTCAAGTCGGTATCCACTCAGTCACTTCTTGGAGATGGGGGACGTAAAAACAGCGTGTAATTTCAATATGGAAGAATACACAACTATTGGAAGAAACCAATTCATGCAAATAATTATGTTCTTCAAGAAGCTTTTTTTTAGCTACCTGTATCTGATGCTTACCTTCCATTTTTTTGGCCTTACCGTTAAGTGTAACCGCTGAGATTTTCAACATTTCTCCGTGTGTCTGATCTCTATTATCAACCAGCATAGCTACTTGACCACAGTTTTCGAGCAAATGATATTTTCTTTTATATTTAAGTGTTGAAAAAATAACATATTTAACATCATCACTAACATGAAAAGCCACCAATGAGCCATAAGCTGCCTCATCCCCCCTAGTACACAAAAAAGCCAAATCTTGAGAGAGCAATAGCGCCTTAATTTTCAAGTACACACCCAGATCATCTCGCTTACTTTTGAGCAAGTGCTTATATGAGTATCAAAGCTTTTTTGTCCATTTTTCCACCACCAATAAATTACAATTGACAAATCAATCTATTCAATAGTTAATTAATTCCAAATACATAAAAGCACAAGAACAGAGCTTAACGCAGAGCCTGGCACTTGGGATGACACAAAGCGGCGATTAGCAAGCTACTCTCTGGTCAAAAAAACATTGAAATCAAGTACATCTTTAACACACCGTAATTTTAAGAATAAAGTATTCACATCAACACTGCAATCACGCTTTCAACACACCCCGAAGACAAGAACATATAAAGCGAGATCACTTGAGAAAAAGCCGCAAAATAAACGATATTTATTGCTCAAGAGAACATTTTATTAACAAACTTAGGTTGTATTTTCGAGTAATAAGAATATAATGAACCTCAATCCAAGCACTCATCCTGGTGGCTTTTATGGCAATTGATACTGAAACATTATCCCGAGCACAGTTTGCGATCACCATCGCTTTTCATATTTTATTCCCCGCTTTTAGTATCGGTTTAGCTAGCTTCTTGGCTGTATTTGAAGGCGCTTGGCTTAAAACTAAAAACCCCCTTTATCTCGTCATTTGTAAATTTTGGACCAAAATATTTGCCTTAACATTTGGCATGGGCGTCGTTTCAGGCATCGTTATGGAGTTCCAACTTGGCACCAATTGGTCTGGCTACAGCCATGCTGTTGGCGCAGTGCTTGGGCCTCTTTTTACATACGAAGTCATGACCGCCTTTTTTATTGAGGCGGGCTTTTTGGGTGTTATGATTTTGGGTTGGGACCGAGTTGGCTCCAAGCTTCACTTCACAGCAACGGTTCTTGTAGTCATTGGAGTCACCCTATCAGCTTTCTGGATTAATTCCGCCAACTCATGGATGCAGACACCGGCAGGCGCACACCTAGATAGCGGCCTATTTATTGTTGATAGCTGGCTAGACGTTATCTTAAACCCTTCGGCTTTTGTTCGATTTAGTCACATGTTAATTGCGGCGTATGTCTGCACCGCTTTTGCAGTTGCTTCAGTGTGCGCTCACTATTTAATAAATAAAATTCACGTGAACTTTGCAAAATGTTGTTTTAACTTTTCGCTACTCGCGCTCATTATATTGATGCCCTTACAAATATATCTAGGCGACGAATCTGGCATCATCGTACACGAGCACCAACCCATCAAAACCGCTGCTATTGAGGGTGTTTGGAAAACCGAAAAAGGTGCGCCCTTGTTACTGTTTGCCTGGCCAGATCAAACGAACCAAAGAAACCTCTTGATGATAAGCATTCCAAAATTAGCTAGCCTGATCAACACACACGAACTCGACGGTGAACTCACTGGATTATCCACAGTTCCCCTAGCTGACCAACCCAACGTACCCCTCGTTTTCTGGGCGTTCAGAGTCATGGTAGGACTGGGTTTACTCATGCTATTAACCGCTATCGTTTATGTAGCACTACGTTGGAGAGGCATTGCCCACAATCAATCTTGGTATCTATTATGGGTGCGCGCCATGGCCCCAGCGGGATTTATCGCGATGATTGCCGGCTGGGTCACAGCAGAAGCCGGGCGCCAACCTTGGGTCGTCTACAATGCGTTGAGAACAATCGACGCGGCATCCAACGTGCCATTACATAACGTTGTTGCCTCCTTTGTTTTGATCTTACTAGTTTATGGCATCTTGTTCGGAATTTTCTATTTTAAATACTT
>DKOI01000099.1 GCA_002469885.1 Legionellales bacterium UBA7366 | reverse complement strand
TAATTACTCATTTTATTAATATAGTTGCCACTTGCCACATAAGGCTTCGAAGCCATAATGCCATTGTCAGCGTATTGGCTCATGCCTAAAGTGTTGGGTAGCTCGACCCATTCAACCGCATCCACGTAGACCGCCAAATACCATTGATGAATCTGTTTTGGATCAATACCATAAAGCAGTGAAAACAAGCCGGTAACCATTAAACGCTGAATATGATGGGCATAACCGTAGGTTAAGGTTTGCTTAATACTCTGGCTCATACAGGTCATATCAGTGTCTCCTGTCCAATAAAAATCGGGCAGATTCTGCCTAGCCCCTAACGCATTCATATCTAGCCAAGCTGGCATGTGCATCCAATACAAACCTCGCACATATTCACGCCAGCCTAATATTTGGCGAATAAAACCTTCGACAGCCGCTAACGGGGCGCCTTTTTCTCGATGGTAAAGTTCAGCCTTCTGAATAACTTGCAGCGGGTGTAGTAACTTCATGTTCATGGCGGTTGAAATTAATGAATGATTCAAAAAGGGTTCATCCATCCACATGGCATCTTGGTATTCGCCAAAGTTTTCTAAGCAGTTTTCAAAAAATCGAGAGAGCGCTTGTTGTGCTTGCTCCTGTGTTACCGGCCAATGTAACTTTGTCAGTGTGCCGGGGTGATCGGGGAACTTCTCATTGACTAACGCAATCACCGTTTGGGTTATTTTGTCTGCCGGCCAGGACAGCGTTTTAGGAATGTCCTGTGGCCCTTCCTTTTTAAATGACTTGCGATTGGATTCGTCATAATTCCATTTACCACCTAATGGCGTCTTGTTATCTTCCATAAGTATCTGATATTTTTTACGTAATTCTCGATACCAGTATTCCAGACGTAACTGTTTTTTGTCTCCCGCCCACTGTTTGAAATCTTTCGGGGTGGAAAGAAAGTGCTGATCGTTCAATTGTTTAAATGGCACATTGTATTGCTTGCAAGTATTAACCAATGACTCGAGGACACGATAATCGCCAGGCCTGACAAACCAGACCTCTTCCGGATGTTCAGCTGTGATCGTATATGCTAACGCTTCTGCTAAGTCACCAAACTGCTCATTTTCTAAAAAGAAATATTGCAGTGGTAGGCCTTTTTCGCGCAGTTCTTCTGCAAAGTGCCGCATCCCTGATAGAAAAAGTGCAATGCGCTGCTTGTGTGACCAAACATGCGTCGACTCTTGAATAACCTCTGCCATCCAGAAGCAATCATTTTCACTATCGACGTCATTAAAAATTAGAGAGTCGCGATCAAGCTGATCTCCCAAGATAAGATAGAGTCTACGCATGATTAACATCCGAACTATTTTGGGTTGTTTTATGGCGCCGACAACGGTCAGAACAATATTTGACCTCGGCCCAACAACTTTGCCATTTTTTACGCCAATTAAAGGGCTTGTTACAGCCCAGGCAAATTTTACTGTCTAGATGTAATTTCTTATGAGCCATTATCTATATCGCCAAGGTATTACGGGTTGGAATGGTTAGCTTTTGAAATCAATTATCTAGATGGGTTGGAATAAAGATAGCTGATCAATATCAATTCTTGTATTTGCTATCTTTCTGTTAGTGCCTTTAGTTTTACTTTTAGCCTTACGCTTACGACTGCCGTGTTTCGCATTGAGTGCTTGCGCCTGTTGCCAAAACTCTGGGTGATGCTGTTTAAATGCAGTAAATTTTGCTCGTGCTTCACGTAAAGCAGCAACATGTTCAACAATCGGTTGCGGATAACTTGTGCCGATAATGCAGCCCTTTTGTTGCTGCATCGCCATAGGCATCGTCCAAGGTTCATGAATGTATTCATCGTTATACTCAGACAATTCTGGCACCCAGCGTTTTATAAAAACTCCTTTGGGGTCTTGGTCTTGGGATTGTTTAACGGGGTTATAAATACGCAGCGTATTGATGCCCGTTGTCCCAGACTGCATTTGTATTTGGCTGTAATGAATGCCTGGCTCGTAGTCGGTAAAACACTGGGCCAAATGCCAGGCAGGTCGCTGCCAATGCAGCCATAATTGGTAAGATGAAAAAGAGACAAGCATGGCGCGCATTCTAAAGTTTAACCAACCTGTGTGTCGGAGACACCGCATGCAAGCATCAATAAAAGGATAGCCGGTATTGCCCGACTTCCATGCTTCAAAATAGTCTTCGTTAAACGCATTTTCACGCAAACCATCAAATACCGGTAACATGTTGTGTGTTTCAAACAAAGGCTCTGTTTCGAGCTTTTGGATGAAGTGGCAATGCCAATGCAAGCGGCTGTCAAAAGAGCGTAAAGAACGCTTCCAGGAGTCTTCAAGATGGGGTGTTTTAGCCTGTTTGCGCAACTTCTGTACAATCTCTCTTAATGACAACGTACCAAAAGCAATGTGTGGACTCAGTCGAGAACAACTACGAAAAGCGGTTAATGGCGACGACATATTAAAGGAATATTGTTTTCCGCGCTCATTAAGAAAACTCTTGAAACAAGCCGAGCCTCGGCTGCGGCCGCCTTCTTGTAAGTGTTTATTTTCATCACGCTCAAGCACCGTTAAATCCAGCGCTGGTAGATCAAATCCTGGCCGATCATTATAAACTTTCAGTGATTCTATTTTTGCTAAAGATACTGGTGCGATAGATTTTTCGCGCACCATGTATTTTTCCCAATAATACGCCCAACGATCACGATCGTTAAAACGCCGGAGCACACCATAGGCTTCAGATTCATGCCATTTTATCTTATTTTTAAGGCACCATATTGTGACATCCTTATCACGCTGGTATGTCCATAAATTACCGCTTTCTTGATGCGAATAAAGTCCGACGATATTAAAGTGTGCTGCTAGTTTTTGTAATACAGAAATGACAGTACTGTGCTCGACCCATAATCCTTGCCCGAGACTTAGCAGTGCTTGATTCAATTCAGCTAGGGATTGGCTGATAAAACGCCAGTGACGCGCCGAGCTATCCGGTAACTGCCAATAATCAGGTTCAACCACGTATAAGGGCAGTACTTTAATACCTTTATTTTGTAGAGAAGCAGCCGTGGTGAGGGGTTCGTGATCGTGAATTCTAAGATCACGTTTAAACCACACTATGACGATGGACTCTTTTGGCAGCGACTCCTTTGACAGAGGCTCTGTTGGCGTAGATTTCATTTTTTGATTATATAACTTTTATATAAAACCATGTTGCGTATTTTATACGTGTAACCTTTAGGGTAAGTGGGGTCGGATATTTGGGGTCGGGGTAAAATTTACAAATGGCCTCCAGCTCATAGTGAGCTCGGGCGGGGTAGTGCTGTCGAATTCGTTTATCTTTTTGTGTTTGGTACGAGAAAAGAGTTCAAGCTGAACCAGTCCTGAAAGGTTTTCTCTATCTAATTGCTACATAAGCAGTATGAAATAGTACAGTTCTGTAAATTTTACCCCGACCCCAAATAT
>DKOI01000028.1 GCA_002469885.1 Legionellales bacterium UBA7366 | reverse complement strand
AATTTGACAGGGTCTGACCCCCTCCGGGAGGCGTCTTCGTGATTCCCTCCGGTATAACACAATTACTTGATATTTGGAGGTGTGCTGGGTATTGTTTCTATATGTAGTGATTGTTGTTCAATCTATCGGTTTTGTACAGGAGTAAGCCAATGTTGAAGCGAGTGATGCGTATTTTAGTGATTGTGTGTTCCGTTTTTGTATTGGTGGCGTGTTCAACCACGAAAAAGCAGCATTATTGGGAAAAAGAAGCTGCCAACGCTCAGCAAAAAGGGGCTTATAGCATGGGTCTGGGTGATGAGGGTGAGTTCGATGTTGTCGAATCCTACAACATCTCAGAAGACGATGTTGTCTCTGGCCAGAAAGTTTACTTCGAATACGATCAATATACGGTCGAAACAACCTACCAGCCGATTATTACCGCGAATGTTAAATACTTAACGGCCCACCCTCAGTCGATGGTTCGACTAGAAGGGCATACCGATGAAGTGGGTAGCCGCGAATACAATATTGCTTTGGGTGAGCACCGAGCCAATGCCGTTAGGGATGCGTTGATTGCGAAAGGTGTTGCGCGTAATCAAATTAGTACGGTTAGCTATGGTAAAGAATACCCAGTTGCGACGTGCGTCGATAGCCATAAAAAGCGTTGTCAGCTCAATCGTCGTACAGTAATTATTTATACAGAACTAGGTTAAGACATCTCTTTAAATTAACAGTATTTTTTACTTGTTTTTTTAAAGAAAACCGGTATGATCTGATTTCACGTTTTGGACGGGCCGTTAGCTCAGTTGGTAGAGCACCGGGCTTTTAACTCGTTGGTCCTGCGTTCGAGTCGCAGACGGCCCACCATTTAAAACGTATAACCTCTAGGGGGATTGAAATGAAGCGCATCGCTGTCGGTTTGTTCTCTCTTTTTCTCTCTGCACAATCTTTTTCCAATATAATCACTGAGTTTAACTCGGTTAAACAACACCCAGAAAAACTGCGTATTTTTTTAGCGGACATGCCCAAGGGTGGTGATCTGCATAATCATCTTGATGGCGCGATCTATGCTGAAGAATACATCTCTTTTGCAGACAGCAGCATGTGTTTGAACCCAGCCACCATGGCAATCTACGTTTCCGAAGATTGCCCAGTGAATTTACAGCTCAGCGAGCTACCCAAAGGCGATCAAGCCTTATACTCCGACTTAATCGACACCTGGTCTATGCGAGACTTTATCCCCGGCAGGCATTCTGGCCATGATCATGCATTTTCCACGTTTCAAAAATTCGCACCTGTTTATAATGCCAATGTCGGTGACGCACTGGCGGCCGTATTGAATCGCGCAGGTAAGCAACATTTACAATATCTAGAATTACGACTCCCGCTTGATAATGCAGCGTTAATCGCGCTAGGCGACAACATAACGTGGGACAACAATCTTGCTAAGATGCAAGAGCAAGTGGTTGCCAAAGGCGTGCAGGCTGTTGTTGACAAGATCCCAGCCGATATCGACACAGCAATGGCGCAGGCCAATCAATTGATGCGCTGTGACTCAGTAAGGCCAACAGCAGGCTGTGGCGTCTCTGTACGCTATATTTACCCTGTTCTACGCGCAATGAAGCCCGTGAACGTGTTTTCACAGCTAGTTGGCGCATTTATATTGGCGGACATCGATCCCCGCGTGGTGGGCATTGATATGGTGATGCCAGAAGACTCCTTTTACGTGTTGCGCGACTATAAATTGCAGATGGAAATGGTTGCCTACTTACGCACGCAATACCCAAATGTGAATGTCACCTTGCACGCAGGAGAGTTGTCGCAAGGCTCTGTTGTGCCTTATGGTTTAGACACGCATATCAATCAAGCGGTGAGCATAGCTGGCGCGCAGCGCATTGGTCACGGTGTTGATATTGCCTATGAAGACGATGCAGAAGCCTTGCTCGAAAAAATGGCCAAGCGTCATGTTGCGGTGGAAATCAATTTATCTTCGAATGAAAAAATTCTCGGCGTGAGCGGTGATGATCATCCCTTCGCTTTATATTTAGACTCGGGCGTACCGATGGCAATCTCAACGGACGATGAAGGCGTGTTACGCACCGATATGTCTAACGAATTATTCCGTGCAGTCACAACGTATGATTTAAGTTACGCGCAGTTAAAACAATTAATCCGAAACAGTTTAACCTACAGTTTTCTCGCCGGCGATAGCCTTTGGGAAAACGCAGAAACAGCAACACCGATTTCGGTGTGCGCTGAGAGTTCAGAAGCGTGCAATGCGTTTTTGAAGGGCAGCGATAAGGCACGTTTGCAGTGGGCGCTTGAAGAGCGGTTTACCGAATTCGAACTCAAGCATTGAGCGCTTGAGTTTGCGAGACGCATGGGTTGTCCCACATTCCACTGCGGGCGGGAGTGTAATCAATTTTGACGGATTCAGGCCCCATCAAATTTGACCGGGTCTGCTCACCCCTTGACCCCTTTCTCATAATTAGGCCAGATGGACCGAATATACTCGTTACCAAAACGATTGCCAGTAAACTCATAAACATCACTGTAATGTGACATGATTCGGTTTTTGAGTTCATCGCTGACAGCGTCTTTTTTTCGATCTGAAATAGGTTGTCCGAAATTAGCTTTGATGTAAGGTATGTTCAAGAAATCTGTGATTGGTTTGATGCTTCTTTGGCTATAAAAGGATTCATAAAAGTCAAAAAATATATCTTGCTTTTGAAATGTGTTCTCAATGGCTGGAACTGTCTTGTTGTACTGCGTTCTAATTTCCATTTCTGAGGATCGATAGCTTTTCATAACGGACTCTTCAAATGAGTTGGTGTCTGTTTTTCCTGCTCTTGCTCTATTCTTTCTATACATGCTTTCTGCAGAAATTATTCGTTCTATTGGGTCGCGCATAAAATAAATCACTTTAACATTAAAGCCATAAGATTCAAGTTTGGTTTTTATTTCTTTTAAATTATTTTCAGATAGGGCTGCGTAAGAGGGAGTTATGTCGCCTACAATCTCAATGTGTTTTTGTTTAGCAAGACGGTGAAAGTATTTATAGTACTTTTCCGGGGATCTGTAGAATTTCATTCTCATAGATGCGTCTGGATGTTGTAGTCGCATTTTAAATGTTTTTGTGAGAGCTTCAGTTTGTTTGCGAAATTGAAACAAGTTAGGGTGATATAGTGTGTCAAAAAAGTGGTATTCCTTGCAGATTCCCATATCCACCTTGGGATGGCTATTCAAATAAGAATGCATCCACGTAGAGCCACTTTTTTGACAACCCAAGCCTAATACGAATGTTTTTTGCATGACGCTGATTCCTTGTGTTTATGCTATTGTGGAGAGTTATTCAGGAACCCTGCAATAAGTCTCACGAATAAAGAATGTGAGGACAACAGAGATAATTAAACTGATAGGCACAATGCTCAATGCGTAGGTGAAATTTTCAGCTGAATAAACGGGCGAGCCGTTTAGCATGACGCCATCCCAGTTTGCATCGAGTAAAAACCCAACCACTGGTTGAAAGACCATGCCGCCGATCATGATTAAGGTGTTGGCAACAGCAATGGCGGTTGCTGATACTTTCGCAGAGATGTTCTCGCGACTGATTGCAAAACACAAAGGATGTGATCCACAGAAGAATCCGAGGGTGGCAGCGAGGAAATAGAGTCCAGTGAGTGAGATGCCAGGCATATAAAAGATGATGCTCATCACGATTGCCGCGCCGATGCTGCAAACGAGTAAGGGGAGGCGGCGTTTGCCGATCATGTCAGAGACGGCGCCGGTAACAGGTCCAGCAATAATCCAGCCAATAAAGATCACTAGCGAGACGCGGGAAGCTTCGTGCGCGGTTAGGTGATAAACCGCTTCAAGGTAAGGAATGCCCCAAAGGTCTAAGAACACGGATGCAGGTAAATACATCAAGCAGCCGATCACACCGATTAACCACGTCTGTGGATTAATTAAGATAATGCTGAGGTAGGAAAGTACTTTGCTAAATGTCAGCGGGGTATGACGAGGTTGGTTTTCTTTGGGGAGTTTCTTGGGTTGATTTCTAACAAAAAGAAAGATGATGACGGTGAGTGCGATACCGATACCAATAGAGGCATCTAAGGCTTGTTGGTAGCCAATCTTCTCAACAATATCGGTGAGCAAGACTTGCGATAAGCCCGCAGCAATCATGCCGATTGCGGTGGTGGAGCCAGCAGCTGTTGCAAAACGTTTAGGCGGTAACCAAAGGGTAGCAAGTTTGAGTGTGGTGACATAACCAAAGGCAGAACCAAAGCCGATAAGAAAACGACCAATCTCAGCGATGTAGAGCTCTCTTGTGCTGGCGAAGACATAAACACCCAGTGAGCAGATAAGGGCAGCGATACTTAAGACCATGCGGGCGCCGTATCGATCGACAATAATCCCGACGGGAATCTGCATGGGGGTGTAGGCGTAATAATAGAAAGCACTTAGGATGCCTAAGCTACCGGCGTTGACTTCAAAGTGGGCGATTAGCTCATTAACCATAACGCTAGGGGAGACGCGTAAAAAGTATGCATAGCAGTAGAATAGAGCCCCGAGGCCACACATTAGCCACGGGAGGACTGTTGTTGAGAATTTGGATCTGGTAGCAGCAAGGTTGTCATATTCAGTCGTATCAAGTTTATCGGTAAGTTCAGTCATTACGCAGTAGGTCCTTCATTTTTATAGTGTTCTTTTATAGTGCTCTTTGGCGCCATAGTGCCGCCTATATTAAGAGGTCATGGGCGGTCTGTCAAAGTTATCTTGCGGACCCCTTGAGGTCTCTAATTCCAAATGGATCTTGGATTTGGTAGGCTTTAACAAGTTGATCCTATATCATATTTATTCAATCTCAAGGTGGAATGAGTATGGTCAAAACAAAAACGCTTTTCAGTTGCCAAAAATGTGCGGCTCAATTGTCCAAGTGGGCGGGGCAGTGTAATGACTGCGGTGGTTGGAATTGTATCGTCGAAGAGGCTGTCGTCGAAGCGCGGCCGAGTCGGGCCGGTGGTTTTACTGGAATGGTGATGCCTGAGGTGCAAGGTTTTGGTGATGTTGATTTAAAAGACACGCCCAGAGTCCTCACGGGGTTTACCGAGCTTGATCGCGTATTAGGGGGCGGCTTGGTGTTGGGCTCAGTCGTCTTGATCGGGGGCGACCCGGGGATTGGTAAATCAACACTCTTGTTACAATCTTTAGCCTATTTAAGTGAGGCTCAAAATACCTTGTACGTGACCGGTGAGGAATCGTTGCAGCAAGTCACGCTAAGCGCAAAGCGATTGGGGCTGGGTGATTGTACAATGCAACTGTTGGCAGATACGCAAGTAGAGCGGATTATTCAATCAGCTAAAAAAGTGAAGCCTGAAATTATAGTGATCGATTCGATTCAAACCTTGTTCTCAGAAAGTGTCTCGTCCGCGCCAGGCAGCGTGAGTCAAGTGCGTGAGAGTGCGGCAAGATTAGTCGCGTTTGCCAAGCAGTGTAATATTGCCGTTTTCATTGTTGGACACGTCACAAAGGAAGGCTCGATTGCAGGGCCTCGTGTGCTTGAGCATATGGTCGATGCCGTGCTTTATTTTGAAGGGCAGCGTGATAATCGCTTTCGGGTTGTTCGCGCGGTTAAGAATCGTTTCGGTGCAGT
>DKOI01000090.1 GCA_002469885.1 Legionellales bacterium UBA7366 | reverse complement strand
GACGCATTCTCTCCTTACAAAAGAAACTAAACACAAGCATCCCGCTATATATCACAATCAACCATACCGATAACGTACCAGGCTTCACTGAATTTTTCGCCAACGTCACACAAGACGAACGCAAACATACCTGGGGATTCTTGCTAAACTTCTTATCAGATGGAAAGAACAATTTTAAGAAGCGTTTCGCCACCTTTATCAATCACCTAAACGACCAATTAGTTTGGCGCTTACAACATGAAGGTGACCTAGACACACGTATCGCACTCACTGAATTTCCAGGCCACATGAGCCAAGTTGAAAAGCCACTGTTTGATTTCATCCTGACACTGTGTGGAAAAGCCGGCGGAAAGATTGACATTGACATCAAAGGAATCTTTTTCGTCAGCTCAGCTGAAGACTTGCCAACCACCGCACTGTCTCAAACCAACGAAGGCAACGTCAGCGTAGAAAAAACAAAACGCCTAGGCTACTTTATTCACGATATCATCAGCAATTTCTTGCCGCACCACCCACTGATGAATAAGCCTTACAAACAAAACGTCTTCACCAGCGGCGCTTTTATCTCAGCAGCAGCCGTTGTTTTCATCATGACAAGCCTCTGGTCATTTGATTATTACAAACACATCCGAAAAATGCATCACGTAGAAACCACTATCAGTGAATATAAAGTGTTTGCGGGTAAAAAAGAAAACCCATCATTAGATCAAGTTATTCTAACGTTAAGCAGCCTCATTAAAACATGGGAAAGTTTACAGCACGATAACCTAACCCTACCCTTTAGCAAACATATCTTCTACGATGACAGCGTTGAAAAAACATTAATGGCTGGCATTGATCAGACAGTTAACGAAAACTTCTTCCCAATATTGAACAGCATGTTTGAAAGCAAAATGCGAAGTGAGATTCAACAAAAACAATACCAAGCACTCTACAGCACCTTGCGCGCTTACTTAATGCTGGATAACCCAAGCAAGGTCAACACCGTCTTCTTGACGAATACGATCAAACCTTATTTCGCAAACCCTGTGCCTGACAACATTGTTCGTTCCGTACTGACTGTGTTATTAAAACAAACAGCGCACGATCCTAAGACAAACAAAACGCTGGTTAAAAAGGCTCGCACCATTCTATCCAGCCTACACCCCGCTCAACTTGGGTTCATTGTTCTTGAAAACAAAGCGGATGAAAACACTATTAATCCGATTGTTAATTTAACCGAACTAAGCTGGCTCAGTCTCGACCCTAGCCGAAATCAAATGCCAATGTTCTACACTGACAAAGGCAGAAAGCAGGCGCTTTCGCAAGACTTGACTGAAATTGTTGAAACCAGTCTGAAGCACAACTGGATTTTAGGTGACACCTACGGAAAGATTAATGACAGAATACTCTTCTCGTCGAAACTCAAAAACCTCTATCTCTCTGCATATTCAAATCAATGGGGCTTACTGGTTTCACAAATCAAACCCATGAAACCCAGAAATCTAAAAGAAGCGCAACTCTTAATGGAAGAAGCGAATAACTCCTTGATGAGCCTCCTTGTACCATTACGAATTAACACGCAATTTGAAGGACTGGAAAAGATCAACCCGCAGCTAATGAAAATTAATAGCCTACTAACAGATGAAGACAAACCGACAAGAGCATTACTAGAAGTTATGCACGCTATCAACTATTTGAGTGAAGCGTTGATTGAACTGAACAACGCAAGAGACACGAAAAAAGCGGTATTCCAATTCTCACAACCCATCATGGATAAATTTGATAAGCTCAACAAAAGCGTTGTGCTAATCGATACCGCCGAGCTACCTGAACCGATCAAAACATGGGTCGCCGGATTATCAAAAGAAACATGGGCACTCCTTGTGAACGCATCTATCGCGTATATCACTGATATCGAAACCCAGGAAGCGCAACGCGCTGAACGCGCAGCGGCGCATCGCATACCATCTATATTGGAAGAATTCACACAAAAAGAAAGCACGCCTGTTATCAGCGCACCCCCTGAAACAACCATTGAAATTATTGAATAGCTTTGCATAGAATCAAATACACCTGCCCCCCGGCTGTCTATGCACTGGGAATCTTCTCGGTTTTCATGTTTTAGTAATTATTCTGTTAGACTATCTCGCCCTCATTATTCTCATAACTCTCTTGAGTATAGATTACATGCAGCTGCAAGCGATTCTCTCATTGGTGTCGATGCGGCATTTCTTCCATAAGGAAAATGGCAAGTTCCGTGATTTTTTATTATTTTATTATATTTCTCCAACTATATATTACCAATATTCAATCTACAGGCTGCAAAACACTATTGGCTTTGTGATTTCTGATAGGTCTCCAGCGTTGGCGCCGGAATGTTCGCGGAAATGTAATCTTCAGAATTAGGAATATGAAAATCAATATCTTGAATCGATTGCAACTCAACAGTCACCGGGGAGGTGAATGATAAATCCATCAAATGGCCAGAGTTTTCTTTATCGGCACTTAAAAAATGCAAGTGATATCCCGGCGTTGTCAGGCTCAGCAAATGTTCTAGGAAATAGTAACCCACCAGGTCTCCCTCTAAAGCTTCCCTCACGTACACGGGTTCTTGCTGTGCCTTCATACCTGATTTTCGTGGACAGCGCCCTCTCATCTTCAATCGATCAAATGTGCCAGAAATATGAATCGCGTAAGGAATACTCTTATTAAACAACAGCATCGACAACTCTTTTTTCAACGAATCATAATCTGTCGCTGAGATAATCATTTTTTCAATCTGCGGATGAAAAAATATCACCTGAACATAGGGGGTTAACCAACCAGGATCAACCTTCACTGTTTTTCCCTGTTCACTGATCTGATAAAATCGACCATCATAAGCCACTAACTCGCCAGTAATGCCATTAAAAGTGCCTAAACCAAAATCCCCTTTTTGCATGACTTGACGGTAGCTCACATCACCATTGACAGCCCCGCTAAGTGCCGCTGCAAAAGTACCCACTTGCTAAAGCGGTTTTGGGTGTGCGGACGTTGTTTGTGAAATTAAAGGGATAACACATAGAATTACAGTGCCCAAGGTGGATTTTATTCTGGTCAATTCTTACGCCCTCGATGAAAAACAAAATCTCATAAAATATAGCATACTCAGAACTCTTGGTCAGGTAGACTTCTAGACTCCAAACAGCAAAGTTGATAAACTGCGTCGATTCAGAACAATAACAAGATAAAAATGAAGGTCCAATTATCTACAAAGCTATTAAAGAAACTGCATACAATATCGCTAGCACCCCTACAATCGTGTTCATGATGGTAGGCTCGCTCAATAAGCAACTTAGCGTTTATCTTAAACCTTAACTTGAACTTGAACTTGAACTCAATAAATATTTTCAAAAAATCAATCTAATATCCTTCCTTGGGTCTTGCGCCTTGAGTCTGCATAAACATCGAAACAAATATAACGCTCAGGCTGAACAAATAGCCCAGGCCGCACAGTTTTTGCTAAACGTTACCAAGGCAATGCCAGCAACTTTTTTTGCCATGCTGATTTTGATACTGCCTGACTTTGAGGCGACGCCCAAGCATAAGCCCAAACATCCGCTTGAAGATCTGCATAAGGCTTTGAATAAAGGAACGCTTATTTCTTACATTCCCGCCGCCCCCAGAACAGCAGCCACTCGCCTCTCCATCTTCACCTACATGATGCTTACGGTTATAGAAACACAATTCGGGCACGCAGAAGCCCTCCCTCCTAGACCCATCAATCAAACAAGCACCCTCTACCACGCTTCAGCAATAATCTCAGCAATTTTAATGATAAAACCACTTTCGAAAAAACAAGAGTAGGCCAAGCCCTCACACAATCTTCTAAAAAACCTGTAATGTGGATGCAAAGCAACTTACTTCATTTGTATGATTTATCCGTTAGCAAAATCGGCGCTCCGCCATTCTTTATTCAAAAAAGCATTCGTCCAATCTACACACGGGACTGTCTATTCAAAGCAGCGGGTAAAAGCATGTGTGCGCCTGTGGCGAATATTATCTCAGACTATGCCTCTGAATCTGAATCCGAAGCAGGTGTAGCTCGATTTAAACTTCACCCATAGAGCTTTTTCTGAAAACACTTGGCGTCACAACTCATATTTTATTTTAAACCCCGCTACGACAGACCTGATCGTTCAGGGTGTTTTTCTTATGATGTAGCCTGCACAAGCAACGCGAAAGCGAAGCCCCTACCATTCAGGCAAGCTTTTCACATCCACGTTAATAGCATAAGCCTCTAAAATTGACGCGATCAACTGATCAACCACACTGGTTGAGTCAGCCTCTTCAATCATGCCAGCTTCTTCTTTCACCATCGCCAATCGTTTTTCAACAAGGTTTTTCACAGAGCCTGACGGGAAAAGGTTTGCCAGAACGCGACGCGCTTCTTTAGGGCCAAACTTTTGATATAATTTATTTCGCACCATCGCATCTTCTGATGTCGTACTAAACGCCCACAACTCAATTGGACCGACGGTACTGGTTAACAGCTGTGTATTGATGCCGTCTTTGGTTGAGAACTGTGCGAGAAACGTTGCGCCATGCGCTTTAGGACCGTGCACGCGTGTGCGCAATGCAACCTCAGCCGTTTCAGACAAACCGAATATTTCTTTTGTCCGTTTAATCGCTTGGTTAGGCCCTGCATCCATCACAAAAATACTGGTGGCGAATTCAATCATCACTTCATCAAAATCTTCCACCGATTGTGAAATCAACGCAATTTGCACGTTCCACTTACGTCCCTCACGCATATCAACGATCACTTGATCACGCACTGCTTGCGTTTTCGAGGTACGGTGAAATTCATCGTAAACAATTCGCTTAGGATCTTCACGAATCTCTGTGATGCGCTCTTTATGATAGCGATGATATTTTTCTGGCATTTCCGCCAAGTTATCTTCGACTAAATAATAATGTTTCGCGAGTACGTAACGGGCCAACATATACATGACCGCGGTTTGACGATCAGACGCCTCACCACCACTTTTTGCGACCTCATCTAAATCGAGAGAAACAACACGTGCATCACCAATATCAAATTGCGTCACGCGCGATAGAATGGGATATTCCCGCACAGCACTTGAAATCATACGTGTAAATGCGAGCACTAACGCCTCACCTGTTGGCGCAACCACGTTACCATACAAATCTTCAACCGCAGGTGTTCGGCAAATCGAAGTCACATCAGACAACAATGGCATCGCATGGCGCTGTGCCAACATTGCTTCATGCTCTAGACCCGCACCAAACAAGGCATCGGTGACTTCCCACCATGACGTATGTGCATCGCGAACAAAGCCAATTTCATTTAACAAATTATCAATGACCGGTTCAATTTCTAATGTGTATTGATGCGGCTTGCCCGAATCATTTAATTCTTTATAAAGCTCATCAACAATCAAACCCACCATATCAGGCACACCATCGTAAGGTCGCTCTGACCCAATCGGTGTTGCTAACAAGGTGAGGAAGTTTACCAAGAAACTACGCTCGCCCGGCGTTGGAAAACGGCAACCTAACTGAGTATCAAAAGGGTTAATAGAATATTCAGGTGTCATACGTAAACGATGATACGCGACAAGATGTCGTTTATCTTCAGGTAACGCTTCACGAATCAAGGATATTAAACCACTACTCGAAGGACCCACATCAATAATAGAGATGCGCGGTAAACGCTGAATACCCGCTGACAAACACAGAGCCAAGTTAATCGCATTCGACAAAACCGATTTACCCGAACCTGGACGCGCATATAACAAATCAATCCAGGTTGTTTGCTTACTCGAACCTGGCTGATAAGCCCAAGGCTTTCCATCAGGCGAGCGCAACATCATCGCGCCATACTCCCAAGACGAAGCAGGACGTGTAATCGGCAACATGGTAATAACATCGGTTAACGGCGCCGCCGATGGCGTTGCCACACTCGACACAGATACACCCAACATACTTGAAACAACACTGGCAAATGGATCGCCTGAAACCTCAGACACTTCACAGGTGCCCCAACCTTCAACGGCTTTTGCAAGTTCAGACGCTCTCACACGCAACAAACGCTCATCATCAGCAGGTGCCCAGGTGCTCAACGTAACTTGCAGCTTCACAACAGCATCATCAGTATTCATGTCGATGTGTCTTAGAATTTTTCCAGAGTCTGCAATTAATTTATTATGATCTGATGTCCAACTTAAAATACCGGCCAACATTGTTTTGAAACGCATAGCTTCCATGCCGGCACTCGTAATGTGATACGAGATACGCCAAGGCACCTCAGTAGGTAAGGTTCGTTTGAATAAGCTAATGAACGGTTGGATTTGTTGCGGAAACAAATCAATAAACACACTGCTATAGAGTTTGTCGCCAAGTCGTACTGTGCGCAGATCCAACACTTCACCATCACGGGGTATGATCTGTCTTGATAAAGGTGGCCACATGACGCCGCCAATATCTTTTTCCGTAACATCTAAGTCACGAATAGGAATAGTGTCTCCCGGTAACACCGGGCGCCATTCTGGCGCTGTAAAATCTGGATCAACCGACATACGTACATCGTGTAATGCATCATGCGCTGTCATCAACTGCACATACATATCTTGACTGTCCATATCGTTCATTAAAGATCGCACAAACGAATGGTGCGCGTTTCGAATATCTTCCATCGACGCAATAACATTTTGAGCGTTACGCAGCGGCGGCAACTTATTCTTTTTGATCAAATCATTTTTGTCTTTCAGCGCGAGCTTCAACTGATCTTTCGTCATGACCGTTGGACGTGTCCATAAGACAAAAAAGACTTCTTCTTTAGCGCAAAATTTTGAGACATGAGAAATACGCTCATTAAACAAATCTTTTAAATCAAGGTTCAACCGTTTAGCTGTTTCCATCGCAGGCGTGAGTTTGTCTGTAATTTCTTCTTTCACATATTCACGGTCATATGAGAAGAATACTTGGATGGTGCGGCCTGGGTTTGACATGGTTGACTGAATACCTTGGCCGACACCTAAGCACAGTCGATCGAATTCTTCCGTTCCGATGAGTTTCGCAATGCCTTTGACTTTAATCACAGAAACCAAAGAGCCATCACGGGCAACCAAGGTATGCTCATCTTCAGCCGTTTCGAGATCACAATATGATTCACTGGTCTGCTTCACCGAAGAGCTAAACCAAGCCATCAATGCGTCAATACTGTCTAAAACTGGATCGATCAAACTCATAGTGTATTAATCCCTAGCACTAACTCTATTATTCATCTTTTTCGTCCTCTTGTGCAAGTTCTGCAAGGGCTGCATTTGTCCAAGCATTTAATTGCGTTTTAAACTTGGAAAAAGCGGGCAAAAGACGGAGTTTTTTCATAAAATCATAGCTGGCATCAGGAAATTTACCCCTAGCTTCAATCAGAATCCTACCAAAGGTTGCTGGATTGCTTAAACCCGCGCCGATTTCTTTTTCGACAACCTGGGAACGCAAGCGCAGACTGCGATAAATGGATTGGGCTGAGTCTTGATAGGTATCACCACTGCCCATCGCACAAAAGAGCACATGGCATAGGCTATTGAGCTCAGCTTGATTAATTTCTGGTAGATAAATGATCTGTCCGCCACTCATGCCGTCTAGGCCTACAGATTCAACAAAAAGACACTGAGAACAAAAACAACAGGCCGTGACTAAGTTACTGCCTTTGTTATTCGAATAGTTGTGATCTAAATTCACAACGTCTTGGTATTCTTGCGCTTGAAAGCCACAGAAGCGACAGGTGTAGTTATCTCTAGCAAACACCTTCTTAGAGACAGCAATAAAGCTCTTGTTCACTTTGCGAGCAGCAAAGATCCGCCATTTGCTGGTCTGTGCTTGCAACGGTATATCACGCATTACTCGACCCCTTAATTGCTTTTATCACACGCAAGGCCTTTTCAAATATTGCCACTATCACCGCAGAGCCCCTTTTTTTATCAAGAGCCTCAAAGGGCTCTGTTTATTATTACTCTATAAAAGCCAGTATAGCATATTTTTAGTCAGATCCTAGCATCAAAAATGTAAAATCAGTTACTTACGCAAAAAAAAGAGCTGCACATGTGCAGCTCTTTTAAGGACTCAATTTCGGATTCTTGTCTCTAGAAGCTAGAAACGCCACCAACGCCCGCAGAAGAGGCACCAGAACCAAATAAGGTCATACCGGCTGTTCCGAACAAAGATGGCGTGAACAAGAATGCTGCGCCAATAAAGGTTAATGCAATCGGTGTTCCTACAGGAATTTGGGTTGGGTTATCTTTGTGTGCTCTAAATTTGAAAATAGCACTACCCATAAAACCTAATCCTAAAAGGTAAAATGACGCTGTCATAAATTGTGCAACCGCACCAAAACTGCTAGTCACCTGACTCGCAACACCACCCAAAGTCATAGGATCATCAGCAGCAAAAACACACTGCGCCACTAACGCACTAACAACAACGACAGCAGCAGTCACTAGCTTAAAAAAACGTTGATACTTACCCATTTTCATCTCCAAATTTTCCCTAAACAAAACGTTATATTTACTATAGCACACAATTACAACACCGCAAAAGTCGTCAGACTATTATTCTGAAGGCTGCCCAAACGTAGATGTACCCGACACGCCAGCGGCATCAGCCGTTGTACCAAACATTGTCATACCGGCTGTACCGAACAGTGAAGGTGTGTATAAGAACGCAGCGCCAATAAAGGTCAATGCAATTGGCGTACCGACTGGAATTTGGGTTGGGTTATCTTTATGTGCTCTGAATTTAAAAATAGCACTACCAATAAAGCCTGTGCCTAAGAGATAAAACGACGCCGTAATAAATTTCGCGACATTATCAAAACTCTCGATAATTTTGGCCGCAACGCCACCTAAGGTTAACGTGCTATCGTCAAGTGCCGCCAATGCAAAATTGCTGCCAAATAAGCCGATCATGACAACCACCAAGGTAAGCAGCGTTTTCGTTTTTAACTTCATTTAGTCGATCCTCAGGTTTAAAAATAATAAATTATTGGAAAGTAGAAAGACCGCCAGGACCAGCTGCTGTAGCATCCCCACCAAACATCGTCATGCCGGCTGTGCCGAACAGTGAAGGCGTGTATAAGAATGCCGCACCGATAAAGGTGAGAGCGATTGGTGTGCCGACAGGGATTTGGGTGGGGTTATCTTTATGAGCCCTGAATTTGAAAATAGCACTGCCGATAAAGCCCGTGCCTAGGAGATAGAAAGATGCCGTAATAAATCGTGCAACGTCTGCAAAACTGTCTATAATTTGACTGGCCACTTGGCCTAAGGTTTTTGTTGTAGCTGGATCTAAGGTTCCCCCAGCCGCTAAAGCTAAGTTAGAAAGCAATAAGGCGCCCATAAAAATAAACAGGGATGATACTACTTTAGTCGCAAATGTAATCTTTCCGCTTCTCACTTAAATCCACCTCTTAACCCATTGAATAACAGCTAATTCCGCCTATAAAACGGCAGATAACACACTATTTATAGCATATTTCACCAAAAGGAACACTAGTTTTTAGCTGAAAAACAACTGGGTTGCGGAAAAAGCTAATCTAAATAAATTCCAAACGTCGCCAATAGCATTTGCCAACTCATGTAAATGTTAATACCCAAGATACCTGCAATACAGTGACTGATGCCTCTTGAGAATTGTCCTGGCTGGCCACCGGATTTATTTCCCACTTTACTGAGCAGCGCAAGACCGCGTACGAAACTAATCGCACCCACCACCTGAACAATTCTGAGGATAGTTGTCAGCATGACGGACTCAGTCTCACCCGTACTATCATCGGGCTGATAGTTCATCACCGTTGACCCCTCACCCCAGAATGTCGCCACTGACATATCAACGGTTGAAGGAAAGTAAATCAACAACGTACCCATTGTGAGCATCACTGCAGGGCCACGAAAATCATTTGCAGAGGATTGCATGGTGCGCATATCGCCGTATTGTTTGAAGGTATAAAGAGAATGTCCAATCAACACAAAACCCAAGACATAACTAATCGCCGTCACTAATCTCATGAGGTCAGGCATACTCATGCCCAACGTTGCAATCATGTCATTAAAATTTGGTATGTCCACACATCACCTCTCTCATGCTTTTCACGAATCAGCTAAGAATTTTCTTTATGTGTCGTAAGCAACTTTCCAGAACTTGTCACAACAACGCCATTCAAGGCATCAATATCGACCACAACACCAAAGCCTGGCAACTTATCACCCACAGCAACGGTGACAGATTTTCCTGAATCATGCATTAACCAAGCACGACCCGGCACAACCGCTTGCACGTTGTAAACAATATTCTTTGTCAACGCTTGGCGTGTCGCCTCAGCCATTGGCACTTCATCATCACCAATACGCGTCAACGCTTGACCGCTTGCATTAAAACTCATGCCTTGATTGTACATAATGCGTTTTTGATTCTTCGTTGCAATCGTTTGTTGTTTTTGCACACCTAACAACTCAGCTTTCACCGATGCTAACTCTTTATGTAATGTATCGAGCTCACTTAAGGCTGCATCATTTTGCTTATTAAGCTCATCAACTTTCAACTGCGTCTGCATCACTTTATCATCATAGCGCTCTTGAAAATGTTGCGCCATTTTTTCATCTTGGTTCTTTAATGCGACCACTGCCTTGCCAAACTCATTGCGCAAGTCTGTTCTCAACGCTTCAACGGCCAAACCAAGCTGTTCATCCAACTGATTTTCATTGACAACGGCCACTTCAGGTTCTTTAGGCTCTTCAGGCACAACTTCAACCACTTCTTCTTTGACTGGGTCTGGCGTAATGTCGAGCTCTGCCAAGAAATCATCTTGCACCGAACCTTGATCGCTTGCGTTTGTGGCAAACGGTGATGGGGTTTCACCCATACTTTTTTCACTGTTAACGACAAATTGTGTATCTACACCAGAAGAATCATTGCCACTACCACCGCCTAGCATCGTGTACATGATCCCAATCAAAATAATGACGCCAAGCCCCATAAAAACAGGCTTCATCTTTCCGCCCATACCACCAGAAATCGCTGCAACAGCGCCGCCTGATTTATTACCCGCACCGCCTGCATCCGCCACCTCAGCAACATCCGCATCTGTATCTGTATCTGTATCTGTCGCTTCAGGCTCTACTAGAGAATCTCCTTCATCGACAATATCATCATCAGCCGCAGAACTATCGTCCTCAAACTGATATTCCATATCATCGTTGAATTCATCAAATTTATTGTCGTCGTTTTTATCACTCATCTTCAACTCCCGTACTCATCTGATCTAGTGATCACTGATTTAACTCTTCTCTGACTGCATTAATATTCTTAGGCGCGGTGCTTAACACTTCTTTCACTGTAATAGGCGCATCACCGTCTATTGAGAAAGTTGTTGGCTGTGCGACATCTGCTGTTAACAACAACGCAACAGGAACACCCGCATTTAAAATAACCGTTGGTGGTCTATTCATATAAGCTTGCGCTTCAGAGCTTGCCGCTTTACCGACCTCACCTAAACCGACCATGATTCTACCTGCAGGGCTTACCGGTGCTTGTGTTACCGCCACAGAGCTTCCCCCTTCACTAATAGTTGCAGTACCTGCTGAACTGACAGCATCGGCATAACCTGATAAGAATGATGTTGCAAACAAGGTGCCCCAACGTTGTAAGTAATGATGATCAACACTGCTTGCCATACCTTGCTGCGCAGTATCTGGGTTAACACCTAAGGCAGAAATAGAGAGAGACGCAGGCCATACCTGCTTACTCATAGACGAGAAACGTAAAAGCAACGCATCCCCATCAGGACCACCAACAGCCAAGGTGCCCAGCACGCGTGCGCCTTTAAATTTACCGTGCACGATCGTGGCCATCACCGCTTGATCAGAGTAGTCACTGTTAACTTCTGTATCTAATACCGCATAAAGTATGTCGCCTGCGCGAAGCACAGGTGGCAACAACGGTCCGGTATCGACATCATCAGCGCCCGCCATCTCACCGTCAACGCCTTCACCTGGCACTTCGGTTTCTACTATGCCTATCAATTGTTCCTGCGTAGGCATCGCGTTCCATGAGCCATAAATTTGCTGCGCCTGCCCTTGCATCGCTGACTGAACAGCTGCAAGCTTCTGACGTCGTTCTTCAGCAGCCTGTTGCGCACGATAATAAGCATCTTGCGCGGCTTGATCAATGACAGCTTGCTGATTTGCAGGTTGCGTGTTTTGAATAACGCCTTGTGAATCAAATTGCGCAGGCTTCGATGCCGTTTTTGTTGGCGCCGGCGCAGCTTTCTCAGCACGCTGTCTTTCCATACGCGCTTTGAGTCGCGCAAACCCTGTGAGACCCGCTTCTGGATCTTCTTCAACAACCACACCTGAAGGCAAGGTTGCACCTCGATTAGCGCTCAATGCTTCCAACGTTGGCAAACCCACCTCGACCATGCTCGCCAAACTCATTTGCGTAATGATGCTTGAACGTTGCTTATGGAGCTCCGTATATCGCGCTAATAATTTATCGCGCATTTCTGGCGTTAATTTTCCTTCTCTCACCAAGCGATCTAACTCAGCTGCGTAGTCTTCAGGTGAAACATCATTATTCTGCATGGCAAGTAGTCTTGCGGTATCCTCTGCAGGCAAGTTCGCTTCTGCCAAGCCTTCTGCTGCCGCGCGCGCTAGTGAATCTAATTTCTCTTGTGCCTGTATGCCCGCTTCATCACCATGCACTTTACGGTATTGAGCCAATAGCTTGGCTGCTGTTTCAGGCGAAATTTTACCTTCACGCACTAATCGTTCGAGCTCTGCTGCATAATCTTCCACAGAAGCATTACTGTCTTGCATTGCTAATAAAGCCGTCGCGTCTTCCGCCGATATTGCACCGGAACTCACGAGATCTGAGAGCTGCTGTTTCGCTTTTTCTTTTTCTGCTTCAACCGATGTGACAGTTGCCGCATGACGTTCTTTATATTGCGCCAATAACTTCGCTGCTGTTTCAGGTGAAATCTTTCCTTCACGCACCAAACGCGCCAACTCTGCCGCATAATCATCAACTGACACTTCTTGATCTTGCATCGCCACCAACGCGTCCGCATCTGCTTGAGAAATGTCGCCGGAGGCAACCAAACTGTTCATTTGCGCTTGTGATTCTTTCTTTGCTTTCTCCACTTTTGCCGCTTTATATTGCGCTAGAAGTTTCGCTGCAGCTTCAGGAGAAATTTTTCCTTCACGCACTAAACGCTGTAGCTCAGCCGCATAATCTTCAACTGACACATCGTCATTTTGCATCGCAAGCAAATCATCGGCTACGTCTAATGGTAACTCACCGGACTTGATCAGATCATCCATCATCGCAGCACCTTGCGCTACAGAGATTTTGTCATGTTGTTTCTTATATTGTTTCAATAACAAACGCGCTTGCTCAGGTGTTAACTTGCCTTCTCTCACCAATCGATCAAGATCGGCAGCGTATTCGCTAACTGACACATTAGCATTACTCATGTTAATTAAAGCATCAGCCGTATCAGGGTCAATTTTACCGCTCATCAATAAACTGCGCACAGCGTCGTCAACGCTGATGTCCTCACAAGATTGCGAACACTGAACGCCAGCTTCTTCATCAAAGTTCGTATTTAACATTACTGCAACTGAACTCTGCCCACTCATTTGAGCCGAACGTAATTCAGCCTCATTCGATTTGACTAAGGCTTTTCGATATTCATCTGTTAACTTACCGCCAACAAGATTATCAATACCTCTAGGCACACGCGCGGTTGATGATTTTTGAGCATCACTGCTACCAGAATCGGCAGTGAACACAAAAAACAATACGACAATAACGACAATACCCAAGCCAATAATAATCAGCCCGCGCGACTTACTGTCACTGGGTAATATCTTATTTATCAAAGAAGTTTTAGTCTTAGCCATGGTTATACTCCCTCCACGCGCAGTTCAACTGGCTTTCCATACTGAGAAACCAAAAGGCTAGGTGTTTTTTGTATTTCATAGGCATAGGTACCATCCGGGCTTTTCATCACTGAAATATATCCAGGTGATAACAATAAGAAACGTGTGCGTAAATAAATTTTTCCGTTAGAGAGCCATGCACGTGCCTGGCCTCCTGGCACCTTCAACAAGGTTGCATCTTCAGGCGGGATATTATCCAACACTCTTAATAAAACATTATTCGCGGTATTAGGCAAACCACTGCCGATTAAACCTGACTGTGAATCAGGCGCCAAGCCCGATACTCGAAAATCGACACGGTAATCAATTTCTTTTTGCCCTGGAACCAAGGTTAACATGACAGGTGTAGACATGCCTTTCATTTTGATCGCCAAGTTACCAAAGGTGTAGGCTTTCTTGGATTGGATCATTAAGGTGTTGCCTTTCTTATCCCATGAAATATTAAACGCATCAGGGTTACCGTTATCAATCGAACTGATTGGCCAATCGGCCCCAGTTGCATCAACAAAAACGAGCGTTGAAATAAAGCCTGCTGATAAACGCACGACGGGCGGTGTTGCCCCTGGCGCTAAACTCACAATTTGTGATGAAGTAACGGGTTTTGCAGGTGTTTCTGCAGGTGTTGCAGCCGCACGTTGTGATGCTGCCATCATACGGCGCATCGCTTTAATTTGGTCTGCCGTCATTGGCATTGCTTGATCTGTTATATTGTCAAAGGCTTCTGTTTGAAACTCTGTTGCTTTTTTATCAGTATAACCTTGAACACTTGGATAACTAGGTGGCTTATAAGGTGCTTTCTTCTTAATAACGCTCGCACTCGGTGCGCCTGCTGCAGCTTGTGCGGGTGTCAGCGTTGGTGCTTTTTTCGTGGCGCCCAATTGATCCATGGGTGCTGCCGGTGCTTTTGATACTTTCTTAGCAGCTTGGAGTTGTGATTCAAACTTTGAAAGCAAACCTTCATCTCCACCAGTTTGTGCTGCGTAAAGCAACGTTGTATCCAACACAATAAGTGGGATGACCAGCGCAACAATTATGTTTTTTATTTTTCTTTTTTGCATCTTACAATGCTCCATTTTTATAATCGTTTATTTTTCTGTAGCCTATCTTGCCATTCCATAGTTAATTTGATCAACCGCAATACCCCGTGGCGTTTCCAAGGTTGACACACGCTTAATCAACATAGTCACCATCAATGAGTTATTAATTTTTTCACTCGAACTTGAATAGGTAACAACGAGTGGCATTTGCACTTTCCATGCATAACGCTCACCAATAAGGCCTTGTCGCGTAATCACAGGCGAACCACCTGGTACCGCATTCACCACTAACTGTTTTGCTTTAACCGCTTTTAAGTTAGCTTCTAACCCTTTCATAAAACCTTCCCAACCTTTAGCGGAAAAATAGGGCTCTGCTTCTTGAAGCTGCTTACGGTAATTAATAAAGTCAAAGCTATACGCTGACATTGCGGCTTCAGCAGCATATTGCAATAAGGAATTTGTGCTTACGTGAGGATCACTCAGTGGAATAATCGGAATCACTCGACCATCTTGAGTGGTTGCAAAGTAACGAAACTCAGTCTCACTGTGGGTCAGTTGATAGTAAAGTGCGGACGCTAGTACGAAGACTACACCGATTAAGACCATCAGAGCCATTACGACCTTGCGGTAGTTGTCGCGGTAAAAAGTATTCCGCAATCTTACTGTCTGTAGGGCATCATCAGCCATATCTATTCCCTCGCGCTATTTCAGTTACTGTTTTTTTTGCTTTTTTCTTGGCGCTTTCAAGAACGCATATGTTCTTGATCATTCTACGTCACTTTAAAAGCAAAATCACGCTTTATACTCATCTACACTCAAATAATAGTCAAGAAAACCTGTTTTTTCAAGGTATCACAGGAATTCAACCAATAACTTTTAAGCCTCTGATTAGGCTTTAAAAAATCAGCTAAAACAAAAATAACCCCACCCATCTTGTTCATTTATAACACATTAACGGGTCAACTATTGCCCAAATCTCGCAAGGTAATTTCAACTCGACTGTTTTCCCGCGCACTCGCATTAGGACCAAAACTAACTGGCTTTTTAGCACCATAACCTTGCGCAGTAATTAAACGCGTATCTGCACCATTACTCCACAAATAATTAGCCACGGCTTGCGCTTGCTCGGTAGAGATCTCAAACTCTTCTTCCGCACTACCGAACCCCCCACCAGTGTACGCTGACACGGCAACAGAGATCTTAGGCATAGGCTCAATAAAATCGATGATTGCATCTAAAGTAGAATCTGAGTTCGTTGCGAGATCAGCTGTATGATTGTAGAACAATTGCGAGATGGGAACGATCATCTTCACATAATCACCCACACGCACAACCTGCACATTACGCATCTGTAGTTTCTCAACTTCATCGTGATTGCTGTCCACATATGAACCAATCATACTGCCAGCCACAGCGCCAATCGCCCCTCCAATGAGAACACCTGTAGCCCCCCCCATTGCAACGCCACCCACAGCACCTCCGGCAACACCGCCTAGCACCGCGCCCTTAGCTGTCGTGGAAGAATTGCGGTATGCATCCATCGGCGTATGTGACGTGCCGCACGCGGATAAAAAGAAACAACATGCACCCAACAATATAAGCTTTCTCACTCTCGAACCCCTCTATTCTTCACCGTCTTGTTTTAAATTATTAATATAGTCAGTAATTTCATCCGCCAAATAAACAAGCTGCTCAGCACTCGCCAGCTCATCAATCTCAGGAGGATACTCAGTGGCCGCTTCTATGTCGCGTACCATTTCTTTGGTAATACTCGCCGCTTGCTTTTCAGGGCGGCCGCACACGCGCTCAGTTAATTCAATTTGTGACAACAACGATGCGCGTTTCAACATTGAACCTGAGAAACGCTTCAAATCTTCACGCCCAATTAGCTGGAGTGTGATATCCAGCAAACGAACTCGAGAAAAAACATTAATCGTTTTACTGGTTTCTCTCTCAGTAGAAGGCTCTTCAGGCTGAACAAAATCAGCCGTTAACTCAGTTTCAATCGATGGCTTCAACTCATCATCAAATGAAATTGGCGGCATCAAATCTTCCGGTTCTTCTTCAGCCACATTATCTTTATCATGGTAGGCCAACAAGACAGCAACACTGCGCTCAATTGAGGTCTTAGCTTCATTTTCATCTAATGCCGTACGAACAAATGAAACATCCGTCGTATCGCAAACCACTTTCTCAAGAAGATCATCTCTCTGTATAGCTTTCAAGAAATTCGCTTCACGCACTTCGAAGTTAATCAGCTTTCTTGCAGGCGGTTTATCAATTTTTAAAAAGTGATTAAGGCGCATATTACGCGTAGGGCGAGGATTAGCAAAAAAGGACTTCGCACGAACAATTTTCGATTTAAAGAAAATATGCATCTCACCGACGTCTTGATCTTTCAAATCAAGAAGGTCAATACGAGCACGTCGCTCAGAAGAGGAGCTTCGTGTATCGACGTAACTGTTCATCACGCTAGACTGATTCGTTTGAAAGGAATCCACTTTCGTTACAAATGCTTCACCTGCGGTTTTAGAAAAGAAATCCCATGTTTCAATTGGATCCTCTAATTTCATACAGATCTTAATATTAGTGTTCGCACCAATAGATAACGCCTCTTCTTTTGACGCTTTCTGGAATGCCGGTAAATCTTGTCCTGCAAAAATAGCCGAGAAACCAAGGGAACGCGCCTGCGCTGGTACAACAGCAAACCCTTCTACCGCGTAATAACCATACTCATCGAGAATACACATAAACGGCGTTTTGGCATTGGTGGGTTTCTTCTGAATAACATCTTTATATGAGCCTTCAACCTCCGTTCCCAAGCCAGACGCCATCATCGCTTTTAGCGACGACACAATAATCTTACCTAAGTTAGCCAATTCATCAGGTGATTTCTCAAGCGCAGGTAACAACACGACTAAGATACGACGATTTAATACGACGTCCTTAAAATCCACCTCAGGAATGTTGGTACGAATAATATGACCATACGTATCTGCAAGCGAGGTAAATACACGGCCCAACTGCATGGTAATAAAACCGTGCTGCTCTAACGTTTGTCCGCTTTGCTTTCCTGGCTTGCTAAAGTCATAACCTGGCAAGTTAATCAGGTAGTTTTTTATAGGTTCGATCACCACCTCAGGAACACCCGCCAAACTCACAGGCTCTTGATCTTGACGCGGAAACATTTTTTGCTCACCACCAATAGGCTCAATCATGTGTAAAGCAAAATATTGACGCACTGTATTGGCGTCTAACAATATTTTACCGTCATCACGCATATACACCAAGACTTTCATCAACGATTCCACAAACGAAATCGCACGCCCTTTCCACATATCACCATCGCCTGATTGCCCTGAGCTATCCATCAAGCTCGTCACTAACTGCGACAACATACTTGAAGAACCATTAGCAAACGGGTTCATGGTGTTTGACAAACGAAATTCTTGGGGACCAATCACATCTCGCGCACCGGTCATGAAATTAATCAATAAAATATCGTCTTCTCGGCCCATGCTGCGCGCCAGCGAGAACACTTTAGAAAACAAACTGTTATCACCTTTACCATCGACATAGATAAGACCACTGCCTTGCATCAAAGCATTGTATGCCAAGGAGACTAAGGTTTCTGTTTTACCACTACCCGTTGAACCGAAGATCAAACAGTGAGTACGCATATCATCGTTATTAAACCAAAGCTCAGCATTATCCGAATTTTGATTTCCGAAAAAACAAATGCCTTGCGCATCATTAGGCTTCGTGCCACCAGGTTTCATATCATTATAATCTTTCACACCTGAACGTTGCGGCATTCGAAATGGAAGCGTTTGCTTGCGTGATTTTGAATATAAGAAAATCCCCATACCTATAATAAAGACCAAATCAGAAAGGCCCGAAAAAACAATCGCAAATACGGCCATTGCTATCAAAAGTATGGAGCAGTTAAATGGTTTATCAAAAAAATCTTTGACGCGTTGGCCCAACGTTCGCGTATCACGTATCAGCTTGGAAGGATCTTGCTCTTGATGGCCCTCTAGACCACGTATTACTCTTTTTTTACTCATGAGTCTTGAATCCCCAATCGTTCGGCCTCAAGATCTCGGTCTGACTGATAGACCATTTCAGAGATCGCAGTCTCCAATGCATTGCTCGCCTCTTCAATCATTGGTGCTTTTAATTTACGTCCTATTTCACGCTCTGCTAACAAGTGCGCAAAAGGGCCTGCTACTTCTGTAAAAGCGGTCCATCGACCTACATTATTGAGCATATACCAGAGGCGCCTATCAACGGGCTTCAACCATAAGAAATCAGCGCTGGCCAACACGCCACTGGTTCTGCCGAGCTCTAACATGGATGCCATGACAGTCAGTACATAAGCGTGTCTAGCCGTGACACGACGAGTCAACTTAGTGTCACCGTATTTCTTTAACAAGGTATCAACACCTGTAAAATCTAACTTACCCGAATATGAAGAACGGGAAATTTGCGACAGCAATTTTTCAGCGGCCTCTGAATCATTTTCAGCACGCGCAGAAAAAATAGCAAAGAGCGCGCGAATGTGTATCGGTAGTTTTTTCAAGCCCGGCCATAGCGGGCCCAACTGCATTGAAAAATATTTGTTTGAAGCGCCACGGTCCAACTCTACCGTTACTTTTTGATCTTTCGCTAACTGCCCTTCGAGCAAAGGCGCAACGATCTCTGTGAGCAATCCATTCTTCTTTGCAAACTCCATTGGCTGCATGGACATTGCCCATGGACCTTCTGTAATTTTATGTTCTAACAAATCAACTGCTGCGATAGGATTCACTTGCGGCCAATTTTCTCTTTCGCATTGCAAAAATAATTTCATGTCGTAGGTTTTTGTGTACTTGCGCACTTCATCAATACTGTAAATGTAAGCGGCGCACGTGAGCATGATGATCATGACGGGAATTTTTAAGTAGTTACCGACAACCGTCGCAACAGCCGCTACATCGGATGCCCCTATTTGGGAAGGAGGAATCGTTGAAATCCATTCTTGGACAACATCGAGCTTATCAGTGAATGCACTTAAGGCTAGAATTTCTAAGGCTTTAATTTTGAGGTAGGCGAAAATAAGGTATTCGCTTGCGAAATACCAAACGCCCGCTGCAAAGACAAAAATGCCAATCATTATCCATAGCATCGCTGCGGAGTTGTCTTGTCCGCCTTGTCCGCCGCCACCGCCGCCTTGTGGTGCTGCCATAACAAATTACCTTTTTAATTATTATTGTTCTATTTATAAACCAATTATAACCCGTACAACGCTTGTATAACAAGTATAGCGTAATATATACAAAGATGTGGATTTCTAATGGGCTTTTGGTAACTGTATGATAAATTGATGGGTCAGGACTATTTATCCGCAACTTGCGGGAGAACTCACCTGACCCCGGGCTTTATATGCCGTCCTGTTTTTCGCGAATTTCTGCAACTGTTTTACAATCAATGCATAAAGTTGCTGTTGGGCGAGCTTCTAAACGACGAATGCCGATCTCAACGCCACACGCTTCACAATAACCATAATTGTCATCATCGATATCTTGCAAACCGTCTTCTATCTTCTTGATTAGTTTACGTTCTCTATCACGAGTTCGTAATTCCAGGCTAAATTCTTCTTCTTGAGTTGCGCGATCACTCATATCAGGAAAGTTCGCAGCTTCGTCTTTCATGTGAACAACAGTACGATCAACCTCTTCCATCAACTGAGATTTCCAAGCAGTTAAAACATTCCGAAAATGATCCCGTTGAGCGGCATTCATATAATCTTCGTTGTCTTTGGTTTGATAGGCCGGTATACCCATCATGACTAATGCAGGTTCATTTTGAGCGCTTTTTGGCATCACTCCACCTCCTTGGTAGCTAAAATTGAAGACACGCAATCCTACTGAGTTTCATTTCATTTGGCAACAGGATTCTATCCATTTATAATGTCTTTCTACCTGTTATAATACTTGGAAATACAGATGAAGCCAATTCGCCTATTTTTTATTCTTTTCATGATGTTATCAACGACAGCACTTTCTGCAAGCTCTAATAGCTGGGAATTAGTCTGCTCGAAGGGAGAAAAAGAGTGCCGATCTTTGTGGTCACAATCCCCCATTCCCGACACTAACGGTAATATAGTTGTTGCTTACAATGTTCATCACAACCTAGAAAACCAGCCCATTGTGAGCTTTGTTGTGAACATTAACCGTGTCAACTTACACCCTAATGTCGACATGATTATTGTCTATACCAGCAAGGATAATGTCCTGCCTATTCCCATTGCTGCACGCGATGCAACCGGTGTCACTGCTGCGTTTGATAACGCGGTCACAATCAGCAAACTTCTGGATAAAATGCTCGACTCGGAAAAACTCAATGTCAGCTTTATGCAAGAAGGCTTAGTTGAAAATACGACAATCGCTATACCGCTAGAGGAGTTCAAAGAGAAACTCAAATCAATGCCTCACGGTGAAGAAACATTCACGCAAAAGATGCCTGAGTAATACGATCATGACCGGCCATGTCTTGAAAGCAGATTACTGAAGCAAACCCGTGATCTACACACAACTGTCGAATGGGATCGGCTTGATCATAGCCGTGCTCTAAGAACAAAACACCGCCTGGCTTTAAGAACGCACCTGCTGTACGAACAATTTCACGAATTGCATCCAATCCGTCCTCACCAGAACTCAACGCTGATTGCGGCTCAAAACGTAAGTCACCGTGCGTCAAATGCGAATCGCTTAACGCAATGTACGGCGGGTTGCTGATAATGATATCAAACAAACGGGTGGGCAATGCATCACACCAACTGCCTTCGAAAAATGTCACATTCTTTAGTGCCAGACGATCTGCATTTTTTGCTGCAACGCGCAAAGCCGCATGACTCAAATCAGTTGCAACAAAAGAAGCCTTAGGTAAATGATGCGCCAGCGCGCAGACGATCGCACCACTGCCTGTCCCTAACTCAGCTATCTCACTTTTGCTATTTTGCGACACACACTCCAACACAAGCTCAACTAACATTTCTGTTTCAGGACGAGGAATTAAGACATCACTGTTTACCGTTAAGTTGATATCCCAAAACGATTTTTCACCCAAGATATAGGCAATAGGTTTTCCCTGAACACGGGCATCGAGTAATTCAAAAAAAGAAAGGCGCACTTTTTCATCGCAAGATTTTTCTGGCCACGCCAATAGGTGTTCACGAGACTCGCTCAACACAAACGCCAATAATAACTGCGCTTCAAACTCTGGTTGCTCAACACAATCTAGCAACATAGCTTTTGCCGACGTGAGTAACGAACGAATAGTCTCTGACATTAATCGCCAACTGCTGATAACAAGTCAGCTTGATGCTCTTGAATTAAAGGTTCAATCACTTGCTGCAACTCGCCTTCTAAAATTGCGGCCAATTTATAGAGCGTTAGATTGATGCGATGATCCGTCATGCGACCTTGTGGAAAGTTGTATGTGCGAATACGCTCAGATCGATCACCTGAACCCACTAAGTCGCGTCGAGTCTGCGCTTGCTCCGCATGGTGCTTCGCTTTTTCAGCCGCCAAAATACGCGTTTGTAATAACGCCATCGCTTTAGCTCTATTTTTATGTTGCGAACGCTCGTCCTGACACTCAACCACAACACCCGTAGGTAAGTGAGTAATACGCACAGCAGAGTCCGTGGTATTCACGTGCTGACCACCTGCGCCTGACGAACGATAAGTATCAACTTTCAAATCTGCTGGATTAATATGAACTTCATCCACCTCATCAGCTTCTGCCATCACCGCAACCGTACAAGCTGAGGTATGCACACGGCCTTGTGATTCTGTTTCAGGCACGCGTTGAACACGGTGTGCGCCTGATTCAAATTTTAAATTCGCATACACATCTTGTCCACTAATACGAATAATTATTTCTTTATAGCCACCGTGATCACCTAAACTTTCACTCGCAACCTTAGATGTCCAACCTTGAATTTCAGCATACCGCATATACATGCGCGCCAAATCGCCTGCAAACAAAGCAGCCTCATCGCCACCGGTACCTGCACGCACTTCTAAATAAATATTGCGATCATCATCAGGATCCCGAGGCAATAACAATATTTTCAAATCACTTTCGATCGTTTCAATATCGGCTTTAGATTGATGGAACTCTTCTTCTGCCATTGCACGCAAATCAGGATCCTCATCCTTCATAAAGGTTTTGGCATTTTCAAAAGCTTCTACTGCGTTTTCATAACGCCCGAAACACACAACAATAGGCTCTAGCTGTGCGTACTCTTTAGATAGCTGACGGAATTTGTCCTGATCAGTAATGATTTCAGGTTGACTCAACAGCTCACCGACTTCCACTTGACGTTCTCGTAAATTTTTTAATTTCTCAATAACTGATGCTTTCATATTTTATTCTATTCCAAATAATTCTTGCGCTAACTCTAACATGTCCAGACGCCCGTCGTAACCGGCCTTTTTTATTTTGACCGATGGCTTATGCATGAGCTTATTAATCAATGAACGCGTTAATAGCTTAATCACCTCATCTGCTGGCACGCCTTTTTCCAGCGCCGCTAAGGCTTTATCGCACTCTAAAGCACCCAAACATTCAATGTGCTGCCTGTAACTGTTAATCGTGCTAGTCGCCTCTAACGATTGCAACCAACGTGCATAATGTTTCACTTCCAAATTAATCACTTCTCGCGCTTTATTGGCGGCATGCGCGCGACCTTGACGATTTTCATCCATCAAAGTTCGCAGGTCATCAATGCAATGAAGGTCAACACTAGGCAAGCTCATCACAGCCTCATCAACATTACGAGGCACACCAACGTCTACAATAAATAATTGCTTGCAAAACACTTCCAGCATTTCTTTTGTCACAATAGATTCTGGCGCAGCGGTTGCCGTCACCAGCACATCAACGTCGGCTAACACATCAGGCAAAGACTCTAACGAATGTGCAGCTCCATCAACATCCCCTGCTAACGATTTCGCGGAACGCAGGCTACGATTAACAATCAACAAATTCGCCCCCATGACATGAAAACGTTTTGCAATGTATTGTGCGGTTTCGCCAGCGCCAACAATCAATACGGTTTTCGTTTTAAGGCAATTAAATTTCTGCAGTGACAAGGTCACGATAGTCGAGGCAAGCGAGACAGGGCATGCACCAATGTCGGTGCTGGTTCTAATTTTTTTAGCCACATGAAACACACGTTGAAATAAACGATCGAGCTGTGAACCAATAGCGCCGACATTAGTCGCCTTCACAAACGCCATTTTCATTTGACCTAAGATTTGTGGTTCACCCAATATCATTGAATCCAAACCACAGGCAACTGACATAAGGTGTTCGATTGCTTCGGATGCTTGCAAACAATACCAATGGGGCTGAATGACACAGAGGTCTACCGCTTTTTCTTCTGCGAGCCATGACAACAGCACGCTCGGATCATCTGTGTCACAGATAATTTCGGTACGATTACAGGTGGATAAGATAACGGCTTCTCGAACTGCATCTAACGACAAGAGTGCTTCCAAGTGAACAGCAATATCATCAGGTGCAAATACAAGCCGCTCTCTTAAAGCAAGAGTTGCAGACTTGTGGTTTATCCCCCCAACAACGATTGGCATGATCTTGGTTTTCCTCATTTCGTTTTGCGACTAAAAGTACATCATTTGAGCGATTATAGCAACAGTTGACTCTATGAATATAAATTAGCATTATCTACGTAATAGAGGGAGCCTATTAATGAGATTATTTTTCATCATCCTTGCTGCACTTTTATTGAGCTCTTGCTCATCAAGGCCCGCACGCATGGCGCCACTGAACAAACATTTGACATGGGATGACCGCAGCAAAGCGAACGCATGCGTAACGCGCTGGCAAATCAAAGGCGCCACCAGCATCAAAACACCAGACGAAAGCCTCAGCGCATCATTAAACTGGCATCAAGAAGGCCCCTACAGCTACCACATCGTGCTCCTCGGCCCGATGGGCTCTGGCAGCATGACCATTTCACGCGAAGGCAATGAAGTCAGCTTACTGACCTCTGACGGACATAACGGCAAAGCCGCCAGCGCTGAAGACCTAATGCAAGAAGAGCTTCAATGGTCACTCCCTGTCTCTGATCTCTACTACTGGATTCGCGGACTCCCCGCTCCTGGCAGCAAATCAAATATGATTAACGACACCTACAACCACCTACAAAAACTTGAGCAAAAAAATTGGGCAGTTGACTACTTAAGATACACAAACGTTGACGGTCTCGACCTTCCGAGCAAAATTTACATGAATCATGACGACATAAATGTTCGAATAGTTATCAGTAAGTGGGAAATCGAAAAAAACTGCATATCTTAATTGACAGAAGATCCTCAACTTAGCACAATGCCACCCTAGTCGTACGGACATGACCCTTCGGGGGTCAAAAGCGTTGTTAAATTGGGGCGTCGCCAAGTGGTAAGGCACAGGGTTTTGATCTCTGCATTCCCAGGTTCGAATCCTGGCGCCCCAGCCAATTTACCTATAGGAGATCCATGTGTCCCAGTCACCGAGATTTAAACTCTTCACAGGAAACGCCAACCCCGAACTCGCCAAAAAAATTGCCTACCATCTAGACACCACAGTAGGAAAAGCCAAAGTTACCACCTTCAGCGATGGCGAAATTGCCATTGAGATCCAAGAAAATGTTCGTGGCAAAGATGTTTATATTCTCCAATCGACTTGCGCACCAACCAATGACAACTTAATGGAATTGCTCACCATGGCAGATGCCTTACGTCGCGCATCCGCTGCAAGCATCACCGCTGTCTTGCCCTACTTTGGTTATGCCAGACAAGATCGCCGCATCCGCTCAGCACGCGTACCTATTACCGCTAAAGTGGTTGCTGACATGATCAGCACCGTAGGCATCAATCGCGTATTAACCGTTGACTTACATGCTGACCAAATTCAAGGATTCTTCTACATCCCAGTTGATAACGTATACGCAACCCCGATCATGATAGAAGACATTCAACAAAAACACTTCAAAAACGTGAAAATCGTATCACCCGATGTGAGCGGCGTTATTCGTGCTCGCGCGATTGCAAAGCGCTTACATAATGGTTTAGATTTAGCCATTATTGATAAACGTCGTCCACGCGCTAACGAATCCGAAGTTATGAACGTTATCGGTGAAGTGAAAGACCATCACTGCATTGTCATCGACGACATCATCGATACGGCAGGCACCTTGTGCCAAGCGGCCGCTGCATTAAAGAAAAATGGTGCTAGCGGTGTTTCTGCTTATATCACCCACGCTGTTTTATCTGGAAAAGCCATTGAAAACATCACAGCCTCTGACATTGATGAGCTAGTTGTTTCTGACACTATCCCACTCAGCGCTGCTGCCAAGAAGTGTAAGAAAATAAGACAGATTACATTAAGCGGCACACTCGCTAGAGCCATTTCACGCGTCAATCGCGCGGAATCGTTGAGCTCAATGTTTATAGAGTAATCGCACAAAACACCCAGATGACATCATCCAGACTCTCGGATATACTAGCTATATGTGATTTTGAGGTCTCATTACATGACAATTCTAGCGCCTTATATCGATTCTGAAGTCGGCAAACTCAAACAAGTCTTGATGTGCCGCCCCGGTGCCGCCCTAAAGCGCTTAACCCCTGAAAACTGTGAGCACCTACTATTTGATGATGTCTTATGGATTGAAAGAGCCGAGGAAGAGCACGATACCTTCACCAACACCTTACGCGAGCGCGGCATTAATGTCTTATTGTTAAGAACCTTACTAGAAGAAACGTTACATATCCCTAAAGCGCGAACCTGGCTACTCGATAATCTTTTTTATGCATCCCACCTAGGCCCTGCTCTCACAGAACAACTCACCGATTATTTCGCAGGCATCTCACCTGAAGCGTTAACCACCTATTTAATTGGCGGCATCACATTAGAAGAAGTCCCTTCCCTCAAGCATTCACTTTTCACACGCACCCATGCGCCGTATGATTTTTTACTGCCACCCATCCCTAATATTCTTTTCACACGCGATACCTCGTGCTGGATCAATAGAGGCGTCATGATAAGCTCAATGGCAAAAGCAGCCAGACGCCGAGAAAACCTGCATGCGATGATGATTTATAATTTCCACCCTGCGTTTATCGAGCATCAAACTGAAGTTCTCTTTGGTGACCCGCAACAACGCGAAACACCCATTGAAGGTGGCGATGTGATGTGTGTTGGAAACAATACTGTCTTAATCGGACTGAGCGAGCGCACGTCTTCGCAAGCAGCCGAAATGCTCGCCATGCAATTATTCAAGCGCACAAAGATTACAAAGGTTATTGCGGCAAAGCTCCCACGAAAACGTTCGTGCATGCATTTAGACACCGTCATGACGATGATTGATCATGATATGTTTTGCATCTACCCCAACATCATCCACAACACGCAAGCTTTTTTGATGACACCTTCTTCTGATAGCGAACATGTCCCCGTGACCCCTTGTGACGATTTTATATCAAGCGTCGCAGACGCGCTTGAAGTCGGCAAACTCCGAACCATTCACACAGGACATGACTCATTTTCACAAATGCGAAGAGAACAATGGACTGATGCTAATAACTTACTCGCGCTAGAGCCGGGCGTCGTTATGAGCTATGACCGCAACACCATAACAAATGCCTTACTCGAAAAAGCGGGCGTAGAGGTGATCACCATTCCAAGCGCAGAACTCAGCCGCGGTCGCGGCGGCACACACTGCATGACCTGCCCGATTACGCGCGAGCCTACCTTAAAATAATAGAACAAATTCCACACTAGTCATAACCATAAGCCCCTAGAAATAACCCACTCATTTTATTAGGCATTCCTGGACAGATCAGTTACAATGCACGACCTTGGTGAGCACTGGTCGCAATGCCCGCCATATTTTAACTAACTAACTGATTATCGGAGATTACCCATGACAGACACACTCGTCTTAAATGCTAAAACCCGTTCAGACATAGGGAAAGGTGCGAGCCGCCGCCTACGTCGTGAGCAAAATTTGATCCCAGCCGTTGTTTACGGTACAGACAAACCGGCAACATCTCTCACATTTGATCACAATAAAGTGATTAAATTCTTAGAGTCTGAAGCGGTTTATTCCTCTATTTTAACCATCAACATTGATGGCACACCAGAACAAGTGGTATTGAAAGATCTACAACGCCACCCTTTCAAACCGAAAGTATTACACATGGACTTCATGCGCATTGATGCTAATGCTAAAATCCACATGAACGTACCACTGCATTTCACAAACCAAGATAAAGCACCGGGTGTTATTGAGGGCGGCGTCGCTTCTCACCTCATGACTGAAGTTGAAGTGATTTGCTTACCAAAAGACCTGGCAGAATTTATCGAAATCAACATCGAAGCACTTGGAATGGATGCGAGCATCCACCTTTCAGAAGTGGCTTTACCGTCAGGTATTGAACTTGCTATCTTCTCACACGGTGAAGACAGCCAAGATCCTGCAGTTGTGAGCATTCACAAGCCACGCGCTGTCGTTGAAGAAACAGATGAAACTGCTGCTGAAGGTGAAGAGGCTACTGCTGGCGAAGAAGGCGATGCTAAAGCTGAAGGCGAAGAAAAAGGTGAATCTGGTGACAAATCTGCTTAATATAGTAGAGTTGATTTAATATAGGGACATCTTAACAATGAACCTCACACCAATTTCACTCATAGTGGGCCTAGGCAATCCTGGGCCCGAATACGACGGAACCCGGCACAATGCCGGGGCCGACTTTGTCAAAGCGTTTGCAGACTCTCACTTTCTCACATTTAAAACAGAAGGTAAGTTTCAGGGCTTTTATACGCGCTTGCAACAAGACGGTATGGACTGCCATCTTCTTATCCCCACCACCTACATGAATAACAGCGGACAAGCTGTGCGTGCGCTCGCCAATTTTTTTAAAATATCGCCTGAGCACATTTTAATTGCACACGATGATTTAGATCTAAATCCTGGCACCGTTCGCATGCGACAAAGTGGCGGACACGGTGGGCACAATGGATTGCGTGATATCATTTCGCACTTAGGCACAAAAGATTTTTGTCGCTTACGTATAGGCATAGGCCACCCTGGCAATAAAGCGGATGTGACTAATTTTGTCTTAAAGAAAGCGCCAAACAAAGAACAAAACTTAATACAAGAAGCAATCGATGACGCAATGCGCATCGTACCAGAATTACTTGATGGCCAAATTCAAAATGCCATCCAAACTTTACATTCACAACCACAACGAGAAAACGATGGGATTTAAATGCGGCATTGTAGGTTTACCTAACGTGGGTAAATCAACCTTATTCAATTCATTAACAAAAGCAGGCGTTGAAGCTGCAAACTATCCATTTTGCACGATCGAACCCACTGTAGGTATCGTACCCGTACCAGACTTACGCTTAGATGCGCTTGCTGGCATTGTGAAACCTGAAAAAATATTGCCGACTACTATTCAATTTGTGGATATTGCCGGCCTTGTTGAAGGCGCGTCAAAAGGTGAAGGCTTAGGTAATAAGTTCTTAGCCAATATTCGCGAAACCGATGCTATCTGTCACGTCGTCCGTTGTTTTGATAACGATGACATTGCGCATGTTGCTGGAAAAGTGAATCCACTTTCTGACATTGAAACCATCGACACTGAACTTGTGCTCGCTGACATGGAAACCATCGACAAAGCACTACTCAAAGTCAGCAAGCTCGCAAAAAGTGGGGACAAAAAAGGGAAAATCGACGCCGCGTTATTAACAAAGTTAAAAACACATTTAGACGAAGGCAATCCTGCACGCACCTGTGACTTAACAAACGACGATAGACAATCGCATTACCTGCAACACTTACTCACAATCAAACCGATTCTCTACGTCGCCAATGTGAACGAAGATGGTTTTGAAAATAACCCTTACCTCACACAAGTTGAAGAGCACGCCAAGAACGAAGACGCCCGTGTCATTCCTGTTTGCGCTGCAATTGAATCTGAAATTGCTGAACTCGATGAAGCGGACAAAATTGAATTCTTACAGGAAATCGGACAAAAGGAACCTGGCTTGAATCGCTTAATTCGCGCAGGCTATGACTTACTCCACTTACAAACGTTCTTCACCGCCGGTGTTAAAGAAGTACGTGCTTGGACAACGCGCATTAATGCCACAGCCCCACAAGCGGCTGGCTGCATTCATACCGATTTTGAGAAAGGTTTCATTCGCGCTGAAGTCATCGCCTATGATGACTATATTTCATGCCAGGGTGAATCTGGCGCTAAAGATGCTGGAAAATGGCGCCTTGAAGGTAAAGACTACGCCGTTAGCGACGGCGATGTTATGCACTTTAGATTTAACGTATAAATTTTAATCGAAAATCAAGCACTTAACTGTACAAGAATTGACTTATAATGCGATAGGCGTATCATAATACGTTATGGATATGTTTATCATTTATAGGGAGATTGACTGATGAAAAAGAAACCAACCAATATAGCAGCTGCCGCTGCTATCATTACCGCAGGTGTTGCGCTATCTGGAACAGCGACTGCGGGCTTCAACTCAAACACGCCCGCACATAAACACGGCGAAATGACACAAGCTTACTACACATCCACAGCCTGTCACCCATGCATCCCAGAAAGTGTGACGCACGAAATGATGAATGTTGAACCATGCATGCCCTGCCACCCTTGCATGCCTGAAAACCTAAACGATAAGATGATGGATGTTCATCCTTGCATGCCTGAAAAAGCAAAAGGAAAAATGATGGATGCTCATCCTTGCATGCCTGAAAAAGCAAAAGGAAAAATGATGGACGCTCATCCTTGCATGCCTGAAGAAGCAAAAGGAAAAATGATGGACGCTCATCCCTGCATGCCTGAAGAAGCAAAAGGAAAAATGATGGACGCTCATCCTTGTATGCCTTGCCATCCTTGCATGCCTGATAACGTGAACGATAACATGATGGACGCAAATCCTTGTCACGCTAGCGATCACATGCACGATAAAATGAACGACGCAAAAGACAAAGGCATGAACGAAGCAGAATCATGGAACCCTTGTGCGGCTGACCACCCTTGCATGCCATCATTTGGTTGCAATCCTTGGAATGGTGAGTAATGATAAAAGGGCCTTCGGGCCCTTTTTCAAACAAGGAACGTTATGAAAAACCAACTCACGGCTGGAAATAAGATCATTGAATGTCTGCGTGTTTTACAAAAAACAAATAGCAATGTTGTCGGTGAAATTCTTCGCCAATCTCCCAAGCTTATGGAGTGGACGCACTATCCGAAAGGTGACGTTTTTGATTCCGCAACGCACGCGCAATATTATTTTCATGCGCACCCTCCTGCAAATCGAGACACCCCAAAAGAACACGGACACTTTCATTGCTTCTTACGAAAAGGAGGAATGCCTGATGAGGTAAACGCAGTCGTCTTACCCAATAATGTTGATGAAAACCAAGCGGACCTATCCCACCTAATCGCCATCTCGATGGATAACCACGGCTTCCCGATTGGATTGTTCACAACAAATCGCTGGGTCACGGGCGAGGCGTGGTACAAAGGGGATGACGTGATTAAAATGTTAGATCGATTCGACATCGATCACGCCTGGCCTTCTTGGCCAACAAACATTTGGCTGACCAATATGATTCGCCTATTCAAACCTCAAATTATCGAATTAATAAAAGAGCGCGATCGCGCCATCGCCACCTGGAAAGACACGCATCCAGGCACCGATGTTTTTGAAGACCGCGAACTTGAAATCACTTCATACCTCGCAATCAACATTGAGAAACACATAAATAATCTCAACGCGCACTGTAAGGTAACAGAATGATCATGATTTAAAACGACATTCTCCACCACCAGAACCAGGATTATTTTTATCTTCAACCCAGTCAGCTATTAATACAGTATGCAACGGATCACCTTGCAATTTTTCTTGCACATGAGTCGCAGTCAAATCAAGCGAGCACGCTGGATACCAAACATCATCAACATTAAAAGCAACGCCCAGCGTTTTTCCTTTTGACGGTATATTAATATCCGCCCATTCGCCATCTGGCAAATCACTTAACGGAATCCAGTTATCTGGAGAAGCCTCTGTATTATACGACATCGCTACTATGGGTTGATCGATTGCTTTCACAACTGTCACAATATTCACTGGCATAAACAATTCTGGATCGTGAGCATCATAGCTTGGCACATCTTTAAAATCAGGGGAGACCATCGATCCTTTATACCCAAACGGGTTATACCAATAACTTAACATCATCGTCCAAGCTGTTGATGCCGTGCTTGGCAATGGGTTGGCAAACCAACCAAACGGAATTTCATAACGACGACTTGCATAGTAAATTGCTGTTTCATTCGTGGCAAGCAAGGTTTTATATTGCGCCGGAAGACCACCGTCGTTAGAAAAATTCTTCTGCTCATAACGCTCACTGCTTAGCGCTAATAAACCCTCAAGCATGCTCGCTTCATCCGCTTGAAGCTCTGCGAGTTCTTGCTCTGAAATACCCGCGTTATTTTCATAATACTGAATTAACATGTGCACCATATTAATCGCGCCCGCCGTCCATTCACCTGACAATACGCGCTCTTCGCTTTCACGTTGATCGGTATAACCCACGCCCCACAAATCTCCATCCTTGCCAATATAGCCAGACTTTTCTTTTGCAACCCGCCAAATGTTAAATGATGCTGCTTGACCAAACCACGTGTCTACTGTTTTCGGGCCTAGCGCTGTAACGCGCCAGGTGTTCACATCTAGCGCGTAAGGTTCTAGAGTTGCAGTAAAGGCGCCATCGACATATTGGCCGCCTTGATAAAATTCATTTGCATTTCCGTGCCATGCATATTGTTTGAAATATTCAATCAATCCGAGTGTCACGCCGCCTTGGGGCAAGTCGCCGCCATAGAGCATGACATTAATTACGTTATTCGCGCGCGATAAGCGCTCACTTTGATTCCAAAGCGCATACGCGTATTTTGGATTCTCAATGCTTGAGGCGGTATTACCATAGCCATAAAGGAAATCGCCATTGGCGGCTCGAGAGTCTACTCGGTTTAAGCGCTTGTTCTCATTGTTAATATAGATCGCTGCATCAGCAGTCGATAAACCCAATGTATTGGCAGCACCTAACGCCAACGCAATTTGCCAGGTGCTCGCATCATAAATATCAGCCGCCGTCACGGCAAACACACGCTCTTCTTGCAATTGCCCACCCGCTGAAGCAGGATCTTCTGGGGCAATTGCATAAGGTGGGTAGAAAACGGCGTCAGTCACATAACAATCCGCGCCGGTGCAAACATAGTCGCCCCAGTATTCAATATTGTTAGAGTAATAACTGCGAGGCAGTTTTGCTTTAATCGTTTGGAAATCACCAGAGCCCTCAAAAAGGAGACTCCCTGTCAAAAACCGTAACTCGGATTCGAGCTCTGCTTGAGATTGAAAACTATTAGGCAAGGCAGTAGCTGATTCGATAGAGACAACGGCTAGAAAACCTGCCGCAAGCTTGACGGAATTGCGCATCATTCACCCTCGATATTTATTATTAGTTTAATAGTATATCGAAAGGCCAAAAAAAAGCCATGATGCTTAAAACATCATGGCTCCCTTAATCGCGAGAAACAATTATGCTGGTGTTTCTGTCGCTGGCTCTTCTGTCCATGTACCAGTTTGTGTATCAGCATCAAACCATTGATCTTCAGCTGTCGTTGTTTCAGCTACAACCGCTTTTTTTGCCATCTTCGTTTTCTTTGCTGTTGTTTTCTTTTTAGCAGGCTTTGCTGTCACTTTCTTTGTCGTGACTGTCTTTTCTTTCTTAGCGGTAACTTTCGCTTTCGCTTCAGCTTGCGCTGCACGCCATTCTTTTTCCCACTCAGCGTCAAACTTCTTCATTGCTTTAGCCATAGCAGTACACTTCTTCAATTGATTCTGTGTTCTCTTCATATCAGTTTTAGCTGTTGCTGCGATCGCTTGAGCTGCGGTTGTCGCTTTTTGAGCAACATCCATTGCTTTTTGGGCGGTTACAACTTGTTTCTTTTGCGCTGCGGTTGCTTTCTTAGAAGCCGCTTTCGTTGTAACTACTTTCAGCTTAGCTTTTACTTTCTTTTCTTTTTCTTGCACTTTCTTAACGTCAGTGGTGGTTTTTGCAACTAATTTTTTTGCTACGGTAACTTGTTTTGTCCATGCGTCAACAACAGCTTTTTGAGCTGCCATCATTACTTTTTCAGCCTTTTGCATTGCGGTTTGCTTAGCGGGTGTCTTTTTTGCTTTTGTTTTTGCTTTTACTTTTGCCTTAGCCATTCATTATCTCCTTACGATAAAAATTTCACTGTCATAGATTAGCTCAAATCTGAGCAGGCTAGAGTTTACCCTGGCTGAACTAAAATAATCAACTATAATGCAACTAAATTTAAAACAATAAATTCTAGCTCATATATGGTCCCAATATAACTTTAGTGTTATGATCCGCGTATATATTGATAAGGAGAATAAAATGCCTCGTAACAAAAGAAAAACGCGCTATCAATCCACCCGACATATTCAACGTTTATTTTGTGAAAAAAACAATCGCGGCAAACCAGATGTCTCGCGCCTACTCTATAACAGCACTGATACACCCATCACTTCTATCCATAGAATCTCTACCCCACAAGACCCTACAATTGCCTACATCGAGAATAAACTCATCGCTAACTTTATACCGACAGGTTTTGCCGCACCTTGCGGAATGACCTTACTTGGTCTCTCAGCACTTATGCACTATCTTGATGCCAACCATTATCTGTACCCCACTATAAGCCTGTTTAGCCTACACGTACAGGCGTCACTGGGTGTGCAATTTGTTGTTTATCTACTTAAGGCACGGACTCACTTTAAAGAAACAATGAAACGCCAGTTCGTGGCAATTTCCATTGTATTGCGCGAAAACAACTACTCTCCCCAGGACACCAAAGGCCTTCTGAAACTGTACATGCTGAGCTGTGAGGCCCTCATCAGCACACAAGAATCTAAGGACTACTCAAACTACATTAATTATATCAACCTGCTGACTCACAGCTTGACATTGATCGGTAGTATTGAAAAACTCTATTCCACCCTATATTCAAAAGAATCAATCAACCTACTCAGCATAGCGACAGACTCATATTCATTTACTGGCATCGTCATTCTTGCCGGGATTTTTTCAAGCGCCCGACATGCTCAAAAAATACAGCGTCAAATACACAGTTTACTTGATGAAAGCTATGCAAGACTCATCCAAGACAAGCCAGAGCAAATACTCAAACCGTTTAAAAAATTTGAAAAAGAACGTAAGGCGCACGCGAGCGCTCACTCTATCTGCATAACTCGAGAACTAATTAGCAATTTAGCCTTAAGCTTTCTCATCCTGACCCCCAGCAGCAGCCTTCGAAGCTTTACGAAAGGCGGTATTGTTTTTGGATTATACGTCTACAATCACTGGAAAGACGGCAATCAGAAATCACAAATTATAGATCAGAGCCTTTCACCACACTACAGAAGATGACTCACAATAGAAAACTGGCGCTCAAGTGAACCCTGGTGCTTCAATGTAATTGCAAGCACTCGCTCACCTTCCATTATGGCTTTGACTTGATCTTGGAGTAAAGGAATGACGGCTTCAGCTAGCGCGCCAGGTGAACTGATGATGGTTAATGCGTCTTCGGCACACATTAACTCACTGACGGCTGCAAAATTATAGAGATGCGGCCCGGTCATCACAGGCTTTGCCAGCAGTAAAGGCTCTAAGAAATTATGGCCACCCGTTGGCACCAAACTCCCCCCCACAAACACCACATCAGCAGCTGCGTAGAAGACCGATAATTCACCCAGAGTATCGGCAAGATAAACTTGGCAATCATGCGTGCACGCTTCATTTTGACTTCTTCTGGCAAAAGGATAGCTTTGCGCTGTTAAAAGTGCGGCAACCTCATCACAACGATCTGGATGACGTGGAGCCAATAACAATAAAGCATTTGGGACGTGTTTTTGGATTTGGGCAAATGCCTCGAGCACTAACGCTTCTTCGCCCTCTCTCGTGCTCGCTGCAATCCAGACCGGTCGATCAGTTCCCAGCGCTTCGCGCAACTCCGTTCCCTTCACTCGAACACCTGGCGGAATTTTCGCATCAAACTTCATATTGCCTGCCACAGTCAAACGCGATTCGGGCAAGCCCATCATCACATAGCGTCTGCCATCATTTTCAAATTGAGCGATCACCCGATCAAAACACACCATAGTGTTCCGAATTAACGAACCGAATCGAAGGTAGCCTTTGGCGGATCTTTCAGACATCCGACCATTCACTATCACTGTATTAATATCCTGCTTGTGCGAGTAATAAACCGTATTGGGCCATATTTCTGTTTCCATAAAAATGGCCGTCTTAGGCTTAATCTTCTTTAAAAAACGTTTAACACAACACGGCATATCATACGGCGCGTAAACATGAAAAACCCTACCACCGAGTTTGTTGCGAACCTGCTCTGAACCGGTGGGCGTTGTGGTGGTCACAACTATCGGCTTATCGGGATATTCAAGCAACAGGCGCTCGATGAATGGCAAGGCTGCCAAGAACTCACCGACCGATACGGTATGCACCCAAATGCCACCTATCATCTCTGGACCTTTAAAGTAACCAAATCGTTCGGCAATTCGCTGACGGTACAAAGGCGCTTTTCGGCTGCGCCATAATAAACGTAATACCGCCAGTGGGGATAAGATATAAAACAAGAGACTGTATAAATAACGCAAGGCCAAACCTCTAAGCCATTGATCAAGGGTAATTATAACGCAATTAATCCCCGAACTCTATGAACCCTGAACAAAAATTGCTACAATGCCTCCTATACTATAATAGATACGAGACCTCATGCAGATTACTGGAAAAATCATTGGCTTAATCATCGGCCTACTCATTCTTGGCCCTGTTGGTGGCATTGTCGGCCTTTTCATCGGAAACCATTTTGATAAAAAAGCCTATCGCTTTGCTAGCATTAACCCTGAAGCGCAACGCCAAGCACAACGCCTATTTTCAGACATCACATTCAGCGTGATGGGCCATATTGCCAAAGCAGACGGCCGAGTTTGTGAGGCAGAAATTCGAGTTGCTCGCGCAATTATGGACAAGATTGGTTTTAACGAAGACCAACGTAAACGCTCAATGGAACAATTCTCTCTCGGAAAAGAATCTACATTCAGCTTAAACGATGCCTTAGATTCTTTGGCTAATGGCGTTAAACACCAACGTAACTTGTTGCGCATGTTCCTCGACATTCAAATTCAAGCCACTTATGCCAACAAAGTCGCAAGCCCAGCGCAGCAACGTATTTTGCAAGAAATCTGCAAACGCTTAGGCATCGCGCCCTTAAACTTTAACTTCTTAAACATGATGTACGGCCAAAATAGCTCCCACCAACAACAATCTCAAGGTCGTCAGCAACAATACTATCGACCGCAACAAGGCCAGCACAATCTCAACGAAGCTTATGCGATCTTGGGCGTAAGCAAAGGCGACACTAAAGCTGAGGTCAAACGTGCCTACCGAAAACTCATGAGTCAGAATCATCCAGATAAATTAGTGGCAAAAGGTCTGCCTGAAGAAATGATTAAACTCGCTACCGAAAAAACACAACGCATACAAAAAGCGTATGATTTGATTAGCAAATCAACGTAATAATAAAAGCAAGCTTAACCTCGCAACCCATGCTTGCTGTCAAAACCGACACCAATCACTGCATCTGTGTCCGACTGCTCCTCAACGATACTCCTCTTGACTTCTTCAACTGACTGAAGACTCTCAAACATAGCCAATGAAAGATTCTTTGCTTCGAGCAACCTACGCCTATCATCTTTTCTGGCCTTCCTTTTCAACTCATCAGACAAAGGCACGCCTAAAGATTCACATAACGCCAACTCAGGATCCATAGGGGCTTGAGGAAATAACGCCTCCTCAGGAGGCTCGGCTTCTGAATGATTCAACCAGCAAATACAACAGAAAAACACCACGAGAAACCCGCCTCCCATTATAGCGTTGTTAAACACGAAGATGTGCCAGATAAAAAAATAGATCTCGTTTTATACGGTGATGAGACGAGCAATATCGATTACAGCTTCTTAATTGATGATGTGACGCACCAATCATTTGCACATACCAGCAGCACAAGAGAGCCCACTAGAAAATACCCCATGCCACAATGCGGCTACGTTGTGACTGATTTTAACTACAATGTTGGATCGCGCTCGCATTTAAAGGGGCATTGCTGTGATCACAAAGACACTACACGCGTTGGCCCAAGAGCATTATATTCAACTTATGACATACGCAACTACATTCCTGAACCGCCAAACTCCTACTGGGGAAAACACATGCGCCGAGTCATTGTGGGGCAACAACGAAAAAATGACGATGCCTATATGCAACTTGTTCACTACCCCGAAGATCCCTTCATGACACGCAGCGGTCAGCCTGTGCCAGATTATATTTATTTTGCAACGATTGAGGTCAGCAACGACCACCAATATGAACCACAAGCTGTTTACAGTATTGATTGGGATATTGATTACGCTGAAGAGAAAATTGCTGGCGACAGCATGATCAGCTTATCTAACCGATACGCCATCGATACTGAAACAGCACCTACCGTTTCACTCTACGATCCGGAAAGCTCCGATCGTGGATTGCGTTTGCAAATAAGAAATTTAGCCAAACGCGCCTCAAGCGCATTAAAAGAAGATTCCAAATCACTTTACAAACACCGCGATGCTTTTTTTACAGAACGCGCCTGTGCGGGGTTGAGCTTTGAAAATGCGAAACACAGTATTGCCACTGCCATAGAAGCGTCTAAAAATGAAGAAGCCGCGACATGTGCATCTGCGTTAAAGCACGGCTCACTCTTTGGTCAGCGATTATTAGACTTAGATGACGAACGCGTTATTATTTCGGCTGCTCACCATCGAATTTTAAACTCACACTTTCGAGATGAGGCGGCAGGCTTTGACGATGATGCATTGAAAGATGAGTATCGACAAATCTATACCAGCCAACGCCCCCCAATCTAAACTCAGTTCGCTGACACACCCGGAATGTAAATCAACTGCACGTGATTGCCTTCCGGGTCTTCACAATAAAAACTGCGCGCTTTATCACGGTGCGTTTTAGGCGCCATATTTATTTTCACTTGATTTTTTGCCAAATGATTATGCCACACGTCCACCTCATCAATATCATCAATAATAAAACCGATATGATCTAAGGCTTGATCTTTGCCACGCACAAACCCAGGCTTTGCACGGTGCAGTGCTAGATTATCATTACCGGAGCTTAAATAAATATTGTCTGCATCGGGTTCCCACACAACTTCCATGTTTAAAAGTTCAGTATAAAAAGACTTGCATGAATCATAGGCTTCAACAAATAAAGCCACATGGCGCAAACCGCCTGTTGGTTTTTTTGGCATTGTCATTTAGCTTCCTCCCTCTAACGCTGATCGCATCGCCGTAATCACACTCTCATAACTTTCATGTCCAAAAATAGCCGAGCCCGCAACAAAGGTATCCGCCCCTGCTTCTGCCACTTGCGCTATGTTCTCAACCTTAATGCCGCCGTCAACTTCTAAACGAATGTCACGGCCTGTCTCAGCAATCAATTCGCTAACGAGTCGAATTTTATCTAAAGTGCCTGGAATAAATGATTGACCACCAAACCCTGGGTTTACTGACATAATTAATATCATGTCAAGCTTATCCATCACGTGCTCAAGTGTTGTTAACGGTGTCGCCGGGTTTAACGCTAAACCTGCTTGACAACCATTCTCATGAATTAAGGATAAAGTACGATCAATATGTTCTGACGCTTCTGGGTGGAACGTGATAATGTCAGCGCCTGCTTTAGCAAAGTCAGGGATGAGCCTGTCGACAGGTTTCACCATTAAATGCACATCAATTGTCGCGCTGACGCCATAGTTGCGTAAGGCCTGACAAACGAGCGGCCCTATTGTGAGGTTCGGCACATAGTGATTATCCATCACATCAAAGTG
>DKOI01000118.1 GCA_002469885.1 Legionellales bacterium UBA7366 | reverse complement strand
CTGTGAGATTATCGCTTGAGAGGAGGCTAATTGTAACCTCCAGAATTGCAGTTTTAGCTTGAAGGTGATCTCACAATCAGAAGGGATGCCGTTTAAGTTCTGACACATGTTTTTCAGCGTGGAAACTGCTTGTTCGCAAATGAGGTGTTCGTCAGTCGGTGTCTTAGCTGACTCGTACTGTTTATCATATTGGGCGAGCCAGTAATCAAGCTCGAAGGCGTATTTCTGGAGGGCGCTTAGTTGCAAGGGGTCGCTTGATGCGCTGAGTGGCGTTAGGTTGAGTTCTTTCATTTTTCTGTACCAATCTAGAGCGGCTCCGGCAATGAGTACAACTTGTGATTCGAAACCCAGTTGTCTGTATTGCATGCGAAATTAGCTGGTTTTTGATTCTTTTAACATCTGCTTTTGCTCGATTTGAGTATATTTATTCTTATTGTATAATTATAGCCTCAGATTTATGGTATACAAGGATTCTCTGGTAAATGTGCTTTTATGTAACAGGAGGTAACTTTTTGCTAGGAGCCATTACTTGGGATTATTTTAAGGTATACTAGCGAGCATATAGTTACGGTTTAACGAGAGACTTATGGAAAAACAAATTAGCTTATTGATAGTTGATGATGACGTAGAGATTCGTCATTTGTTAGAACAGTTATTGACAAAGTATGCCTATAAAACACACACAGCCTCTGATGGTGAAGAAATGTTCCGCGTGTTAGAAAAAGAGTCAATTGACTTGATTCTATTAGATGTTTTGTTGCCTGGTGATGATGGTTTTGTGCTTTGTCGTAAGATTCGGGCGCAATACTCTATTCCTGTCATCATGTTAACAGCGATTGGTGAAGCGACTGATCGTATTGTGGGCTTGGAAATGGGCGCAGATGATTATTTGACGAAACCTTTCAATACGCGTGAATTGGTTGCGCGAATCAAAGCGGTCACGCGACGTACACAAGGCAGCGTGGCTGAGCCTGTGGATGTACTCAGTGGCGGTGAGGAAGTGGTTGAATTTGAAGGTTGGCGTTTGCAAAAGTCATCGCGTAGTTTGTTGTCTCCTGATCAGGTAGAGGTTGTATTAAGCGCGGGCGATTATGACTTGTTGTGTGCATTCCTTGATAGGCCGCAAAAAGTATTGAGCCGAGATCAATTGCTAGATTTTACGAAGAACCGGCATGCCGGTCCTTTTGATCGTAGCATCGACATTCAAGTGAGCCGTTTACGTTATAAGATTGAAGTTGATCCTAAAAATCCTAAGCTGATTAAAACAGTGCGTGGCGGCGGGTATTTTTTCTGTCCTAAGGTGACTAAAACATAATGAAGAACGATGATTTTCAAATAATGAATTCGAAAATTGTGGGTCGCGTGATTTTTTTCATGTTGATTATCATGGTTGTAACACACTTAATCGTGTTTGTTGCGTACAGCGATTTGAATAATGATGATAATAAAAAAGTAAATAAAGATTTGATGGTGCAGCAAGTGTTGCATTTGATTCAAGTCGTCTTGACAACACCTGATAAAGATCGTCAATCAGTTATTACAGCAGTGAACGTTCCAAATATTAGCATTTCCATGACGCCTGAGCCGGCGCACTCTTTGGTGTTTCGAGAAATTTCTTTGTGGGATATCCTGGAGAAAATTACAAAGCAAGATGAGCGTATACATTTATCAGTGCGTTTGCAAGAAGGCCAGTGGCTAAATATTCAAGCGATGATTGTGTCCAGGTCTTGGATTATTCAAATGTTTTTGTTAAGTCTTGAAGTGATGTTGGCGTTGGCTGTGTTATTTTATTTTTGGTCGATAAATCGATTTACTGCGCCCGTTAAGCGCTTTGCGCAAGCAGCAGAGCGTTTGGGTAAAGATTTGCATTCATCGGCACTGATTGAGGCCGGCCCGCCTGTTGTGCGTGAAGCAGTCCGTGCGATGAATACGATGCAAGATCGCATACGTGACATGGTGCGTGATCGCACCTTGATGTTAGCTGCCATTTCCCACGATTTACGCACGCCAATTACGCGTTTGAAGTTGCGCGCTCAATTTATTGAAGATGATATCTTGCGCGATAAAACAATTAGTGATTTAGATGAAATGGGTGCAATGATTAGTGAGATTTTGAGCTTGTCTAAAGAAGAAAACAGTGCTCAAGCACAAAAAACGAAAGTTGATTTAGCCTCGTTATTGGCGGCCCTGTGTGAAGATTTGGATGATGTGCATAATGCAGTGACCTATAATGGGCCTCAAGCGCGTTTGCTTGTCATGGGCCGCTCTTTGTCGTTGAAGCGGGCATTTAACAATTTGATTGAAAACGCCGTTAAATACGGCCATAAAGCGGCAGTGACATTGGATGATGCTGATCCTCGTTATATTTATGTGATTATAGAGGATGAAGGTGACGGAATTCCTGAAGACGAAATGGAGGCGGTATTTTCGCCTTTTTATCGTGGGGATAAATCACGTTCACGCGCAACAGGTGGCACCGGTTTAGGATTGGCTGTCACAAAAGACAGCATCAACTCGCACTTAGGTTCTATCGAGTTGGCCAACCGTGAAGAGGGTGGGTTGCGTGTCACGGTAAAACTGCCTCGGCAGAAGGGCTAGCAGCAAAATATCCCTCTTCGCGGCTCAACAACGTTTTCTTGATTCAATGGTTGTTCTAGATCCATGCCAATGTCTTCTTGAAGTTGTCTGTGTCCTTGTTCAAGAACGCGTTGCGCTTCTTGCACTTCAGAATAGTGAGTTCCTACTGCGGTAAAGAATCCGCCTAAGGCAGATGCGACAATCAATAAAATTTTATACGTTTTTTTTTCAGTATCGCTTGTATGATTGTTTTCGATTGCGTTGATGAATGAAAAATAAATGCCTGCGCCGCTCTCAAGCCCGTGCGCGGGACCCATAAGATAGAGGAAGAGTTGGCAAGGCCTTCTGCAGCAAACATTGATGGCTTCGGGGCGACCATCGCCTCGCAAGTTTTCTTTTGTGTGCTTGCCTTCGAATAAATAGGTTTGTCCGATGAGTCCAATATAGATGAAAGTGACAATAGCACATGCGGCAGCGCCCATAGGACTGTTACCTAAATCACCTAAAGTGATATCGTTTTCGTATAAAATTAACAGTGTTGGGATAACAGCCTCACCGATTGCGTGCTCGGCGCTGCCGGCAATGATGAAGGGTTCAAAAAAACGGGAGCGTTGTATGCACTCTATTTTATTATGATAGAAGGGGCGCCTGGTGTCGGCGTCATCGCTTAAGAAACTTTTCGTGGCCTCATAGGTTTCGTTGGTGAGGTCAAACGGTTTCTTTAAACTGAGGGTTGCCAGTAAGGTTAGCCAAAATGCAGTGCCTTCTAGTGGAATGATGCCTCTGTCATTTAAAGAGGCGAGAAGAAAATAACGATTAGTAAATGTTTTGAGTGCGTCAAATAAGAGGTAAACACTTTGCTTGGATTTTTCTTTCCAGGTGTGCGGGGTTTCATGCGTTGCGTTGTGGTCGTCTTCTTCGGGATCGTTGCTGTTTAAGATCGACTGACCTTGAAAGTTCCATGCGTTAATGGATTCTAAAATAAAGAATAGGGCGGCCGTGCTGGCTGCCGCTTCGATTTTGTAAGTTTTATTGTCGAGCAAGTCTGAGACGGAGAAAAATGTAGTACTCCCTGCAGCAGCAGCTTGGGCAAAGCTATAGGTAAGCGCGATAGTCTTGAGTTTGTATGACATGTTTTCAGTCCCTATTTCGTCTTTATTATTTGGACTCAGAGAATAATCTAAATGAGAATCATTATCAATAAGAAAAAATCATGGGCAAGATAAAATGTTGTACAGAATCAATAGATTGAAGTAATTTTTGTCTCAATCCTCAATTAGATTATGGGGTTACATGGTGTTGGGATTGTGATTTCGTGTCAATCCGTAATTTTATTGAAGCGGATATTCTAGTTGATACAAATACTGTGCCGTTAGCGCGTTGAAAAAGTCTCTAACCCGTTTTCAGTCAAGATAGCATCTAAGGGAATGTCCCATGCTTCTGTCGGAACGGCGTCTATTCGCTGGCACTCAAAGGCGAGGCCGATGATCATGGGTTTTGATTGGCCCTTCACATTTTCTAGTGTGCGGTCATAGAAGCCGCCACCCATCCCGAGTCGATGTCCTTTGCTATCAAAGCCGACAAGTGGGGCTAAGATGACATCCAGCTCTTTTGCATCGCGGTGTTGAGTGGCGGTAGGTTCTAGAATGTTAAATTGATTCGAGGTGAGCGAGTCGCCTAGTGTGTAGTGCGCAAAGACCATGTGATCTTGTTCGAGTCGTGGCAAGTAACATTTTTTTTTGTATTGAAAAACATGTTCAATAAAAAGTTGTGTTTCAATTTCATGATTTGCAGAGAGGTAGCAGGCGAAGTGTTGGTTTTTGAGAAAAATGTCAGAGTGCACAAAATGCGTCATCGCACTGTGCGAGTGTGAATGAATTTCGCCGCGAGAAAGCGCGCTGCGTTTTTTTCGCAAGAGCGTTCTTAGCTGTTTTTTTTCATTTAACATCATTAAAGGGCGCCCGGTATTTAAGGCTCGTTCAAACGACCCAGTTTCCTAGGTGGGAAACGAATGTGCCACATCAGGCTTCCTACAACATGCAGGCGTGCACAACAGTGACAGCAAAATATTTCCCTGTCTGTAAGCATCGATCAAGAACTTGATGCCTCAAACACACTTACGAGCGCCGAGTCCCATTATAACAAATTATTCGTCAACGTTAAGCACTAATTCGATATCGTGACATAAACTTTGCAGACGATCGTCTATCTCGCTGATTGCTTGCGAATTTTTTTTGTTAAAAAAATCATGGATAATATTCAGTGCTGTTATTATAGCCAGCTGATCTAATCCCATGATTTTAGTTTTGTTAGAAATATTACGCATTTTACGATCTAAATAGGTGGCAGATTCATAAAGTGAGGAAAGTTCTTCTTCAGGACATTTAATGTGAAAATTTCTATCAAAAATATTGACATGGCAGGTTTCTGTAGTGCTCATCGTGATTCCTCTGTCAGGGTAAGTTGCCTGATGACTTGTGTTAAAGTGTGTGCAATTTGTTCGTTCATATTGGCGGTAAGTTCACGATCAGAAAGTAACTGTTGCTGGCTTTCAACAAGTTCGTGGTTCAAGCGTTCTAGTTCTTGGCAGCGTGCGATAAGTTTACTCACCCGGTCGGTGAGTTTGTCCATAAGGATCTCGTCCATATTCTGTCGTCCATTTTTTGTGACTAAAAGAATATTGTATCGGTATTATCTTTGCGGGTTCAAGCACTGTTATTTATGTTTGAGTTTTGGCGGAATTTTTGTTAATAAAAGAGGCAAACGTTGAAATTGCGTAATCTCAGTTTAGCCCTTATACTGTCGCGATTGGTGGGTAATCATTCAAGGAGTAGACTATGCGTAACCATATTTTTGATGAGGCGATCATGCGTTTAGATAGAGCATTCGAGCATGCGAATATTGATCCAGAAGCCTTAGAGCGTTTAAAACATTGCAAATCAATGTTGCGTGTCACAGTACCAGTGCGTATGGATGACGGCTCGCTTAACACCTATGCGGGTTACCGCGTTCGTCACGATGATAATCGTGGTCCAACAAAAGGTGGTATCCGTTTTCACCCGAGCGTGACGCAGGATGAAGTATCGGCCTTAGCGTTTTGGATGACAATCAAATGTGCTGTGATGAATATTCCTTACGGTGGTGCGAAAGGCGGCATTGCTGTTGACCCTAAAAAATTATCACGTCTTGAGCTAGAGCGATTGAGTCGAGGTTTTATCGAAAAGATTGCAGACTTTATTGGTCCTGATACCGACATTCCTGCCCCCGATGTTTATACCAATCCCCGTATCATGGGTTGGATGATGGATGAATATTCAAGAATTGTGCGTCAATATTCTCCGGGCGTTATTACCGGAAAGCCTATTCCGTTAGGCGGCAGCCAAGGTCGTGATGATGCGACAGGTCGCGGCGCTTACTATTGTATTAAAGAGTTAGAGCGCATTCGCAAGTGGGATCCTAAAAAAATCACAGTGGCTGTACAAGGTTTTGGTAATGCAGGTCAGCATGTAGCGTTATTGTTGCATAAAGACGGTTATAGAGTGGTAGCTATCAGTGATTCACAGGGCGCCATTTACTCTGATAAAGGTTTTGATGTGCCGAGTGTGGCGAAGATTAAAAACACCACGCGTCAGGTACAAGCGGTTTATTGCGAAGAATCTGTCTGTGAATCTGTGCCAGCTGAGACCATTACCAATGAAGCGCTTTTAGAGTTAGATGTTGATATTTTAATTCCAGCGGCGTTAGAAAATGTGATCACCATTAATAATGCTGCAAAAATTAAAGCAAGCGTCATTGTTGAGGTGGCCAATGGCCCAACAACAATCGATGCTGAGCCTATTCTTGAGGGCAAGAAGGTGCTTATACTGCCTGACGTGCTGGCCAATGCCGGTGGCGTGACAGTGAGTTACTTTGAATGGGTTCAAAATAAATTGGGTTATTACTGGGAAGAAAGTGAAGTTCATGAGCGTCTTCAAAAAATGATGGCTAAAGAATTTAATACGGTGTATGAACTGATGGAGGCGTGTAAGGTTGATATGCGAACTTCAGCTTACGCACATGCCTTGAATCGCTATGGTGAAACCGTTTCTTGGCAGGGTACGCACAGTTACTTTACCGAGACCGCTTAGATTTTTCTGTTAGTGAGCGCTCACAATGTTGGGCGCTTTTTTTTGGGGGATTAATGTTTGATAAGTTGATTCGCTCAAAGCGCCGAAAAACAATGGCAATTGAGATTGAGGCCTCGGGCGCTGTGACAGTGAGGGCGCCGACGTATACCTCGGAGCGAGCGATTAATCGTTTTGTAAAAGAGGCCGCGCCTTGGATTGAAAAACAACAAGAAAAGATCCGCCTTCGCCCACGTCCAGAAACAGATCGGCAATTTATTGACGGCGAGTTATTTTTATATCAAGGTGATTACTATCCGTTAACGATCGTTGATCCGAATAGGGAGCCCTTGCGGTTGTTTGGTGAATTCCAACTCTCCAGAGCGCATCAGCATTTAGCGCGATCAGCCTTTATGCATTGGTATAAGCGGCAGGCGAGAGAAAAATTCACGCAAAGATTGGTGTGGTATTCAAAAGCGTCTGGGTTTGAGTATCACAGTCTAAAGCTCAGCAGTGCAAAACGCTCTTGGGGCTCGTGCACGCATGATGGGAAAATTAATCTTAGTTGGCGACTCATTATGGCGCCACCTGAGGTCTTGGATTATATTGTTGTGCATGAGCTATCCCATACGCAAGAACACAACCACTCAAAAGCATTTTGGGCGCATGTGGAGCGATTGTTGCCGGCTTATAAAGATCAGCAAGATTGGTTGCGTGATTTTGGGCAGTTGCTTCATTTGTGATGGAAAAAGTTTCGTTATCATTATATTATATAAGGTAAAAGCAGAATAAAAAAAGGACTTTTATGTTTGAGCAAAAGCGAGCACACTTGGTGCATGTTGATCAATATATTCAAACCCACTTTGACGAGCCCTTGGATAAAAAGCGAGTTGCGGAAATCCTTAGAATATTCAGTGAAGAGAAATATCAGTATAAAGGCAAAGACCAAGAGCTGCTTGATTTTTCGGGGTTGCTCTCTCCAGGTTTTATAGATAAGTTTTTTTCTAGGCGAAAAGGCCCTAAGCAGAATGAGAGCTTTAAACAGGTTTTTAATCGTTTTGTTCGTTTGGTTGTTTTTGTTGAACTATACAAGCAGTTAATGTGTTTAAAAACAGATGATCAGCTGGGGGGTAAGATTGTTGGTCACTTGCTTCTTGAGGTGGATGCTTTAATTCCATTGGCGAAAAAGTCGTTTGATTGCATGTACATTTTAGATTACTTCCATCGAATCAATAATGATTTTTTTGAAGGTGACGAACGGGCAAAGCCTTATACTGCGATAAGGGCGATAATAAGAGAGTTGACTCCTATTGCAATTGCAGGGTTAAAGGTTCCTAGTCTTGTTCGACGCAATATCATTTATTTGGAAGAAGCGCTACATTATTTTTTTAAAGACTTTCAAAAAGACGTTGAGAAATTGCCATACAGGAAAAGGTTGAAAATCTTTCAAGGTATTGTGCTCGTTGTGCAGTCTGCGCCTGAGGTTGTGAAGAGAAGTGACCGCGCTTGGATTCAAGTCGTTCATAGGGGTTTGATGGCTGAGTATGAAGCATCTAAGATGTGCTGCACTACTTTTCTGTTTGAAATGGCAAAAGAGGCAGCGAAAGTGACTTTAGTTGTTGGTGCGGTCGTTGTGAAGTATTTGTATTGGTTTAACAAAGTGTGCCAGCAGTTTTTGTCGCCTGAGTTGCAACAGTCTTATATGACCTTAGAGCTGCCTTGTGCTCTTTTGTGGTGCGCCTGTGTTTATGGGGCTTATAACTTGCACACGCAATCCAAAGGGCCTGCGCCTCTGCGTTCTCCTGGAGAGTTGCCGGATTTAGACCAGAACCAGAAGGATTGGAGTGCTGAGAGGCCGTTAATGAGAGCTCGTTGATGAAGGCGGGTTTATGTCTGTTGAGAAGATGCGCTTAACGTCAACACGGTCAAAGCTGTAATGTGTGTTGCAAAAGTCGCAGGTGACTTCAATTATTTGTTTTTCTTGTAAGAGTTCGTTTGCTTCTGGCTCCCCCATCAGTTTGATGGCGTTTTCTGAGCGTTCTTGTGAGCAAGTGCAGCGAAATGAAACAGGCGTTTTCTCAAAAATTCGCAAGTCATCCTCATTAAATAATCGATGTAATAATGTTTTGTTATCCAGTGAGAGCAATTCTTCATCAGTGATTGTTTGAGCGAGGGTAATGGCGTGTTGCCAGTCATCGGATGTTTCGCTTGCATCTGGCAGTGCTTGTAAGAAGAGTGCTGAGACGCGCTGATCATTTACCGCGATGAAAAGTTTGCTGGGCAGTTGTTCTGATTGCTCGAAGTATGACTCAATGGCTTTGGCGATCTGGCCATGGCTAATGTCGACGATGCCTTGATAGGGCGAGCCTTTTTCGGGCTGAAATGTGACAGCTAACTTGCCAGTATTAAAGGCGTTAGCGAGGGTGTCTTCGTCTAGGTCTTCATCATATTGAGCCAGGCCACGCAAATGATATTCATGCGTGCAGCTTGCTGTGAGTAATCGTAATGCGCTGCTACCTTGAAATTGAACGGTGAGTCGCCCTTTGCCTTTGAGCAGTCCGCAAATAAGAGCGGCGCTAGCAAGTGCTTGGCCGAGGAGTTCGTTTATTTTTGTGGGGTAGTCACGTCCCGAGACAATGGCTTTAAAGCTTTCGCTTAGGTGCACAATTTCGCCTCGAACCGAGCGGTTTTCAAAAATAAAGCGTTGTAGTGTATCGTTTTTTGGCATATTGGAGTTGATTATACCTGGCGGTATGGGTTTGTAAACAATTACATCAAAATCTGTGCTTACATTAACAAGCTCTTAATATTTCCTTAAGCTTTTGAAGATAAACTACTAAGTAACAAAAATAAAAAAGCATCGAGGAGTAAAGGTTTGCACGGAGTGTGCAAAACTGGAGTGGTTACAGAGCCCGTGGAGCACGCAGCGTTAGCTTTTTAAGTCACGCTGTGTGTTTCTTTAATTTTTCTCAACTCTCTATTCAAGTGTCAAATCATTTTAACCTGCATAATAAACAAATAGGGAACAAAATGTCTTAAAAGGCTTGTCTGTCCCTGTTTTGTGCCCTATAATGAATTTAGTTAGGAACAAGTGGGGAACATAAGGTGTTAACAGAAGCGCAGCATCGAACGCTGACATTCATAACAACCTTCATAGCCGAAACCGGTTATGCACCCACTATTGCAGAAATTGCAGCAGGCATTGGTATAAAATCGCGCAGCACAGTCCATCGCCATTTACAGGGTATTGAGCAAGCTGGGCGAATTAGAATTATTCCAAACAAACGCCGGAATATTGAACTTGTTTCCTTGCATGCTGGAAGTGTGAACGATGCTTCATTGCCGATCATCGGAAAAATTGCCGCAGGCTCGCCCATAGAGGCAGTTGTTGACAATGAAGAAATTGATTTGGCGGCTTTGTTCTTAGGGCCTAAGCGCTATGTGTTAAGAGTGGATGGCAATTCAATGATTGGCGATAGCATTTGTGACGGAGACTTTGTTGTGTGTGAGCACGCTGATGTGGCGCGAAACGGAGAAATTATTGTAGCCCTGATAGATCAAGAAGAAGCTACGCTAAAACGCATTTATTATAATGATGATAAGACAATAACCTTAATGCCATCGAATCCGAGTTTAAAACCGATGGTGTACGAAGGGGAGCGAGTAGGTGTGCAAGGCATATATATTGGATTGTTACGAATGGGGCGTTAACGAAAGGATGCGTAACGTTTTTGTTTGAGAATGGTTGTAGTTTAAAGGAGAGACACGTGGATTATACAGCTAGTATTGTTTGTAACGACAGGTCAACACATGCTTTTTCAGGGAATGATTTTTGGCAGTTGGTTGTAACACTGTTAGGTCAGATGGAATCAGAAAATAATTTTTCAACAGGAAACATTAAAAGTAACCACACAGGTAAGGTGCTTCATAGCTGTCAAAAAGTAGCATCTGAATAATGTATATATTTTACAGTGAGGGAAAAGAGATGAAGATTGCAGAAAATGAAAAGTGGATTAAGAATGATTATGTGTCTGCCGCTGAGCGTCGTTCATTGATGCGAGGCGCATCGCTTTTATGGCTGACTAAAATCATTAAGCAATTTAGGCTCAAGCACGATCGTGAAATTGATTTTGTGTTTGAAGGCGACATTTTAGTCGGCCCCTAGGTTGCTCTGTGCAATTTTTTAAAGAGCATTAATAGTAGAGATCAACAAAGCGCGCTGCAGTTCTCGCTCTATGGTGGAAACGCAAGGGAGGGCGAGGGCACTGCGGTTTTAAAAGAATGGGGTGTTTGTGCGATTCAATATAAACACTTTAGAGTTTCTTCTTATGCTCCTTGTCCTAGATGGCGCAGGCTCCTTTGGGAGCCTTTTTTTTATCCATTGACATGTTTGGGCGTTTGCGCTATTTTGCATTGAGTGTCTATTCCAAATTTAAGAGAGCAAGAAATGGGTTTTCCTAGCAAGCCAAAAAAAATCAGCAGCTTATCTTTCGCTGTTCGTACCGTCGCCTCTTATTCATATCGATATTATCGTTAATTACTGCGCTTACTTTATCAATTCAAAACAACAATTTAATACTTAAGGATCTAACGTGGGGAAATACCAATCTAAAACACCTGATGATAAAGGGTTTGTGCATTTTACAGAAGAAGAAAACGAAACGTGGAACATTCTGATGACTCGGCAGTTGAAGATCATTGAAAACCGGGCATGTGATGAATTTATGCATGGTATCGATATATTAAAAATGCCAGTGGATAGAGTTCCCCAGTGTGGTGAGATTAGCAAAGCCTTGCAAGCAGCAACCGGATGGGGCGTTGCACCTGTGCCCGCATTAATTCCAGTCAGTGAATTTTTCACATTGTTGTCGAACAAGCGTTTTCCTGCAGCAACTTTTATACGTGTTCGTGAAGAGTTAGATTATATTCAAGAGCCTGATATTTTTCATGAATATTTTGGCCACTGCCCACTACTTGCAAATCAAGCCTATGCTGATTATGTTGAGTGGTACGGAAAAATGGCATTAACTGCAGATCCAAAGAGTCGCCCACTGTTAGCGCGTTTATTTTGGTTTACGATTGAGTTTGGTTTGATTAAAAACGATGATGAGTTTCGTGTGTATGGCGGCGGGATTTTATCCTCTAAAGAAGAAACAGTTTATTCAGTTGAAAGTGATGTGCCGAAACGTAGACCGCTGACAGTGATGGATGCACTTCGTACGCCTTACCGTTATGATATTATTCAGCCGCTGTACTATTACATTGAAAAATTCGAAGATTTGTATCACTTAATGGATCATGATTTGATATCGTGTGTTGAGGAAGCTGTGAAGGCGGGTGAGTTTGTCCCTGAGTTTGTAACCTGTTAACGAGAAAGGAAAGAGTAATGACTGAATTAGCGAAACAAAAATGCCAGGCCTGTGAGGGCGGTGTTGAGCCATTAACAAAAGACAAAGCTGCAGAGCTCCTTGCGCAAGTCGATGGTTGGACCTTAAGTGAGGATGGTGCTCACATAACGCGTGTCTTCGAATTTAAAGGCTTTTATAAAACGATGGCATTTGTAAATGCCATGGCTTGGATTGCGAATCAAGAGTTGCATCACCCTGATTTTGAGGTGTCATTTAATAAGTGCGTTATTCATTTTACAACGCATGCAATTAATGGGCTTTCTGAAAACGATTTCATTTGCGCTGCGAAGATCGATCAGTTGGTGTAGTTTTTTTTTACGGTTCCTCGCGCCATTCTCGCAGGTTGCATTGTAAAAAAAAGCCCTGATCGATTAGGTTTGTCGTAGCCCGCACAAGAGAACGAAGTGAACGCCTGCGGG
>DKOI01000002.1 GCA_002469885.1 Legionellales bacterium UBA7366 | reverse complement strand
CTTACCCATTATTGTTGATCCTAGCCATGCCGCTGGTTACACCTACATGGTACCGTCTTTGTGTTTAGCCGGTGTTGCAGCGGGCGCGCATGGTTTGATTGTTGAAGCACATGATGATGCGGCGAATGCTTATAGCGATGGCCAACAAGCATTGCACCCTGAAGATATGGAAAAACTGTTAGTTCAATTCGATATGATTCATAAGGCCGTTAATTTATGATTGATTTAAAGCACGCAACTGATCCTATTTCTGCAGAAGTGAGCATACCCGGTTCTAAAAGTATGACGAACCGCGCCTTGTTACTTGCAGCGTTAAGTGAAGGTGTTTCCATGCTCAAGCACATATTGTTGAGTGATGACACTATGGTGTTTGTGGCAGCGTTGCGTGCTTTAGGTGTGAGAGTTGATCTTGATGTCGATGAGTTAACCGCCACTGTAACGGGTTGTGGTGGTGTGTTTTCAAGAAAGAATGCTACCGACATTTGGTGCCAAGACGCAGGAACGGCCGCACGGTTTTTATTAGCCGCTTGCGCAGGCAATGAGGGATCCTTTTCTTTTGATGGTACAGAGCGATTGCGCGAACGTCCGATGGCGGAATTGGTTTCAGCCTTAAGGCAGTTGGGTGCTGAGATTTCACAAGATATTTTTCCTTGCCAAGTGAAAGGAGTCAAAGCCTTAACAGGTGGTGAAGTGACTATCGCTAGCACCAAAAGCAGTCAATACGTTTCAGCCTTGTTAATGATGGGGCCATTTTGCCAAGAAGATTTGGTGGTGCGTATACAACACTTAAAGCGTCGTGCCTATATTGATTTAACCTGCGAAATGATGAGTGAATTTGGTGTTAATGTTAAGAAAGACGGTGACGCTTATCGCGTACCTGCAGTCAAGAAATATCAAGCACGCACGTATCTAATCGAGCCTGATCTATCAACGGCTTCTTATTTCTTCGCAGCAGCAGCCGTAACAGCCGGTAAAGTCTGTGTCTTACACATGCGTCGCGAGACATTGAAGCAAGGCGATAAACATTTTTTGTGTGTGTTAGAGCTAATGGGCTGTTTGATTGCTCAGAATGAAAAGGGAATTTGCATTCGAGGGCCTGAGCATTTGAAAGGTATCGAGGTTGATATGCAGAATTTCTCAGATCCTTTCATGACGCTTGCCTGCATAGCGCCGTTTGCAAGTTCGCCAACCACGATCACGGGAATTGCGCATACGCGTTTGCAAGAATCGGATCGCATTGAGGCCATAGCATCAGAGCTAACAACCTTAGGCGTTCAGGTTGAAACAGGTGAGGATTGGATTCGTATTCACCCCGGTGTACCGGTTGCAGCAAAGGTTGATAGTCACCAAGATCATCGTATTGCAATGTCTTTGTCTTTAGTGGCGTTGAAGATTCCTGGAATACAGTTAACGAACTCTCAGTGTGTTGCAAAAACCTGCCCAGATTTCTTCGAGCGATTTGATTCGTTACTGGAAAAAGAGGCTTAACTCGTTGATAGTACGATGAAAAATTAGGTTGTGTTTATAGCAAACATTGAGCATAATTCGGTTTTTTAGTGTGGTGATGTGTGGGGTGCTGTCATGATCATATTGTTATCCATGATAATGGGTTTTTCGGCAAGTTTTATTTCTGGCTTATTCGGCGGTGGTTCGGGTCTGGTGACAGTCCCATCGATCTATTGGATTCTCGTACATTTTTATCCAACGTCTGAACACTACATGCAAGTGACGCTAGGCACAGGTTGTGTGTTAGCAATTCCTATGGGCATCATTGCCGGCTGGCGACAAATTCATTATGGCAATGTCGATTTCAACGCATTAAAACGTTGTCTCATTCCGATTCTACTGGGCACACTTTGCGGCGCATTTGCGATTGATTATTTGCACAGTGATACCTTGCGTTATGTCTTTAGTGTGATGCTCTTTTTTGTGGGTATTTGGATGTGGCGATTTAAATTAACTGTAGGGCTTGCCTGGGATATCCCCGCACCACTTTATTATCTCGTTGCGATCTTAGTTGGTTTCGCCTCATCGCTATTGGGCGTTTCAGTTTTCACAGTGCCTTTCTTAATGCGCGTAGGGCTCGATATTCGAAAAGCGATTGGCACGGCAACGATTGTTGTCTTTGCGTATTGTGTTTTCATTGGCGCATGGTTTGTTTTCTTAGGCTATAACGAAAATAACTTGCCACCACAAACCTTGGGTTTTGTGAGCTTGCCTATATTGCTAGCGGGAATTGTGCCCGGTATTGCGGCGAGTTTTCTGGCGGTGAAGTGCGTGAACATTCTTCCTCACCGTGTGATTAAAGTGTTGTTTGTTGGGTTGATGTTTGTCGTGTCAATCTTGATGGTGTTGCCGCACTGATAGCGGCAAGCCTTGTCTATTTTAGCTGTCTTTTTTTGACGGCTTTCTACGACGTCTTTTCTTACGTGTTTTTTTGAGCTTTCCAACCATGTGGTCTTGGTCGGGTTGCTCGGACTTGTTAAAATCAGTCCACCATTTGCAGCTTGCGTCTAAATCTTCACCGGCTTCGTTTCTTAAAAGCATTAAATCATAGGCTGCACGAAAGCGCGGGTGATGGTAGATGCGGTCGATATGATGACGTGGCGTATTCTCAAGCATCG
>DKOI01000097.1 GCA_002469885.1 Legionellales bacterium UBA7366 | reverse complement strand
CGGATCAAGTCCGGGATGACGGGCGTGTGGATCCCGGCTTTATATCGGGGTGACGGGGGTAATGTATGAGCCAACTGACTGTTAGAAAAACACAAATTCATTCCTGGCATGAGCTCGTTGTCGAGGCTGAAAGTGTAAGCCATATATTGCTGCCTGAAGATACTGAATATTATCTCGTCTCGCTGTTATCACGCTATACTGATCAGCCTGAATTCATTAACAATGTTATGGCTGATTTGTTCCTACGTTTAGATGGGATGAAGAAAGCAGAAAAGCATGTTTGCTTGCGTGATATCGGTGATCAATGCCTACTATTTGCAGGTCTGTTTCCAGAATATGCCTCGAAAAGGTTGGTCAGCGATGACTATTTTCCAGGGCTAGGAAAGGCAGCCTATGACAGACTCTCGTTAGAGGTTTCGCTGTATCTTGAGCTCGTCCAGTACTTCGAATCAATGCTAAGGATTTTGAGGACTTTTCGTCAATTATCCGGCTGTGAAGAAAATGAGTTGGTTAATAATGAGGCTTGCTGGGTAAATATTGAGCTCAGAAGGGGTTCTCATTGTGTAATTCATTAAAAAATACCTGTTTTTGCTTTTTATGATGAATTTCTGTGGCACATGTTGTCGGCATTTCGTTATAATCAGTATCTTAAATTTCATGGGAAGAGTAGATGCGAATCATACTATTAGGTAGCCCCGGCGCTGGTAAAGGCACTCAGGCTAAATTCATTTCTCGAAAGTACAATATTCCACATATCTCCACAGGCGATATGCTGCGAGGCGCGATCGAAGCTAAATCTGAGCTCGGTCTTCAAGTTAAATCCATGTTAGACGCAGGCGATCTCGTCCCTGATGAAATTATCAATGAAGTCGTTTTAGAACGCATTAAAAATTCAGACTGCGAAGAAGGGTTTTTGTTAGATGGTTATCCGCGTACCTTAGGTCAGGCTGAAGCGCTAACGAATGCTGGCGTTGAAATTGATTTTGTTATTGAGATTAATGTCGAAGATGATGAGATTATTAAACGTATGAGCGGCAGGCGTGTTCACGCTGAATCTGGAAGAACTTATCACGTGGAATTTCATCCGCCTAAAGTTGAAGGTAAAGACAACGAAACGGGTGATGACTTGGTTCAACGTGAAGATGATAAAGAAACGACGGTTCGTCGTAGACTCGATGTTTATCACAAACAAACAACGCCGTTAATTAATTATTACACCAAACTTGCGAACTGTCCTGGTCAGCAAATTTATTATTCTAAAGTTGAAGGTACAGGTTCTGTTGAGTCTGTGCGTGATCGTGTGTTTTCTGATATTGAGTTGCATACGGTTTCTTAGGTTTTTTGTTTCATGGATCCCGGATCGAGTCCGGGATTTATTGAATTAAAGTCACTCTTAAAGTGGGTAAAACGCAACCCCATAATTCTCTATTTTCCCTGCTTGAAAAATAACTTAAATTTAGCTCCCAACCACTGTTTTCTAATCTTAAAAAAATCTTTAAAACTTATTCTCTAACACGCTGTTTTATAATCAATTAAAAATCTTCTATCAGCGCAATAAAACCCTGTTTATCGACTATACTTAAAGTAATAAAAAAGACGGGTGGGATATGGGAAAGGCGAAACTAATCAAAAGACCAATCACTTTTTGCTTGCCAAAAGGCAAGGCGTCTCAGGTGAGTACGGCTCATAATCTAACGTGCATCAGCTCATTAGCTTTAGGCTTAGGTTTAGCAATCATCGCAATAGCTGCGCCAGGTGAATATCAAATTACTGACGGTGACGTCAATATCACAAGACCCGATTCAACTCACAACACTACTCAAATCATGCAGGGCTCTAGTCGCGCAGTCATTGACTGGAAAAGTTTTAATATCGACAAAGGTGAAACCGTTAACTTTGAACATGTCACTGGTGATCGCTTTACCACGCTGAACCGCGTACAAGGCGGAATGGGGGCTTCACAAATCTTAGGGAGCATTACATCCAAGACAGGTAATATCTGGATTCTCAATGCAGACGGTGTTCACTTTGGTCAAGGATCAACGGTGGATGTTGCGAGCATACTCGTCTCAACTTATAACATTTCAAATGAAAACTTTATGAGTGGTAATTACAATTTCGAAGAATTTCCAGGTGCAACTCAAGGTCGAATTTATAACGCAGGTGAAATCAAAGTGAGCGGCTTAGCTGCGTTGCTGTCTCACGATGTCGAAAACGTTGGGATTATTCGCGCACAAGTCGCGACAGTGTTGATTGGTTCAAACCCCACTTGGGTGTTAGACGCATTCGGTGATGACACAATTAATTTCGCCGTTAGTGATGAGTTACTTCAAAGAAAAGCGACGGTTTCAAACAGCGGTGAAATCTACGCTGATGGTGGCCGTGTATTCTTATCAGTTGATCAAGCAAACGAAGTTGTTGAAAACGCTATTAATCTTTCAGGCATTGTTCGCGCAGACAGCGTTGAAATGCAGAACGGCATTATTGTGCTTTCAGCAGGTAAAAATAGCATCGTCAACGTGACTGGCGAACTTACAGCGACGGGCTTAGAAGGTGAGCAAAGTGGTGGGCTCATCAGTGTTCTCAGTGACTTTGTCACAGTGTTGGATGATGCTCGCATTGATGTAAGCGGTATGTCAGAAGGCGGCGAGATTCTTGTCGGCGGTGATTACCAAGGCCAAGGATTTTTACCCACCGCAACGAATACTTACATTGATATCAACGCAGATTTAACGGCTGACAGTTATGCAGGCGATGCGGGTCGAATTATTGTTTGGGCTGACGACGATACGCAATTTCACGGTAAAGCCAGCGCAAGTGCGTTGGGCTTATTCGGCGATGGTGGCTTTGTTGAAACATCAGGTAAAAACACATTAAACATTGACGGCGCTAGAGTCTCTGCGAGCTCTGTGACTGGAGAGGGTGGTGCATGGTTGTTAGATCCAACTGACTTTACTGTAAACTCAGGAAATGATGGCGCGATTGAATCTGCGTTAGGCGGTGGTACCGATGTCACCGTTCAGTCTACAGACGGTTTAAGCGGTGTCGATGGCGATGTCATTTTTGATGCTTCAGCCTCTATCTCCTGGACTAACGCAGCAGGGGATTTTTTCGTCTACGCGATAAACGATATCAAGTTTGAATCAGGTGCTACGCTTACCGCAGACGCTGCAAGTAATATTTCGTTAATCGCAGATTCTGATAGCAGTGGCTCAGGCACGCTTTCTTTTCCTGCTAGTGGCACATCGATATCTGCGACAAACGGTGCGAGTGTTTACGGTTATTATAATCCAACTGGCGGGTATGTCAGTCCTGATGATTCAACCTTCGATCCGCGTGTTAATGTAACGGGTGGCGGCGAAGAAATTTATTATATGTTAGTCCATGATGTTTTTGACCTGCAGTTAATTGAAGATAATCTCTCAGGTGATTACGCGTTAAGCAAGAACTTGGACGCAACTGATGGAAGTGGTTTGAATGTTGGTGCAGGATTTGAAGCAATCGGTACTAATGCAAATGGTTTTTCCGGCCGTTTTAATGGAAGCAATTATATTATTGATAATCTTACGATTACCGCTTCATCTGGAAATCTCGGTTTATTTGGTTATGTAGATGGCGGCGTTATAAGCAATGTTGGGCTAACGAATGTTGATATCGATAACACTGGAACTTCATCAAACACAGGTGCCTTGGTTGGTCGTGTTCTTGGTGAAACATCAATCATTACGAATGCTTATTCCACAGGTTCTGTCGACTCAGGCGGCAATAAAGTCGGTGGCTTGATTGGTAGAATAGATACTGGTGTGACGGTTACAGACAGCTACAGTGATGCAACAGTGAGCGGTAGAGAAGACACGGGTGGTTTTGTGGGTTACCTCGATGCTGATCTTTCGGGTGTTTACGCTACCGGTGATGTAACAGGCTCAGAATCAGAAGGAGGTTCAGGTGGTGGGGTGGAAAACACTGGTGGGCTGGTAGGTTTCATAGATACCGGCGCATCGGGGGATTATAATGTTCTTGAAGATTCTTATGCCACAGGCAGTGTTAGCGGAAACCATAACGTCGGCGGTTTGGTAGGGTCAACGATGCCGTATGTCGACATACGTGATTCCTATGCAGCTGGATTAACAGTCACTGCCCCATCTGGCTTATATGTAGGTGGATTAGTGGGTCGTAGTCAAGGGGCCAGCTTAGCACTCCAAAACAAAATCCATGACTCCTATTCAACAGCTGATGTTTCAGCTAGTGGATTCGTGGGAGGATTGCTAGGCCATTCTGCTATCGCTACAGATGTCGCTTATAGTTTTGCAAGCGGGGATGTGTCAAGTAACGCGTTAAATGGTGTTGTCGGCGGTTTAGTTGGGTATATGCAATCTAACAGTATGATTCGCTATTCATATGCCACGGGGAATGTCACCGCAAATGTGGTGACCACGTCAGGTGTAGGGGGGTTGGTGGGCCAATCAGGAGGAAGCACAAGCTTCGACAATGAGATTGAGAATTCATATGCAGCTGGCACGGTAACGCACACAGGCGGCAGTGCTACTAACACGGGTGCTTTAGTGGGGTATAACTCTATTGGTGATTCACTGATCTTAACGGGCTCTATTGCTCTCAGTAATCCTGACTGGCAGTTGGTTGGCACATCTTCAGTCCCTACATTCATTAACTACACTGATAGACCGAGCGGACTTTACTCTCTTGCTGAGCTTGGAGATACAGCAACCTTTGTAAACCCAGCGGCGTTGAATTGGAATTTCACTAACAGTGGAGATGGTTATGATTCAGCAACCACCGAAGGGATTTGGATCATGGCCGATCTTCCCCACCTGCAAATGGAAATTGGTTTCATGGAAACCACCGCGAATAATTATGAAATTGATAATGTGATTGAATTACAATTGATGGCCGTTGATCTGGATGGTGATTATGTACTAAGCCAAGACTTCAGTGCGAGCGCAACTGAAACATGGGGCGTTAATGATGAAGGTTTTAATCCTGTAGGTTTTAATCCTGGAGGACCCAGCATAGGAAATAGATTTTCTGGCACCCTCAATGGTAATTACCATACGATTGATGGTTTAACAATTTCACGCTCCACGACTGAGAATGTTGGGTTATTTGGTGTGGGGCAAGGTAATGCTGGCGTAATGGTCAGCAATTTGAATTTAACTTCAGTTAATATAAAAGGTAAACGATACGTAGGCGCGCTATTTGGTTCAACACGTGGAAACCCCGCTGATATTAACAATGTTTTTGTAGAAGGCGCTGTGACAGCCACTCTTGGGTTTGTAGGTGGGCTCGTGGGTGATAATGAGTTTGTGATTAGAAATTCACTTGCTGATGTTTTTGTGAGTTCTACAGGCGTGAATGCTGGCGGATTGGTGGGTAAGACTATCGATGATATTTTTAATTCAGCTGCAATAGGTAAGGTTGTTTCATCAAGCAGTAATGTGGGTGGCTTAGTCGGAGGTGCGGGTGAGGTCACATTTATGAATGTCTATGCGAGAGGGGATGTGCATGGAACATCAGGTGTTGGAGGCCTTATTGGTGGCACGTTCGGTAGTGCGGGTGTCAACCCGCGCGGCAAGGTTATCAATGCATACGCAACAGGTGTTGTAACAAAAACTGGCGGGAGTACCTCTGTCGGTGGGCTGGTTGGATCAACAGGTTCCGGTAAGAGATTTACGTATGAATACACATATTGGAATAACTCTGTCGGAAGCGATACCTCGGTTGGCTTAGGCGGTTCTGGCGCAAGCCAAACAGGTATAGGTTCAAAATCAACGGAACAGCTTTATACGCAAAGTACCTACGAGCCTCTAGACAGTACGTGGAATTTTACACCTGGTACGGGTGACTGGTTCATGGCGGGTTACCCCGTACTCCAAATGGAGATAAACCACATGAAAACTGGCGATAACGCCTATGAGATAAGTAACGTTCAAGAATTGCAGATGATGGCGTTGGATTTAAGTGGGAATTATACCTTAACGCAAAGCTTTAGCGCAGCAGAAACCACAGATTGGAACGGCGGCGCCGGATTCAATCCCATTGGTAATGCCTCCAATTTAAATCAATATACCGGAGTTTTTGATGGTGCGGGGTATGAGATTGATTCTTTTCGGATCAACAGATCGCAAGATTACGTTGGATTATTTGGGTATGTGAGTGACGCTACCATCAAAAATATTGGCTTAACGAATGTTGATATTGATGTCGTTGGAGATTTTGATTTTCAAGGTGGTTTGATTGGACGTGCTGTAGGTAGCAGCGCAAATAAAACGTTAATTGAGAATGTTTTTGTGACAGGCGATATTGATGCGACTTCTGGAGATGGTACGGGGTTTATTATTGGTGATACCGGTATTAATAATACTGGAGGTAAAGGCTACGTTACATTGAGAGATTCATATAGCAGTGGCGCGATTACGGGATATATTAATGTTGGTGGCTTAATCGGGCGCGTTAATTCTGGCGGGGTTGATATTGATCGTGTCCATAGTACAGCCGATATTTCAGCTCAAACGGGGAGTAACTTGGGTGGGATTGTTGGGTTTATGCATGGCGACGACGACGGGCCTAATACCTTGAGTGACTCGTATTTTCTGGGGAGCATTATTGCTCCAGCAAGTGCAGGGATTGGTGGGATTGTTGGGTTGATGCAGGACAATTCTGTAGTGAGCAATGTGTACACCGCGGCTATCATGAGCGGATCTCCTTCTGTTGGGGCAATTTACGGTTTTGCTGACTCTGACTGGAATGGCAGTCTCAGCAACGCATATTGGGATGTTGAAAGCACAGGTATTGGTTCAGTTGAGAGTTCATTTGGCGCTATTGAGACGAGCTTTAGCAGCGGAAGCCTTGCGACGACAGTGTTGGGAAAATCCTCGGCTGATATGAAAAAACGGTCAACCTTTTTTGACACCGGTTGGGACATCGAAGTCGCTGGCGGCACTGGCAATGCTGTATGGCAAATTCTAGAAGGTTTCAGCTATCCACGTTTTAACTCTGAGGGTGATTTATATGGTATTAGTGGTAAGGTCTTTAGTGATGCTGGATCCAGCGCGGCAGTAGGTGAGTCTGTGTCGCTCCTAATAGGCGGTTCGATTTTGAGTCGATCAACTGCGACAAATGGAAGCGGTGATTATACCTTTGCAATCAGTTCGCGAGAATTTGAACTGGGAGGCGATGATATCATTATTCACACCGATGCAACAAATTTCAAATCAAATACCGTCATTGAAGGTGGCGATATTCAAGCAAATGATGTTGTGACAGGCGTTGATTTATGGGGTGATACGGTGAGCCTGCAAGAAGTTGGCGCAACGATGCTTGGTTTGTCATTTTTAAATGATGCACTCAATGGGTATTCAAGCGACGATATTTTATATGACACTTTCACGGGCGATCTAGATACGCTTGATGCAAATATTGGTTTTAGGGCGGCTAACGTGTTTACCTTAGGTAACAATATAACAACGGATGCCGGAAGCATTTACTTTGATGGCGACCTGATCCTAAGTGATGATGTTAGCTTGAACACAGGCGCAGGTGCAGGTGCAGGTGATATCAAGATGACGGGCTTTGGTGATATTGACGGAAATCATAATCTCGTTTTAGATGCGGGCGCAGGTGAGATCGTTTTAAATGAAGGTGTGGGCAATACGAATCCGCTTTTGAGTTTCGTTGCGAAAAGTGCGGTGTTGAAGGTTGAAAAAAATATTACTGTTGATAGTGGTGGTATGGCGTTAGATTCTGCTATTGAGGTTACAGGGAGTGATGTGGCACTTTTATCTGGTGGTGACGTGGTGTTAGGCAGGTCAATTGATAGCTCGATGGGTGAGGCAAATAATTTGAGTATTGAGTCTGTAAGCGGGAAAATTTTACTCCAGGATAATGTTGGCTCCAATGCGTCGTTTAATATGCTTTCGTTTGTAACGCCGGTTGAGTTACGTGATGATATTGTCATTGCAGCAGAGACAATTAATTTCAACGCTGAGGTTACAGGTGATTCACCTAGAGCGTTAACGGTTGATGCTGGAGAGGCGGGAACAATTCGATTTGGTGGCAGTGTGGGTAGCCTTGGAACACCGATAGCCTTAAGTGTTCCTCGTGCAGCTGAGGTTTTGCTCGAAGCCCCTATTGAGGTTCCGGTGCCTTTGCACGCTGTTCCTATTGTTACTGTTGATTTATTGGGTCGCGAAAGTGATGCTGCATTGCTGCGCGTAGAACCAGATCCAACTGATGTCATCGACACCACGAAAATTCATGCGATCAACACTGAGAATGGTTTGTATTTTTATGACTTGAGTATCCTTACGTATCTTGAATTGCTCGATGAAGAATCGATTAAATATTTCAACTGGGCGGAAGGGTTTATTTACCATATGTTAATGATGCCTCCGCCGCATGCGCGACCTGATCAGGTCACCCTGAATAACCAGTAGTGCTTCAAACGCCCAGAACATGCTTCCTCGTGCCGCGAGTGTTGCCTGTCTGTATTAGTATGCGTTATTAACCGTGAGTTTTTCTTCTTGTTGCATAATGTCCTTTTTATCGTTTTGTTCTTTTGCTACGGATAATACACGTCAAACCTTAAGGAGATCTTAAGAGGGTGGCGTTATTTTATAAGGGATCTATGTCATCCGTCATCCCGGCCCCCGAGCCGGGATCCATGAAATAAAAAGAAAGCGCTCCGCGCGATGAATCAAAATGGATTCCGGATATCGCTTCGCGGCTTTGCCGCTCATTGCAATTCCGGAATGACGCGTGACCTGTTATCCCGGCCCCAGAGTCAGGATCCGCGCCGCACGTCATCCCGGGCTTGACCCGGGATCCATAAAATTCAGAAAAACTAATAAGCAGAGCATACTAAGCAATACGGGCAATTTTAGTTATGCATTCCCATTGTGTTTCTATAAGAATTATATTCCGCAGTAAGCTCAGGCTTTATCAGTGCGTGGTATGACTTATCAAGCATGCTCTCTTTTCGCGACTCAGCACTTAGAATGCTAATCACTGTTTCGTAAGCAAACATAACTACGCCTAAGTGAGTTTTTTCAGATCTTCGTGCGACCTCGAGAAGGTTGCCAATAATGAGGGGAACGTTATACGTTTTATTTTGGACGATAACTGTTTTTGATCGATCAAATAAACCGATCTTAAACGGATGCGCTTCCTTCGATTCCGATTTGAAAGTGAGGCGGTGTTCAATCCGGCTTTTAATAACGAGTAGCGGTGCTCTAACAGTCGAGAAAAAATCACCTTTATCCTTGATCGTCATTTGATTTCTGCAGAACTCTGTAAAATCGAATAAAACCTTCATGTTAGCAGGGTTCCTCTCGGCTCTTCTAAGGAGCTCCGCAAACACAAGGGGGAACAAGACTTCATCTTTATTATGTGGGTATAAAACAGGCTTGACTAAGTTGCTTAATTTTTGTGTTGGCAATATAGTTTCCGCTTTTTTTTTGCGCCTCTGCGCTTCTTTCCATTAAGCAAAGGGAGTACTTTATTGAAAAATTTCCCGGCGGAAAGCTTCTCGCACTATTAAACACCTCAATATCCCGAGCAATTTCTTTTTTATCGGCATCCGACAATTTTACGTCAGGCATGTAATGCGTATCGACTAGCGGAGAATGGTCGTATAACTGTTTGACCAGGTCTAGCTCAGCGGCCTTGGTTTTTCGTTTAGCGTGACTGAGGTATAATCCGTCCAAAGCCCTATGATACTCAGCGTCTATTTTATCATTGGGATGGGTTGATATAAGCCCCCAAGCATCAGTCAGCTCTTTCACCCTCAACGTAAGATTATCGAGCTTTTTAATATGTTTTCGAGTTTCGAGCAATAAAGCTGCGAGTGTAAAGGATAAAGTGCCGCGCCCACGTTCTTCGGCTTTCTCTATTGCGTTATCAATGCGTATTCTAAAAAGAGCACAAGCAACAGCTTCTGTTCGGATATTCTGTAGAGTGCTCACAATTGATTCGTGGGATTCTTCTGCTCTCTGAGTTGTTATATTTTTATGCATTGGTGGCTCTCTACTTGGGATTGAAGTGTGTGTATTATAAAGGCCAAACCTTAAGGAAATATTAACAGAGAGGATTTTTTATTGTCATCCCGTGCTCGACCCGGGATTCATAAAATAAAGTTGGCGCAACGCGCAATGAATAATAATGGATTCCGAATATTTCCTCGCAGCTACGCAGCTCGTTGCAATTCCGCAAAGACGGTAGGTAGTCATCCGAGCCGGGATCTATGAAGTAGCGCTACATCTTATTCCGACGATTCGCCGTATTTTCTTGGTCATCGCCAAGCTCAAGATGCGAGAAGGTTTTAGCAAAAGCTGAGTTCATATTAACTTTGCTTTGTTCTACATCGGCTTTGAAAACAGCATCATGCTCTAGCAGTTGCGCGACTATCTCTTTAAGCATTGAAAGGTCACCGGAAGACAGATCGTTGTTATCAATAATCCAATCAATTTTTTTGAGTGTCTGAAGAACTCTAGGATCGGTGATTTGGTGAACTGTTGGATTGCTATTCTTTTTTCCCATGAATGCCTCACTGCCTTGTTGTTTATTTTTATACATCCGAGTTCGTGTCACGATTATATCGTGTTATACTTCTTTTCCATAAGTGACTATTATTTTACAACAGTTAAAAAGCGACTTCAAGCGGTATAAAATATGACTAACGACATCGAACTTAAAATCAAAAAACTACAGTGGCAATGCCGTCGGGGGATGCTAGAAGTCGACCTTTATCTCATGACTTTCCTCGAAAAGGGCTGTGCTCTGTTATCTGAGTCAGATCATCACCTTTTTGAAGATCTGCTCAAGGAGCCTGACCCTGTCTTGCTCAGCTGGCTAACGGGTCAAGCGAGGCCTGAGCAGGAAGATATGGCAAATCTTGTGCAAACCATAATCAAAACAAGGCGAGCACATTCTTAGGTATAGATTTAGTCTAAAATGCGGTAGAATCTCTCGTTTTACAGATTTTACTATTAAGGCAGCATGTCAGATTTAACACATATCCGAAATTTTTCGATTATTGCCCATATTGACCACGGCAAATCAACGCTGGCGGATCGATTCATTCAATGGTGCGGCGGCTTATCCGATCGTGAGATGGATTCACAAGTGCTTGATTCTATGGATATTGAGCGAGAACGTGGAATCACCATTAAAGCGCAAAGCGTCACCCTCAAATACAAGGCGAAAGACGGTAAAACCTACCAATTAAACTTCATCGACACCCCGGGACACGTGGATTTCTCCTATGAAGTGTCGCGCTCACTGGCGGCTTGTGAGGGGGCATTATTGGTCGTGGATGCAGCGCAGGGGGTAGAGGCGCAAACGGTAGCTGTGTGTTATATGGCCATTGAGCAGGGCCTTGAAGTGCTACCGGTGCTAAATAAGATGGACTTACCCCAGGCTGAGCCTGAGCGGGTAATGAACGAGATAGAAGAGATAATTGGCATTGAGGCGATGGATGCAGTCCATGCTAGCGCGAAAAGCGGCTTAGGCATACAAGACGTCCTGGAAGAATTGGTCGCCAAGATACCGTCTCCTGAGGGCGATCATGATGCCCCACTTAAGGCGTTGATTATTGATTCGTGGTTTGACAACTACTTAGGCGTGGTGTCGCTGGTTCGTGTTAAAGAGGGCACATTACGGGTTAAAGACGAAATGCTCGTTATGTCCACGGGCAAGTCATACCAAGTTGACCGTGTCGGCATTTTCTCGCCAAAACGTGAAGACACAGGCGTGTTACGTGCAGGTGAGGTCGGCTTTGTGGTGTCGGGCATTAAAGATATTTACGGTGCACCGGTCGGTGATACCTTAACTCATAGACACAAACAAGCGGACAAAGCATTGCCTGGCTTTAAGAAAGTGCAGCCACAAGTTTTTTCTGGCTTGTTCCCAGTAAGCTCTGATGATTATGAAAACTTTAGAGAAGCCTTAGGCAAGCTGTGTTTAAACGACGCTTCACTTTTTTATGAGCCAGAAACCTCCGCTGCATTAGGGTTCGGTTTTCGTTGTGGATTTTTGGGTTTGTTGCACATGGAGATTGTGCAAGAGCGTTTAGAGCGTGAATATAATCTTAATTTAATCACGACAGCGCCTACGGTTATTTACGAAATCTTAACAAACAAAGGCGAAGTCTTGCATGTCGACAATCCGGCAAAATTACCTGAACCCAATTTCATTTCAGAAATGCGCGAACCGATTGTTGAAGCGAACATGCTTGTCCCTAAAGATTATTTGGGCAACGTCATTAATTTGTGTATTGAGAAACGTGGTGTGCAAACCAAAATGAACTACGTTGGTTCTCAGGTTGCGGTTACCTATGAATTACCGATGAACGAAGTTGTTTTAGACTTTTTCGATCGCTTGAAGTCGGTAAGCCGAGGTTACGCGTCTTTGGATTATGCCTTTGTGCGATTCCAGGCAGCAAACTTAATTAAGTTAGACGTGCTAATTAATAGCGAGCGTGTCGACGCATTGGCGCTGATTGTTCACAGAGACCAATGTAATTTCCGCGGCAGACAGATGACCGAGAAGTTAAAGGAATTAATTCCACGGCAAATGTTTGATGTAGCGATTCAGGCTGCGATTGGAAATCAAATCGTTGCGAGAACGACAGTTAAAGCATTGCGTAAAAACGTTACCGCAAAGTGTTATGGCGGTGATATTAGTCGCAAGAAAAAATTATTAGAAAAACAAAAAAAAGGGAAGAAGCGAATGAAGCAGGTGGGTAACGTTGAAATCCCACAAGAAGCTTTTTTGGCTGTGTTGAAGGTTGATAAAACAAAGTGAGAATATAGATGGACTTTAATGTTGAACCGTACTTGGTTGCTTTGCTCATACTTTCAGCGGTGTTTGCGATCATTGATCTTGCGCATTTTTCCAAGATCAGAAGAGCGCGTTACCTCGAGGAGTTAAAAGATGTTGCTGACGTTTCAGGGGTGCAACCTTTGCCGCGCAAAAAACGTTTCACACGCAGCCTGCGTCGATTCATCTTAGGCCAGCTTGATAGCTATCCTGAGATCGATAACGCCTTAGTCGGCGTGAGTGAGCTTGTCCTTGAGAAGTATCGCACATTATTGCGTCCGAATTTCTTGTTTGATTACTCGCGCTCTTTGTTTCCGGTTTTTTTAATTGTCGTTGTGATTCGCTCTTTTATATTTGAGCCTTACCTTGTGCCAACGGGCAGTCTTGAGCCAACCGTTTTGCCCGGTGATTTTTTACTGGTTAGCAAGTTTTCTTACGGTTTGCGAGTGCCTTTAACGCGCCACACATTTTACCATGTGAACGAACCTGAGCGCGGCGATATCGTGGTGTTTCGCTATCCGCCAAACCCTAGCATTAATTATGTGAAGCGCGTAGTAGGCGTGCCAGGCGATCACGTGAGCTACATCAGTAAGGTGTTATACATAAACGGTAAAGAGGCGAAGCAGCGTGAGATTTCAACCAAGCGTGAGCCGCTCGTTTACTCATCAGTCAAAGAGTACAGTGAAGATTTAGCGGGCGTCACACATGACATCTTGATTAACCGATATGATCAATCTTTAGATTTTAAAAATGTTGTTGTCCCAGAAGGGTATTATTTCATGATGGGTGATAACCGTGACAACAGTTTAGACAGTCGCTTTTGGGGTTTTGTGCCTGAAAAAGATTTGGTGGGTAAAGCTGATTTAATCTGGCTGAGCAAAACGCCAGGCAAATGGGATATTCGCTGGTCACGCATGGGCACGAGGCTAGACAAATGAATAACGTAGAAAAGAACGTTAAAGCGCTGAGCAATATTTTAGGTTACACATTCACTGATCCTGAGTTGCTTAAGCTTGCGCTAACACACCGAAGCATGGGCGCAAGAAATAATGAGCGCTTGGAGTTTTTAGGCGATTCGCTCGTTAACTTAATCATTGCTGAAGCAGGTTTTCGTTTGCACGCAAGAGCGGATGAAGGCATGTTGAGCCGTTTGCGTTCCTCGCTGGTAAGCGGCGATGCGCTTGCGAGTGTGGGTCTAGACTTTGATTTAGGCGATTATGTGTTTCTGGGTCAGGGCGAGCTAAAAAGCGGTGGTCACAAGCGCGCATCCATTATTGCTTGTACTGTTGAAGCTATCATTGGCGCAATTTATCTCGACAGCGATTACGATACTTGCAAAAAAACGGTATTAACGTGGTTTGAGTCTAGACTGGCGAACATTACGTTAGATCACGAACACAAAGACCCTAAAACACAGCTACAAGAATACTGCCAAGGCAAGAAAATGCCTTTACCCGTTTACACATTAATAAAGACCGAAGGACAGGCGCATGATCAAACCTTTACTGTGCAGTGCGAAGTTGCTGCGCTTACTTTAAAAATAAAAGCCTCTGCAACCACGCGACGAAAAGCGGAAAAAATTGCAGCGCAACAACTAATGGAAAAAATATCGAAATGACGAATGAAACACGATCAGGTTATGTGGCGATTGTTGGTAGACCGAATGTAGGTAAATCAACACTGTTAAACAGAATTTTAGGGCACAAGGTGAGCATCACTTCACGTAAGCCACAAACAACGCGCAAGCAAATCTTAGGTATCAACACGAAAGACGATATTCAAACGATTTACGTCGATACCCCCGGGTTGCACACATTGAAGAAGCAGGCGATTAACCGTTACATGAACAAAGCGGCGAGCTCTGCATTGCATGATGTGAATGTCATTATCTTTATGATTGATGCGTTGGCTTGGCGCGATGATGATGAGTTGGTTTTGCAAAAGCTCGTTGATTCCGCTATTCCTGTTTTGCTTGTTATCAACAAAGTCGACAAGATTAAAGACAAAACAGAGTTGTTTCCTATCCTAGAAAAGCGCCAGGCAAAGATGAATTTTGCGGCAATATTTCCAATTTGCGCAAGGTCAGGCTCTGGTGTTGATGATTTAGAGGCTAAGGTTATCTCTTACATGCCACCGGGTCCGTTTATGTTTGGTGAAGATCAGAAAACAGATCAGACCATCCCGTTTCAAATTGCAGAATGCATTCGTGAGAAGATCGTGCGTAACTGCGGACAAGAATTACCGTATGCCACCGCAGTTGATATTGAAGAAATGAAAGATGACCCTAAAATTTTTCGTATTCAAGCAGTGATTTGGGTTGAGAGGCCGGGTCAGAAAGCGATTATCATCGGTGATCGTGGCGCAAGATTAAAAGAAATTGGCACCCAGGCCAGGAAGGATCTTCAAAACTTGCTAGGAAAGAAAGTCTATTTGAACTTATGGGTTAAGCATAAAGACAACTGGTCTGATAGTGAGAGATTATTAGGGCAACTGGGTTTTAACGAGTAATAGATGTCCGATAAAATTGTGCTTGAAAATGCGTATGTCTTGCATGCGCGCCCGTATAGAGAAACAAGTCTGTTGCTTGATTTCTTTACGGAGACTTTTGGGCGCGTTAGTGCGATCGCTAAGGGTGCGAGAAGTGCTAAGTCGACAAAGAAGTCAATCCTTCAACCGTTCCGACCCATCTCTATTTCTACTGTGGGCCGATCAGATTTGAAAACATTAACCGGTGCTGAGTTGGTGAAGGCGAGCGTGCAATTAACAGGGGATAGGTTATTTAGCGCGATGTATATCAACGAGCTGCTTTATCACTCTTTACCTAAGCATGACCCACACACGAGTCTATTTGAAAGTTATCAAAAAATAATTCAACAGTTCTCAAACACATCCACGGTGATTGAGCCTGTGTTACGTCAATTTGAAATGCAGTTATTATCTGAGTTGGGTTACGCCATTTCGTTAACCGAGGATGCGCAGTCCGGTGATAGTATTTCACCTGAAAATCACTATTTATTTAAACCAGGGCATGGTTTTACCCAAACCACGGCAGCCGGGAAAAGCAAAAATCCTTTTATGTTTTTAGGCGCGCATTTACTATCGTTTGATAGAAATGAACTGCTGGAACAAGAGGTGTTAAAATCAGCCAAGCGATTAATGCGGTTAGCGCTGGCTGAATTATTGGGTGAAAAAGCAATAAATTCTAAAAAATTATTTACAGTCAAAACGGAGAATTAGACTATGAGGAAGGCAATACACTTGGGCGTGAACATAGATCATGTTGCAACTGTCAGGCAAGCAAGAGGTACGCGCTACCCTGAGCCTGTTAGTGCGGCATTAGAAGCAAAAACAGCCGGTGCTGATGGGATCACATTGCATTTGCGTGAAGACAGGCGACACATTCAACCTTCGGATGTTGTTCGCATTAAGGAAGAGGTTGATCTTCCGATGAATTTAGAAATGGCCGTTAACGATGAAATGATTGCCTTTGCTTTGAAGGTCGCACCTGAAAAAGTGTGCCTTGTTCCGGAGAAGCGTGAAGAATTAACCACTGAAGGTGGTCTTGATGTTGTAAAGGGGTTTGGTGAAATCAAAGCGGCGACTGCGACCTTGGCCGATGCAGGCATTGAGGTGTCGCTTTTTATTGATCCTGATACGCAGCAAATTGATGCGAGTATTGCGTGCGGTGCGCCGGTTATTGAATTGCATACGGGGTCTTATGCAGATGCTAAAGATGACGACGCAGTTGAAGCGGAGATTGAGAAAATTCAAGCAGCAGCAACCTATGCGGCAAGTAAAGGTTTAATCGTTAATGCGGGCCACGGCTTGTATTATGATAATGTACAAGAGATCGCTCAGATCCCTGAGCTTAACGAATTAAACATCGGTCACGGTATTGTGGCGCGTTCATTGTTTTCTGGTTTTGGTCAGGCAGTGATGGATATGAAAGTGATCATGCAAGAGGCGCGTTCGAAAGAAAAGTATATGGCTTAAGAGGTAAGATATGAAAACACGGTTTTGTCCTAGCCCCACAGGGCTCATGCATTTAGGTAATGTGCGAACAGCGCTTTTTAATTATTTAGCAGCGATGAGTCAAGGCGGGTCTTTTTTACTGCGTATTGAAGACACGGATAAAACCCGTTCTTACACTGAGTACACCGACATGATGTTGGAAGATTTGCGCTGGTTGAATATTGCTTGGCAAGAAGGACCTGAGACAGATGGACCTAACGGTCCTTACTGGCAGTCTGAGCGCCAAGATATTTATAATCAATATTATGGCGTGTTGCAGGAAAAAGAATTGGCGTACCCGTGCTTTTGTACCGAGCAACAGTTGGCGTTGAATCGTAAGTTACAACGCTCTTCTGGTAAGCCGCCTAGATACCCAAGAACTTGTTTAAAACTTTCCAAAGAAGAGATTCAGGCAAAGCTTGATGACGGTGAAAAAGCGACGCTACGTTTTAAAGTGCCGACCGATGAGATGATAAGTTTTGTTGATTTAGTGCGGGGTGAGCAGCGATTTAATGGCGCGGATATTGGCGACTTCATCATTCGACGTGCTGACGGTTCGGCGCCGTTCATGTACAGCAACGCGATTGATGACTCCTTGATGGGTGTTACGCATGCGTTTCGCGGCGAAGATCACTTAACGAATACCCCAAGACAAGCGATGATTTTAAAAGCGCTAGATTTGCCTGAGGTGCAATATGGTCACATGTCGTTAATCGTGGGGCCCGATGGATCACCGTTATCGAAACGCCATGGTAGCAAGAGCTTGCAAGAGTTGCGTGAGTCTGGATTTTTACCGGGTGCGTTATTGAATTATTTAACACGCTTAGGCCATACGCTAGAAAGCCAAGCTTTTTTAAATGTTGACGAACTGGGCAAACAGTTTAATGCGAAAACGTTTACCAAGGCCGCTGCGCGTTTTGACGAAAAACAGTTATTGCATTGGCAAAAAGAAGCGATGCTTGTTTTATCTTTTGAAGAATTATGGCCTACATTGAGTGATGTTGTTCACAAGATGGTGCCTGAAAGTTTACGTGAATTATTCGTCGAAACAATACAGCCCAATATTGTGTTTGCGCATGAGGCGACATTTTGGGCGAAAGTGTGTTTCGAAGATGACTTTGCCTATTCTCACGATCAAATTGCGATATTGAAAACAGCCTCAGTTGAGTTCTTCAATGCGGCATTAACATCGATTCAAGAAAATGGGTGTGATTATAAAGCGTTAACGGCTGCAATTAAGTCAGCAACGGGCGCTAAAGGTAAAGCATTATTTCAACCGTTACGTATTGCGTTAACGGGTGAGTCACACGGGCCAGAGCTTAACAAGGTGTTAACCTTGCTTGGCAAAGACCGCGCGATCATCCGTTTAGACAAAGCATTGCATGGGTGTGTTTAGAGGATAACAGAAGAACCACCCGTCGCCTTGGAATGATATAAAGAGAGCCCGTCGCCCCGGCCTCCGAGCCGGGGTCCATAAGATTAAAAAATGGATCCCGGATCAGGTTCCGCCCCAGAAAGGCGAGGCATGATTATGGGGGTCGGGATGACGGGTTGCGCCTCGCTCAGTGATGTTGTTTTAACACATCCACGCAATAACAGTGTTTTCAAGCAAGCATGCGACCGTCATGGGTCCAACGCCACCTGGCACAGGCGTGATCCAGGCAGCTTTTTCGCAGGCCGCCTCGAACTCCACATCGCCTTGCAGTGTATTATCTTTCATGCGCGTGATACCTGCGTCGATTACAACCGCGCCTTCTTTAATCCATTCACCTTTGATCAGATTGGGTTTGCCGACAGCGGCGATGACCACGTCAGCGTGACTTAAGTGTTCGATCAATTTTTCTTGGGGTGTGAAGCGATGACACACTGTGGTTGTTGCACCTGCTAATAGCAGCTCTAAGCACATTGGTCGACCGACAATATTTGACGCACCGACCATCACCGCATTTTTGCCGTGTAGATCGATTCTAGTTGTTTCGATCAACTGCATGATGCCGTTGGGTGTGCAGGGGCGCAAAGCGGGGTTGCGCGCAGCGAGTCTACCGACGTTGTAGGGGTGGAACCCGTCGACATCTTTGAGTGGTGAAATTGTCTCGAGTATTAATTTTGTATCAATATGCTGGGGCAGGGGGACTTGCACAAGAATGCCGTGCACATGGTCGTCATAGTTGAGTGTTTCAATAAGCTCCTCTAAGTCGGTTTCAGAGGTGTTTTCTGGCAGGCGGTGGATTGTTGAGGTGATACCAACTTCTTTGCATGCGCGCTCTTTATGGCCCACGTACACCTCAGAAGCAGGGTCATTTCCGACCAAGATAACAGCCAGCCCGGGCGCGCTATCACTTTTTGATACTATTTGTTTTAGTTTTGTTCGGATTTTACTAGCCAAAGCCTTTCCGTCTATTAATTGAGCAGTCATGATAATCCTTGTGGGCTAAAACGGCATTATAATACAGGTTGTTAATGATTAAAAAGGATTGACCTAAGCTTTTTCCGCGGGTATTATCTCTCCCTTAAAGTACGTATCGGGGTATAGCGCAGTCTGGTAGCGC
>DKOI01000112.1 GCA_002469885.1 Legionellales bacterium UBA7366 | reverse complement strand
ATAGGTACATTTATCCACAGGGGGAAAGCCCCCCTGTGGATAAATGTACCTATCCCTCATCTCTATAGGCGAAAACTGTGTAGAACTGTCGCGGCTAACGCTTCTTTCAATTTTTCCTTGGCTTGATCAAAGGTATATGCAACAGGAGCCTTCTCCCGCTGACGTTTCATGCCCACAATCACATCTTCAAACAATTCATGTTTCGCACGCATTGTGGCGCTTTTGTCTTTAGCCCGGTGCATTTTCAAAAATTCTTCCATCATACGGCCGACAGAATAAATATCGTTTCGATACTGTGCTCTATGAAAGATGAAAAGCCCGCCTTGAAGTAACTCAGGATCACAAAATTTTCTGTTCATTTCACTATCATCAACTTCCTCACCCACATCCACGCTAGAATCTACATCCAACACGTGCACTTTCAAACCTTCTTTGTTTATAATAATATGAAAATTATCAGGCTTAATATCACAATGCACACTCTTTACCTCTGCATGATAAGTTGAAAGTGCATCAATTGTCGCAATGCTCATTTTTAAAAGCGTTCTAAATGAATCTTGGAGCGTTTGTTCAGAAAGCTTGCCTCGAAAAAATGTATCTAAATGCTCCCCTGGTATTTTAGGCATCATTATACCATGAGGCTGTGAGCACTTTTGACGACCTAAACCTTCACCATTACAAATCAAGTATCCAAATAAACCCGCCCTACGGGCTTTGGCAGCTAACGCTAGCATTTTGACATGATTATACCCTCGAGGGGCTCGTTTTTGTTTAACTGTCTGAGGTGATAGTTCCCATTTTACCACGCGATCTCCCCCTTGAAGGGATTGATACTCATCAACACGACCAAAGTTTCCTCTTCCTATCGTCTTCTTAAAATAGTATTTTGTTTTTAAGGGTGACTGAACAAACTGTGGTAAGTTTGAAACAGTTTCGTACCTGGGGTTTTTTTCCTTGCGTTCCTTAGACGGTGGAGGCGTTACAGAACCACTAGCTAAACAACTATCAAAATCTGGCATAAGATCACTAACACTAGACTCTGCCTTCTTTCGCTTTTTTGTACTATCATCACTGAACATAGACACTCCCTTTATTTTTTTGAAAGTATATATACATAATAATCAACAGGCTAGCGCTTTGTTTACACCGAATGTAATACGCGTTACTATCTTTAGCGAAATGACACTACTACGCACGATTCAACAACATAAAATAACCTTACTCTCAGGGCTGGGAGCAGGTCTTGAGTACTATGACTTTGTTATCTACGTTATTTTTTCCCACTATTTAAGTATCGTATTATTTCCACCCAACACCGGCGCGTCCAGTTTAATTACCGTCTTAAGTATTTTCAGCGCTGGCTATCTCATACGCCCCATTGGCGGAATTTTCTTTGCCTCCTTAGGGGATCGATTCGGTCGAAAGAATATTTTCATCCTCTCCATCTCTTTAATGGCAATTTCAACAATTGGAATTGGCTTAATTCCATCCTATGCCACCATAGGACTTTGCGCACCCGCTTTCTTATTGCTGTGCCGGCTCATTCAAGGATTATCATTGGGCGCAGAAATGCCTGGCGCGATTACATTTTTAATGGAGCACGTCGGCAAAGATTATAGAGGAACCCACTCTGGCTTTATGTTTATGAATATTGGCATTGGTGCCATGTTAAGCACGTTTATTGGCTACATTCTAACCTCAACATTAACCATAGAACAAATGACCTCTTGGGGATTCAGATTTCCCTTCTTACTCGGCGGTATTATTGCTGTCGTGTGTTTTTATTTACGACGCCGCGCCTTAGAAACACCTTTGTTTTCAAAAGAAAATACGACACGCTACCCTTTCATCACCTTAGTCACGCAATACAGAAAAAAAATAGTTATGGGAATTTGCCTTACTATTTTTGCAGCATGCTTTATTATCTTTGCACTCTATTTACCAACCTACATTCATCGTAACTTCCATTACCCAATGCACTTAACCTACCTTGCATCCACAATCAGTTTACTGTGGTCAGCTATTTGCATACCGTTTTTCGGGTGGGTATCTGATAAACTCGGCAGAAAAATATTACTCTACATGTCATCTTTAATGGTTGTCTTTGTAAGCTACGCACTCTTCTACTTGGTCAAAAGTGAAATCACCTTCTTACTCTTTGTCTTTATGTTCCTGTATCAAACCATTGTATCAATATTTTCAGCTTGTTATCCTCCAATGCTTGCAGAGTTGTTCCCAACAAAAGTGCGCTATAGCGGTATTGCGCTATGCTATAACGTAGCATTTTCATTGGGAAGTTTTACACCACTGGTCGTGACTTTTTGGGTTGAAAGAACGGGCGACCCTTTATTGGTTGGACTCATTTTTTCTTTATTAGCCATCGTCACACTGATCGCAGCTGTATTGTTTGATGATAGAACACAACGTCAACTACAGGAAGAATAAACATGGGAAAATACACGTCTCTCAATGACAGTTTGTATGAATACATTGTTGAACTGTCTGTTAATGAAACATCAGCGCTTAAATCTCTTCGAGAAAAAACACAAGTGATGGAAGGTGGTCATATGCAAATTCCGCCCGATCAAGGGCAATTTCTATCAATGCTAATCAAAATCAGTGGTGCAACTAAGGTATTAGAAATCGGCACCTTCACCGGTTATAGCGCACTGGTAATCGCATTAGCCTTACCGGAAAACGGAACACTGACAACCTGCGATATTGACGATAGAAACATAGAAATAGCAAATTCGCATTGGGAAAAAGCAAACGTTAAACACAAAATTAACTTTACACTAGGCGATGCAAGCAAAACACTCGCAAGATTGATTGATGAGAAAAGTCAGTTTGATTTTATCTTCATTGATGCTGATAAACGAACCTATGATGGCTACTACGAACAATGCTTAAAACTCGTTAAGCAAAACGGTATTATCGCGATTGATAACGTATTGCAGCGTGGAAATGTTATTAATCTTGAAAATTCATCTCCTGCAGTAAAAGCACTACGTCATTTAAACAAAAAGCTCCAAGCAGATTCCCGCGTGGAGCTTTCTATGTTATCTATTGGTGATGGTTTAACATTGCTTAGAAAGCGATAAACCAAAACGCTTAGTCGCGTTTTTCATTTTCTTTAGCAAGACTAACACGCAATGGACGTCCTAATAAATCTTGACCGTCTAGCTCTAGTGCTTTTTTTACAGAAGTTTCTTCTGAGAATGAAATAAAGCCAAAACCTTTAATTTTTCCTGTTTGACGATCTTCGATAACAGAAATATCATCAATTTCACCACAAGCACCAAACTGCTCTTCTAAAGCTGTGATTAAATCACTAGGATCTGCGCGAAAAGACAAATTTCCAATATAAATTTTATTAGACATATACACTCTCTTATAAGTTAATTCGATATGAAAAGTTATTCACAATTAGGAAGCGATCATATAGTAAGTAAAATTCTGATGCAAACTGTTTCTACCCTTATTTTCCTATGCAAAACTCGGAAAAAATCACACCTAACAAATCATCTGATGTGAATTCGCCTGTAATTTCCGATAAAGATTCTTGGGCTGCACGCAAGTCTTCAGCAAGCAATTCGCCCGCTTTATATTCACGTAACTGAACACACCCTTTTTCTAAATGTTTTTTTGCTAGGTTCAACGCTTCAATGTGACGCTTTCTTGCAATAAAAGTATTTTCACTGTATTTTTCTGCGCCTGCCGCAGATTTTAATTCTGATATTAACAAATCAATGCCTAAATTTTCTTTCACTGAAACAAATACAACAGGGCCCTGAGAGTGAGCTTCTATGTGAGGCGTCACTTTTGTCACGTCAATTTTATTAGAAACAATAATTAATTTAGCATCAGAAGAAATATCATTCGGCAAAGAAAAATTAACCTCTTCTTCTAGCGCGCCGTCCAAAATCAATAAAACAATGTCGGCTTTTTTAATCTCATGTGTTGCTCGCTCAACTCCAATTTTTTCTACCGCATCATCGCTTTCTCGCAAACCCGCGGTATCAATGACATGCAAAGGGATGCCATCAACATGAATATATTCTCGTAACACATCTCGGGTTGTCCCCGGAATATCTGTAACAATTGCAGAATCTCGGCCAGACAGTGCGTTCAATAAACTTGACTTGCCAGCGTTGGGTTTTCCAGCTATCACAACAGAGATACCTTCTCGTAACAAAGCACCCTGCTTTGCGCTTGCTAAAATATCGTTTAATTCATTTTCTATAGTGGATAATTTATGTTGTACGTTTTCATCTGCTAAAAAATCAACTTCCTCTTCAGGAAAATCAATGGCAGATTCAACATACATTCTAAGTCTAATTAGCGCTTGAACAAGCGCTGTGACTTTTTTTGAAAAATCGCCTTGCAAGGAACGAACTGCAGATGTTGCAGCTTGCGTTGATCTTGCATCTATAAGATCAGCAATCGCTTCGGCCTGCACTAAATCCATTTTATCATTAAGGAATGCACGTTCAGAAAACTCACCCGGTCGTGCCATACGCACATCATCAAACTCTAACACACGTGTAATCAACTGATCTATAACAACCGTACCGCCATGTCCTTGCAACTCAAGCACATCTTCACCTGTAAACGAATTAGGGCCTTTAAAAAATAAAGCAATGCCTTCGTCAATCAACGAATTGTTGCTAGAAAAAAAGGGGGTGTGCAGAGCGTATCGAGGTTCGATGGATTTCTGCAAAATGGCTTTTGCAATCTCAGTGCTCTTTGGACCAGAAACTCTTACGATGCCAACGCCACCTCTTCCAGGCGGCGTTGCACGTGCTACAATTGTTTGCGTAGTCATTTCTTTTTCTTGTTTTTAGCTTTTCCTTTGCCTGCTTCATAGGTTCGTGTGATATACCATTGCTGCGATATAGACAATACGTTATTGGTCAACCAATACAATACTAAACCTGAAGGGAAAAACAAAAACATACCCGTAAAGATGATCGGCAAGAACATCATCACTTTAGCCTGTGTTGGGTCTGGCGGTGTTGGGCTTAGACGTTGTTGCAAGAACATCGAGCCACCCATCAATATAGGCAAGATGAAGTATGGATCACGCGTAGATAAATCGTGAATCCAGAAAATGAACGGTGCCTGTCTTAACTCAACACTTTCCATTAATACATAATATAACGCGATGAAAAATGGAATCTGAACTAGAATAGGCAAGCAACCTGACAACGGGTTCACCTTTTCTTTTCGATAAAGCTCCATCGTCGCCTGACTTATCTTCTGCTTATCATCCGCATACCGCTCTTTGATCGCTTGCATTTTTGGTTGCAAGGTACGCATAGCAGCCATAGACCTGTAACTTAGCGAAGACAGTGGATAAAATATTAATTTAATAATCACCGTCACAAAAATGATCGCAAAACCCCAGTTTCCAATGAGATCATGGATATGTTTCATCACCCAAAAGATAGGCTCAGACAACCACCACAACCAACCGTAATCCACAGTCAAATCTAAGTGTGGTGCAACTTGAGATAGTTGCTGCGTTGTTGTTGGGCCTGCATAAAACACTAATTCAGATACTTTAGTTGCGCCGCCTTCGACAGATAAACTTGGACCCACTAAACCAATGGTGTATTGATCATCACCGTTATCCACAGAGTAGTAATGATAAGTACCTTCATCTTTTGGTGCCCATGCACTGATGAAGTAATGTTGAATCATAGAAATCCAACCCATACCTGCATTCATGCTAAGCGGATCTTTAGTCATGTCTTTAAATGACACTTTTTGATAATGCTTATTCGGAGTAGAAATTGCTGCGCCCATGTAAGTCGCTAAGTGAAATAAACCAGGCACTTCTTGCGGGACTTCCGTGCGATTAATCAAAGCATATAAATTACCTTCCCAAGGCTTTAATGATTGGTTATCAATAGTGTAATTCACTTTAACGGAATAATCGCCGCGCTCAAATGTAAACGTTTTATAAATTTTAACGCCATCTTCATTTCGCCAATGCAACACAACATCAACAGAATCTTGATCTTCATCTAAAACATAATCGAGCTTATCAATCTTATATGTTGCTAAATGATCAGGTGTATCGGGTCCAGACTCACCTGTTAAACCACTTTCTGCAATATAAAGTGTGCCAGGTTTATTGTTGAGTAACTCTGTTGCTTCATGGTTGTACTTTGCCACTTTCCAAGTAAATAATTTGATACCAAATAATGAAATTGGTGTTTCTTGAAAGTATTTTTGAGGATATTTATTAAGGTTTGCTTGGAGAATTTTTCCGCCCATCGTGTCAATCTTCACCGTCAACACATCTGTTGTCACTGTCACCATTTCACCATTTGCTTGCGTGACTGGTTTATTCGCAGCTTGTGATGGCTTCTTAACGGTAGGTACACTCGTCGCCGGATTCTGCTTGACCTTTGAAATTGTCGAGATGCTTGGCACGTTGGTGTTCGGCGTTACAGGAACCGCTTGGCTTTCAACAACAGCTTGTGTGCCAATGACGTGCTCTTGTTGCCAATTGCTATAAAGCAAGAACGCAATAATTGCGAGCGCCACATAAATAAAACCTTTCTGAAAATCCATATAACTTACCTTTAGTTAACGTATTAATTCTTTTCGCCTGGGACGGGATCATACCCCCCTGGATGCCAGGGGTGACAACGCAACAAACGACGCGAAGAAAACCACAAGCCTTTTAATAGACCATGGCCTTTAATTGCATCCATTGCATAATGTGAACAAGATGGATAAAAGCGACAATTAACACCAAACCAAGGGCTAATCAGATAACGATAAAGGCGAATGGCCCCAATTGCTATGATTTGCACTTTGCTTGTAATTTTTCCCATATCTTGTCTAAACACTCTGTAATTTGTTGATTATCTTGAGTTGCGATACCATCGCGACCCAATACTACTATATCCAGACACTTGAGTTCATCACTTTTTTTACGAAATGACTCACGAACTAAGCGTTTAATTCGATTTCTTTGGGAGGCTTTTTTGAGTAATCGTTTAGCGATAGCTAAACCAATACGAGAATGGGGGTGGGTGTTATTTTTAAAGAGGATTAAAATAGAATTCTGACGAATCCGGCCCGTGTTTTTATTCAAAACAAGGCCAAATTCATCTTGTGTCAGCAAGCGATGATTTTTGGGAAAGCTCTCTGGCACGTAATTAGTCTTAAGCAGTTAAACGCTTACGGCCCTTTCTGCGACGTGCATTAACAACCCTACGGCCATTCTTTGTTGCCATACGTGCACGAAAACCATGGGTACGAGCTCTTTTAAGTTTACTTGGTTGAAATGTTCTTTTCATTTTCTTTAAAATCCGCGTCTGAAAAATTGATGTAGCACTATAGTGCAGCGCTAACTAAATTGCAAGCGTCTATATCAAGAGGATGGCTTGTAGACTTTTAAACCTACCGATTCTAATAACTTACTGTTTTTTATCGAGTATTTTCTCTGAAAACAAAAACCTAGCAACTGAAAACAGTAACATATTACCTACTTGGGCGTACATAAAGTACACAGATAGATAAGTAGTTAAAAAGGTGTATAACAATAAATCTAATACGCGAAAGCCCAATACCCCTGAAAAGAAAGTAAACATCTCTTTTGCATCAAATAACTTACCATCTGACTTAAAGACAAACAGCTTAATTATGACGTAATTCAGAAGTAGTTGAAAAATCAAGATGGCGCAATAAGCAACAGGTATTGGGGTATGAAGAAACTCAACCAGTAAAAAGTTCAGAATCAGCGCCGATAGAAAAGCAGGCCCGCCCGATATCATAAACTTAACAAATACTGTTAATCGTTTAAGCATAATAATTCTTTTTTGTAATGAACAATTGCTCTTCTGTGATCCGACGTTGGTTTTTGATTAAATCGCCTAAAACACCCAATGACCAGGAAATAAATCCAAACAGTCCAAGCATTGCCAACAAAATTAACGTTGGCGTCATTCCATGACGCAGTTCTCGAGGATGGATGTAAACGGCATCAATAAAATGTATGCCAAGAATAAAAGCAGGAATGATAAAACATAATCCTAGACAAAAGAAAAAAACACCCGGCCTATACAAAAGAAACATGGACAACATCGTCTTTCCCTGTTTCCAAATGTATTGAGAGACACTGGAAAATAAACGAGAGTCTCGCGTTTTAGGATTAATATTAATATCCACAGAGTCTACGACTAAACCTAAATGCCCCGCTTGAATTAAGGATTCAGTACAATGCGAAAATGAGGAATGCAAATGCAACTTCATGCAAGTTTCTCGACTATAAGCCCTAAAACCTGAAGGCGCATCTTTAACATGCGTTTTTGATAAACACCTCAACACCCAACTGCCGACAACTTGTAATATTTTTTTCACAAAACCAAATTCAGGGTGTTTAACGATAGGTCGAGAACCAATCACCATATCTGCTTTTTCAGATAAAATAGGCTCAACAAGTTTGGGAATATCAAAACCTGAATATTGATTATCACCATCGGTGTTAACAACAATATCAGCGCCCTGTAATAACGCATAGTCGAGACCGCGCATAAACGCAGTCGCTAAACCAAAATTTCTGCCTAATGATAAAATGTGATGAACACCACACTCTTTTGCCACTTGTTCTGTTTTATCGGTGCAGCCATCTAAAATGACTAAATATTCAATTGAATCTATTCCCTCAATTTCTGTGGGTAAGTCACGCACTGTTTCAGTCAGTGTGTTTTCTTCGTTATAGCATGGAATCTGGATAATCAACTTCATCGCATACCGCCCTTGCTAAGTTATTGCGTTTAAAAAAATGAGAGCTTCATAGCCTCTTTAACTAAAGCTAACGTTTTCTGCGCCTCAGCATTGGCTCGCTGAGAACCTTCCTTCAAAATTGATAATACTTGCGCCTTGTCATTTTCATACACTAAACGTCTTTCTCGAATAGGCTCGATCAATGAAACCAACACATCAATTAATGCACGCTTACACTCAACATCACCGACAGTTCCCTGACGGTAACGCTCTTGTGTTTCTTCTACCCACGCTGTGTCAGGGTTAAACGTTTCATGAAAAATCCATAAAGGGTTATTTTCAACGGAACCTGGGTCCGTGGCTTTAAGACGGTTAGGATCTGTATACATTCCCATCACTTTCTTTTTGATCGTATCATTATCATCACTCAACATAATGGCATTGTTCAATGATTTGCTCATTTTCAACAATTGACCTTCCTCAGTAGGCGCCCCCGTGCCTATTAAACGCTTTGTACGGCCAAGCTTAGCCTTTACGACGGGTAAGATACCCCCTAGGTCTATCTGCTCTTCATCAGCTGCATGTGAATCTACAGCGCAGTAGAGTTGGTTAAAACGTCTTGCGACTTCACGCGTCATTTCAATATGAGGTAATTGATCTTCACCAACGGGAACAATTTCTGGACGAAACGCTAAAATGTCCGCCACCTGTCCAACTGAGTACAGTAAAAATCCAAATGGATAGTTATCCCCTAAATCTTTATCACGAATTTCATCTTTGATAGTCGGGTTACGCATAACACGTGGATAAGGTAACAACATACTAAACAAGAAAGTGAGTTCTGATATGGCTGGAACTTCTGATTGAATAAATATCGTGCTTTTATTAGGGTCAATTCCTGCACCTAAATAATCGATGGCAATATCTAACACACTATCATGTATTTCTTGTGGTCGATTAAAGCGCGTTGTGTATGCATGTATGTTTGCAAGGATGAAATAACACTCATATTCGTCTTGTAATGCAATTCTATTTTCAAGTGAGCCCACATAATGACCTAAGTGAAGTTTACCTGTGGGTGTGTCGCCTGTAAGAAGACGAGGCTTAGCATTGGATGACATTATATATATTTTACCTTTATTCGCTTTTAACTAAAAATTTATGGGTCCCTAATAATATATAAGATTATATATTAAATCTTGTTATTATTATTACTGAACAACAACTCTGTGGATAAGTATAATTCTAACATTAAAAACAACACTTTATGGTAATAATAATTTGCTGTGAACCCTTTGAGTTGAGCTGTGTTTAAATCGTGGATAACATAATTTCCCCAATAAACCTCACTTTATGCAATGCAATACCACAGTAAGCCAGTGCACTTATACAGAGAGTTATCCACAATTAAAAATTGCCCAGTTTTCACTTTTAGGTACCCACTTTTTATTGTCAGTAATAATAATATTATTTAAATATTTAATATTACTGTTATTATTACTGAGCCTATTTTCTGTGGGTAAGTCTTATAAGTTTATTTATTACAGTATGTTACGTTAACTAAAACTTTGCTGATAACTCACGATAAACTCTGTGCATAAGAAGTGTGTAACTATTTTTTCTATTTTCCCCCCTAGTTTTCAACATCTTGTTCACGAGTATTGAGGGGGCTTGTCCACAGACTTATCCAGTTTTTGTTTTTAGATGTTTACGTTTATACTGCGATTCCACTCATTTTTGGGAATAAGTTATGAAATACGTCGCTGCTACACTTATATTGGCAAGTTTTGTACTAACGAGCTGTGGACAATCAGGTCCTTTGTTCTTACCACCGCAAGATGATCAAAAAATTGATGGCCAGTGATAGTTGATTTGGCTAAACTCGTTGAATGATTATTCATTTTGATAAAATGCAAGGCCTTGGCAACGACTTTATGGTTGTTGATGGCATCTCACAGACGTGGAAACCCACGGTTGATGAAATAAAAAAGCTCGCTAATCGAAATTTCGGAATTGGCTTTGACCAGTTGCTGTTAACAAAGCAAGCCGAAGGCAGTTCAAATATTTTCTTCCATATTTTTAATGCAGACGGTAGTGAGGTGCAGCAATGCGGCAACGGCGCCCGCTGTGTCGCTAGGTTCGCAAAAGATCATGAACTCATCTCTGGGGGCGAAGTTGTACTTGAAACCGTTTCAGGGCAATACAGGGCGACTGTGGGAGAGGAAGGACTTGTCAAAGTCAGTATGGGCTGCCCACTATTTTTACCCAAAGACATTCCCTTTAGCGCATCCAAAGAAGCTAACCCGCACACGATAAAAACAGCGCTGGGTGATTTTGAAGTTACTGTTGTTAATATGGGCAATCCACATGCGATTGTTATCATTGATGCGTTTGATAAACGTGAGCTCGATAGCTGGGGTCAAGTCATAGGTGAGCATCCCGATTTCCCAGAAGGTGTGAATGTTGGCTTTGTGCATATTATAGAACACAATAGGATTGAGCTCGTTACATACGAGCGTGGTGCCGGAAAAACACTGGCGTGTGGAACATCAGCATGCGCCGCGGCTGTTGCCAGCATTTTACAAGGACACTGTCAGGATGAGGTGTTAGTCAATATGCCTGGGGGCGATTTGACTATTACATGGACAGGGAATAGTGATGATGTTGTTTGGATGACCGGTCCTGCACACACCGTTTTTACAGGGACTGTGAATTTATGAAAATTATTATCCTAGGGACGACGCAGATTGGTAGAACACTTGCGGAAAACTTAGCGAGCGAGAAAAATGACATTACCGTCATTGATACTGACACAGAAGCCTTGCGTGAATTACAGAATCGATTTGATATCCGAACAGTGCGTGGTTTGGGCTCTTATCCAGATGTTTTAGAAGAAGCGCAAGCTTCCGATACTGATATGTTGGTAGCGGTGACAGACAGTGATGAAGTGAATATGTTGAGTTGCCAAGTCGCCTATTCGCTTTTTAACATACCTAAGAAAATTTCGCGTATTCGGTCCCCGCATTATTTAGCAACCCCTGACCTCTATTCTTCCGATAACTTACCCGTCGACGTTTGTATTAGCCCAGAACAACTCGTAGCCCGTTATGTGTCGCAGTTGATTGAGCGACCCGGGACATTGCAAGTGTTAGATTTTTATGAAGGAAAAGTACAGCTTGTTGCCGTACGCATTCGCCAAGGCGGAAATTTATCCGGCGTTACACTGGGTGAGATGGAAAAACTCATTGAAGATTTTAATAGCCATGTAGCAGCGGTGTTCAGAGAAACCCAAGCCGTACAGTTAACCAGTGATGTTGTGATGAAATCTGGCGATGAAGTTTTCTTCATCTCAGAGAGAAGCCATGTTTCTAAAGTGTTAGATGCGTTTGGTTGTGAACGCAACCGCTATAAAAACATTATGGTTGCCGGCGGCGGTACAATTGGTTTCTTGGTGACAAAAAATCTAGAAGATAAGTTTTCAATGAAAGTGATTGAAACTAACCGGAATCGTGCCAATTATTTGGCGGGAAAATTAGAAAAAGCAACGGTCTTGTTTGGTGATGCGACTGACACAGCTTTACTTCAAGGCGAAAACATTCAAAAGATGGATGTGTTTTGTGCTTTAACCAATAACGATGAAGATAATATCATGTCTTGTTTGCAGGCAAAAAAAATGGGCGTTCCTCATGTGATCGCCTTGGTTGCAAGACCCGCTTATGCGGATTTGATTGAAGGCGGCGATATCGATATTATCATCTCACCTCAACATGCAACCATTAGCACCATCCTCGCGCATATTAGGCAAGGTGATGTTATGAATGTTCACTCCTTACGCCGAGGCGCAGCAGAAGCGATTGAAGTTGTTGTGCATGGAGATGAGAGAACATCGAATGTTGTAGGCCGAGAAATTCGCAATATTAAAATGCCTGAAGGTGCTAACGTGGGTGTGATCGTGAGGTCGGGCAATGTGTTAGTCCCACATGATGATACGGTGATAGAGTCAGAAGACCATATAATCATTTTCCTAACAGACAAGTTACGCAGTCGGGAGTTGGAAAAATTGTTTCAAGTGAAGGTAACTTTTATTTAACTTATGCAATATGGAACGATATTAAACATTTTAGGTACCTTGCTCATGATTTTTAGTCTGAGTGCTGTTCCGCCCATTGTTGTGAATGAGCTTTATCATGAATCAGTTTGGTTTCCGTTTGCCGCAAGTTTGTCAATTACCTTGTTCACAGGTATTACACTAAAGTCATTGTGTTATAAGTATAGAAGAAATGATTTGCGACCGCGCGATGGTTTTCTCATTGTTGTGTTATTTTGGGTAGTGTTGAGTGTGTTTTCAGCTTTGCCTTTTCTTATTGCGGCTAACCCTGATGTGTCATTCACAGATGCATTTTTTGAAGCGATCTCAGGTATTACCACAACAGGCGCATCTGTTTTACATGACATCGATTTCATGCCCCACTCTATTTTGTTTTATCGGCAAGAGTTAGAATTTTTAGGTGGAATGGGGATTATTGTTTTAGCCTTAGCGGTATTGCCTATATTAGGCATTGGCGGAATGCAACTATACCGTGCTGAAGTCCCGGGCCCTATGAAAGAAGAAAAGCTAACACCAAGATTAGCAGAGTCTGCAAAAATGCTTTGGTACATTTATGTTGGCCTTGTTTTGATTTGTGCTTTTAGTTATTGGGCTGCAGGCATGTCGACATTCGATGCTATTTGTGAGAGTTTCGGCACGATATCAACGGGTGGATTTTCACCGCATGAAGCAAGCTTTGCTTTTTATCACAGCTCATCGATTAATTTAATTGGGATTGTTTTTATGATCTTGGGAAGTGTGAGTTTTGCGTCACATTTTCTTGTCTTAAAACAAAAATCTTTAGCGCCTTACAGAAAGGACGTTGAGCTTAAAACATTTTTGATGTTGTTGTTTCTTGTGACCGTTGTGCTGTGCGTTAGCTTATATTATTTTGTGCATGAGGCGACGACGCTCCATGCGATTATTAGTGATGCTTTTGATGTTGTTTCCGTGATGTCGACAACGGGGTTTGTGTCTAGCAAATTTAGCACCTGGCCAAGATTTTTGCCGACGATGATGATGATCATTGCAATTGTCGGTGGGTGTGCTGCATCAACCAGTGGCGGTATTAAAGTCGTTCGTTTTTTGTTGATGTATAAACAAAGTGTCCGTGAAATTAAACGCTTAATTCACCCAAATGCAATTATTCCAATTCGAATGGGAAAACGTGTTTTGCCGGATCACATTGTTGAAACCATTTGGAGTTTCGTGTCGGTCTACATTCTTTTATTCATCACGTTGATATTAATTCTAATGGCGACGGGTATCAATTTAGACACAGCGTTTGGCGCATTAGCAGCGTCGCTTTCAAACACAGGCGCGAGTATTGCTGGTGTTGCAAACGGGTATGAAGGCCTTAGCGATATCGCAAAATGGACACTAATGTTTGCCATGCTAGCAGGTAGATTAGAGATATTTTCACTTCTCGTCTTATTTTCCCCTGCTTTTTGGCGTCATTAAATAACAGGCGTGATCGATAAAGTTGTTTTGGTTTCACCATCAGTCAAATCAACGCTTGTTCCACCGATACTAACGACTGTTCGCCCATCGGGTAGTGTGGTGCCGATGCTGATATTGTAGAACTTACCGTTTAATCCAAGAACGGCTTGCCAGCTATTTTCTTCGTTTGCGACATAAAGCAATTTAAACTCTTCAACTATAACCTCAGGTTCAGAGGCAGTGGCATCAGTATTATCATTCGATACAGCCGTAGCTTTTTCAACGATTTTCTCTGGCTCTGGAGGTGAAATCAAGGTTGTAATGTCTTTGTTCGTTTGTAGTTGATTCAACCTTGCTTGTGCGATGGATTGTTTCAAGGCTTCAATTTTTTGTGTTAATTGAAGTTGTTTGAGTTGATCCATTGATTGTAAGTAATTCGATTGACTTCTTTTGGGTTTTTCAGGCATGACAACTTCTTTTCCCTCAGAAGGCGAAACTAACGATTGTTGTAGTTGGGTTACCTGTGGTTGGATTGGGTTCTGCCTTTTAGTGACGGGCTGATGAGTATCCGAGATTGCTTCTGCTTTTCGAATGGTGTTTTGTGAAACACTGTTCTCCCCCATCATGTCTGATAACATATAGATAATGATGACGAGAGCGATAAAAATAATACCGACTTTTGATTTTTGACCTTTATCTAGCGCTTTTAATTTTTCTGTTATTGTGCTCATAATTTAATTTCCCAATGCCGTTAAGGTTAGAGTCCCTGATATAAATCCACTATCATTGACTGTGAGTTCAGCGCCATCAAATGCAACAGGCATTTGCGTGAATTGTTCGGCCAATAGTAATAATAATGTTGGCGTAACATCTTCGATAGTGATACTAAATGAAATTTCTTTGTATTGACTGTAAGAGACAATGGGTTGGAGTAGTATTGCATTGCCCGGTAAGATGCTATTGGTTCTATCGACTATGTTGCCTAATACATTTTGCAACTTAAAGATTTTATTTGGCTTCGCTCTGTTTTTCACCGTGTTTGGGATGTTTGCAGAGACGCCTTTATTATCAATATCAACTGATATGTGCTGTTGATAAGCCCATTTTTTCAGATTAGAAATGTTGTTTCCGGAGGAGAGTAAGTAGGATTTAAAACCATTTCTCTTGTTGAAAGAAATCGTTTTCATGCTCCAACCTGGGGCTTCTGAAACACGCTCTATATAATCTACAAGTTGACGTATGCTTTTATCAGGCGCGGGCGTTGATAGCGTATTTAAAAATAAAGTGTATGGGTCGACAACGCTGATGATTATTTTAGGTAACACACTGTTTGTGTTCGTGAGCTTAGCCCATCCCGTCCAAAAAATTACAGCAATGATCGATACCACTACAATATTTTTAACAGGGAGCGTTCCAATACGTTGTTTTTTTAAGGCTTGCGCAGCTGGGAGCAATTCAAGCTCAGGGTCTTGTTTTAGATTGTCAAAAAAAGATTCTTCGAGCACGGTAAAGCTTTTTGTTGTCTGCCTAGAAAAAGAAAATTTCCCTTCAGCAGGCTCTTTACTTATAGGCACATCACCGTGAATATAAATTTCAAACTCATGATCTTCCCCTAAAAACACAGCCAATTCCTCAGGGACGCTTAGCTGAGGTATCTTTGTATCTATAAAAATACTACCGTTCGTGACAACAACAAGGATTACTTCTGCCGCATTAGGTAATAACTCACAATAGACCATGTTATAAGGTCTATTGAAATGTTGCCAAACACTTTCACCGAGTAAAAATCCGGATTCATGTGAAAAAGCGACTTCATATTGCGACTTATTTTTTTTGCGAATATGAGAAAAATCACCGTGCTGTGTTGAGAGCATGAGTATCTCTCTTTTGAGCAGTGATGCTTTTTTGGTGCTCGTCAACTCCCTATAGTCAGGGGTTGTAAATGTTGCACCGTCTTTTTCTCGTATAATGCTAGGCATTTATCTTCTTCTTTTTAGCTATTATTTAAAATGTAAGGTGTAATTAATATGATGGTCTGTATGTTTTGTTGAGCCGCACCTTTACCGCCCAATGCATCAATTTGTGCAAAAGCAGAGTTATTCGCTTCGTTATGTATTTGTTTAAAGCCAGCTAAAATCAGCGTTGTTCCTGATGTGATAACACTGCGCTGGTTGAATGAATTATCATTAATAATCGGCGCTTGAATTTTAGTCGCGCTTTCGTTTGGATTATCTGCCGTGCCTTGTGAATAAAGGTCTTGTATTTTTTGTAATGTGGATAAGCTTGAACTTACTTGCAGATAAACTTTATTATCCATAATTTTAGGTAGTATGAATAACGTTAAACCTGTGATGGCTTGTCCAGGCAGAACATCTGTTGTGAGCGTGCCAGTATCACCAGAGATGGTCGATGAAACCTGCGCCAAATAACCTGTCTGTGTTGTGATACCTAGCGTTGCAACCTGATTGTTCGTGGTAACAACAGTAGGCTCAGTTGTTGTAGAGATGCGACCTTGTTGTGACAAGGCGGTAATCAATGCTTGGCTGGCACCAGAAGCTGCTCCAAAGCTTGCGGTAGAGATACCGGCAATAGGCGCAATAGCAACAGGCGCTGCAAAGTTTCCGGAAAAGGTAAAATCAGTTCCACCTAACATTGTTTTAGCCGCATCCCAGTTAATGCCATTGACAAAGTTTTCTTGCAGGTTGATTTGTAATACTTGCACTTTAATCATGACTTGCTTTGAGAGATCAGCATTGGTTGAATCAATATATAACCCGATTGTTTTTAAGTTGCTCGGATGATCGGTGACGGTAATTGCAGAAGTTGATTCTGATACAACGACTCTTCCCTCTTTTGAAAGCATGGATTGAATCGTGTTGTTCATATCTTTCCAAACAGAAAGCGTTGCTTGCAAGTTTGAATATTGATCATTAGCAGTATCATCATTTCCTTTTTTGATCACCTCATTTGTGTTGCTGTCATCTTCTTTCTTTTTAGTAACCTTGTCTTTACCTACCATGTAATTTGATGAGCCCGGCATGAAGGCAATATTAAATGTTTTTGTTTCAAAGGCTCTCCAGTAAACGGAGTCACCGTTGATGCTGTATGAATATCCGGTTTTGGCAGCAAGCAAGTCGAGGGCGCCTTGAATGTCGCCGGTATAGTTCATGCTGATTTCAAGCGACGGATCTAAACGGTGTTGATACTTGGTAAGCACACCCGCTGATTTAACAATATTGCGAGAGTAGAAAGAGAAAGGAAGTTTGTCGCCGTGTAAACTGATGCGTCCTTTTAACCAGGTAGGTTGCTTCTTAATATTGATCGGCACGCTATCAACATAGAGCTCGTCTTTTACAATCACTGAGCTTTTAGGTTTTGTGAGCGTGTCGCCCTCTTGTCGAGCGTCTTTAATTTGCGTTTTTACCTTATTCACATTTTCTTGTGATTGAGAAAAGAGTTTAGGGGTAGAACAAGCTGCTAAGGTGAATGCGCTTGTTAGGACTACGGCAACTCTAATGGTTTTTTGAATTGTTTTCATGAGGCGCTCCCAGAGACAATAGATAGAACATGATTTTTGGTATAAAACTCAGCACGAACTGGATAATATTTTAAAAGGTTTCCGATGGCGTCGTAGAAATTGTCTCCGCTCACGTTTGCATTGCCTGTGACAAGGTAATCATTTTCACTTGTCCATTTAATACGCCAAGGGTTGGGTAACATTTGATTCATGCGTTCGATATTTTCTTTGAGTGTGCCAGGCTCTAGCATTAACATTGTTAATTTTGCAGGCTCTGGTTTTGAGGCAATTGCGGCGCTGTCTTCAATGTTAGCAGTCTGTTGTTCATTATTTTTTTTGGCATTCAAGTTGGCAGGTTCAAAAAAGGGTTCAAACTCGCTACCCAACTCTGGAGAGGCCTCTTTCCATGCCCCATTCGCTTCTGAAGAAACAAACTGTGTGTCAGGATTGGGTTGAGTATCTTGAGCTTGCCATCCTGCTTGGGCTAGGAAGGGGTATAGTGTAATAAAGCCCAGTAGGCCTGTGAGCAGTGCTTTCATTCTGTCTCCGCGTTTATTGTTATTGTTTGCAGCAGATTGATGATTATAACTGGTTTCTGAGCACATTGTAAACAACGATTTCGCTAACATTTTCTTCTAACTCCTTGATACTCTAGGCTATTGCCATTAATTTTTAGAAAATTGGGTGTATGAACTGTTTTTTTCCGGAACACAATTTGTCATGGCTAAAATTTGAATAGCGTGATTTTTCACAGTGCCCTTTTGTTCTGTAAAATTAACAATTTCGCCCCCAGAAGCTGTGCCGGATAAACATGCGCGCCAATAGTTTCCTGTTTCTCCACCTGAGCAAGAGCCCGTTGTTAACTCCTGGTTTGGGCAAAGGAGAGGTTTTGATACGGGCGATTTATCTTTGCTGCTTTTTCCATAGGCATATGCCATGAAACTCTGGATGGGCGTAGTTGAGCCACTTGAGTTAACGGATGTTATTCCAGCCAGGCCAGCAGGTGTTGTCGTTATTTGAGCCTTCATTCCCGTTGGGCAAGCGGGCTCTGGGACGCAGGCGCCTAGAGTATAAATTCCCATATGACTGACGCTCTGTGCGTTATTATAATTATAGCTAGGCACATTAACGCTAGTGATAACATTCGTCCCATCAAGGTAGGCCATTGGCAGCATGCCTCTTAACACGCTTGCATAACTCTCATTGCCAACATCCACGCGGACTAAAAATTGTCGACCTTCACTGTCAGAGAGCTTGGTTTCATAAGGTGTGCCCCAAGAGCTGGTAAATTCGTTGCTGTCATCTAGCATTGACTGGGGAAGATAAGCTTCTTGCGCCAGTGTGCTGATGCCGTCAGTCGTAAATGAAAGATATTCGCTAGGCCACATGTGATTGTCTATAAAGTAGGAGACAGCAGATTGTGTAACTTGTTGCATTTGCTCAGCCGTACGTTCTAAACGAACGTTGATCATTTTACTGCGCATAGTCGAAATAGCCAGCGTGCCTAATGCAACTAGAATGACTAAGACTAACATCACTTCGAGCAGGCTAAAGCCTTGTTGTTTTTTTATCACGCGCATTTTTAGTTGCCTCGTTTATCTAGGTTTGACATAAGTAGTTAAATCTATCTTGACCGAATTGTTCTTTCATCCAGGGAGACCACTGCCCCATTTTATTGTATTGCGCTGAAGCGCCTCTTGCGCTTGCGTTATTCGACCCTGCCAATGCAACGTTGCGTGGCAATCGTGTCCAGGTTAATACCACCCCGTTTGTACAACTTCCATCGTTAAGATCATAACCATCAGCTTTGAAGTAAGCCCGGATAGCGTCAGGGTTTATAGATTCTCCCGAGTCTTTTGAAACCAGTTCAGTAATGCATGCCTTAACTTGTGTTTGCCACAACACATTCGAATCAAACCCCTGGGTACTGTAATTATTATCGTGATAGGTTTTATCATTTTGTTCCCAGTTTCCACTCGTCATATCTTTGGGTGTAAAAGGCGCTTGTATTAACGCGACTTTATAAGATTGTTCATTATCAAATTGACCGAAAGGGTTTACAAGCCTATCAACCGCTATGGGTAAGTAGGCTTGTAAATCCGTTTGGATATTAACACCCTGTAACGCGGTGTCCAACGTTTGTTTTGCTGAAGCGTATTGCGCATCAGATGATGGGTCGCTTATGCAGTTTGCGACATAAAACTTTCCACTGGCTGTGAGTAAGTCATTCACTTGTTTTGTGACTTGGACAATATTTTTATGTTGTTTAAATACAAAATATTGCTTTATGCCCAAAATAGTTATCGCGCTGATAATTGAGAGTGCGAGTAATATTTCGAGTAATGACAAACCTTGGTTGTTGTTTTTCATCTTAATTGCCTCAAACAAAGCTGCCCTTTAAGTCCGTTAAAGGGCAGTTGTTTATCCATAAGCTTAAACAGCGTTATGGTTATAGTTAAAGACGATAGATGCTGTGTCAGATTCACATGTTGCACCGTTTGCTGTGTTTTGCAGTGCCGAAACGAGCGCAGTACAATCGCTTGCGGTTGCTGGGATACCAAAGGTTACTGTGCTTGAGCTCCCAGAACCTGCTGGCGTTACGGTCAATTGCGTGCCCCAAGGCGTTTGCAAACTGTTGTTTGGCAAGAACGGTTTAATCGCATCACTTGTTATAGCGGATGTATAACCACCCTCTGCATTACTGATGTTATCAGCAGCGGTTAATGCCGCTTGTGTCATGTTAATGGCAGAGTTAACACGCGCTGATGTTCGTGCACTTTGGTAGTAACGTGTTGCCATGATTAACAACAATGCCACAACGACCATTGATAACATTAATTCGAGCAAACCGAACCCTTCTTCTCTTTTTTTTCTAATTTGTAGGCTATTTAACATTTTTTATTTTCCTCTTATTTTAATTATTAACTGATTGTACCTAACGACATACCCACGAGATAAATAGCGAAGATCATAAAGATAATGAGTCCGCCACCAACAGCAAGCAAAAAGCCTGCAGTGATTTTTGCAGCTATTCGGATGGTATTATTTCCTTGAATAGCCGCATATTTTCCAAGACGAATGAGTGCGTGCTCAAAGCCTTTCACTTCAGCAATGACGCGAAGTCGCATCACATCTTGTTGTTTGACAAGTCCAGTATTCAACACTTCTGCAATGTTGTCTTTACCGGTTCCCAATAAACGCTCCATGCCAATTAAATGAGAGACGAGGTATGGGTTGGCGTGGTATTGCAATACTTTAATTGCTGTTTTGAATACGACACCGTTAGAAACCAATAGCCCTAATGTTTCCATTAATCGCGCTGCGGTTAAATCACGATAGACATTGAAGATTGGCAGGTTGTCCAGTGTTGGACGTAACTCACCGACATAATTAATGAGTGTGTGACGTAATCCGATAATACTTCCAATGACAACGATAATTGCTAGCCATGACCAATATTGAATAAAGTTAGCGAGAGATATTAGTGCTCGTCCAACCGTTGGCCATTCGGTGACAGGCTTTATGGCTTTAAAATCGATGAAAATGGAATTGTTAATGTAAATAATAACAAGGCAACCGGCAATCAGTACGACAAGGGGGTAGACTATCGCACCGACTACGGCTGAAATGGAACTGGATTTTTCTTTTAATGCATCGGCGGCTGAATGCATTGTTTGATCTAAGGTGCCACCTTCTTCGCCTGCTCTGACCAATTCAACAGAGCTTACGTTAAACCAAGGGCGCATCGCTTCAGCCAATGGTTTTCCTTCAGAAATGGCTTGGGATAAGTTGATTGCCACTTCTTGGCTAATGCCTGTGTATATCTCGGTGAGCATATCGATAGCACGATTGACGGGAACGCCGTCACTGACGAGTACAGATAGATCTTCTAGGAAAATGAGTTGGCGTTTATTGCCGAAACTCAGTTTCTTAAACAGCGTTGTTGCCTTGTCGAGAATATCGTTTATTGTCATCGTTTTTTATTTTTTTTATTATGATTGAATTATTATACCGACCTGTAATCAAATTTGCCACCATCAATGGTTATTGCGAGTTTGCCCACGACTGCTTCAACGTCAAGTGGATCGCAAGCGCCTGATTTGGCTAGTGTTATTGCATGCATTTGATAAGACTCAAAGCCTTGTTCTTTTAAATATTGGTCCCAACCTAGAGTATCCCCTCGCTGAATAAATTCGCGACCTTTATCATCAATCCAAACCACTTCGGCAATGACGGTTCGACCTTGTACGCCTGTGTTGTCACATTTGTCACACCCGGGGCCTTTTGCACGCATTGCACTCATCACAGGAAAGACAGTTTGCCAACTGCTTAAGTGAGGAATATGTTTTGTTGATTCGGATAAAGGAATCGAACAGTGCGGACAAATTTTTGCAATCAGTCGTTGAAACATGAGTAAGCGCAATACGCTGGCATCACTGAGTAAGTTTGATGAGACACCTAAATCCATTAGTCGGGTAATAATGCCGGTTGCACTGTTCGTATGAACAGTCGTTAACACCAAGTGACCTGTAATTGACGCGCGTACCATGACACTTGCCGTGTCTTCATCACGCATTTCCCCGAGAATAATCACATCAGGATCCATTCGCAAAGCTGCTCGCCCCATGCTGGCAAAACTTCTATCGGTTTTGTCTGTATTCACAGGCACTTGCGTCGCTTTTTCCACAACTTTCTCAACAGGATCTTCAATGGAGTATAATTTTCGGATAGGGTCAATCATTTCCATGCAACTTGCTAGCGTGGTGGTTTTACCTGACCCAGTTGGGCCTGCCACAATGATAGCACCGTGTGGATATTTGACAGCATCGGCAATCAAGCTCACTTGTTTTTCTGTGTAGCCAAGCTCTGAAAGTTTCAGTAAATCCTCATGACCTGTTGTTAAGATACGAAAAACCATATCAAACCCGCCGTGCGCAGGCACGCTTGCAAGACGCAAACGCACATCGCGACCATTAATTTCAAGCGGCATCGAGGCATCTTGTGGCACGAGGGGATTGAAGTGTGAAGTTGCGTGATCGGTTTCTTTATTGAATGCAACGGCAGCAATTTCACGGCCGAGTTTTTGTGTCCATTCTGCGTATGTGGATAAGGTGCCATGACTCCGCATTCGAATAGTGGTTTTATTACGTCTAACTTGTATGTGAATATCACTGGCGTTTCGGATAATCGCTTCACTCACAAGATTTCGCAGGTATTGTTGGCGATCACTGATTTCTTGTTCGCCAATGTCATCATTCTCGCCCACGCTGTTAGCGAGCAATAAACTGATTAGATCTTGCGTGGCGGCATAGACACGCCCAGGCCGTAGCCCTTTGTTGAGTAATGCAGTTTTAATGTTTTGAATATCACGAGACGCTGGGTTTGATGATAGGATAACGCCACTGTTCAACACGGCGATATCGCCTTGTTTCTTACACCAATGGTGCATATCAGCAAGAATCGAATCTTTGATATCAAGGTTTGCTGTGCTGGTAACAACACTTGTGCCGGTAGCGTTCGCATATTGTGTGAGACGCGCCAGCTCGTCTTGTTGACTTTGATTATTCATTTTTATTAAGCCAATTTATTATTATCTGTTCATGATACCCAGATTTTTTGTTAAAATCCAACTTTTGTTCAAAGTTTTGCCTTTTTTGCGGGTTGATATGCACCCTTTATCAGTAGAATTAAACAGTTAGATTCATCATTCTACGTTGTGCCTTAAGTACTTTATGCTAGGAGTACATTTATCGTAATTTTTGCAGAGACTGAACTTTCTGGAAATTTGTCAAAAAGGGTAAAAGTAAGCTCCATTTTCAATTTTCGTATGAACGCACCTGGTGTTTGTTCGACAGCCTTTTGAAATAAATGTTTTAGTGATTTAATAGATATGCCTGTATGAAGAGCAATATCCTTTAAGGAGATTAGTTCATCAATATGTTCATATATGTATTTAACAGCTTGAGTAAATGCATCTTTCATATTTTTATCTCATGAGTTAGGTTGTTTTGATAACAGCATATAAGTTCTACGTGGAGATTTCTGTGCTGGAAAGTCAGCATTAATAGATTTTATCGCCGGTGCCGAGACGTTAAGTGAGATAATTTGCTAGGCCTGAAACCGTGATACCCTCGTGCAATGGGAATGTGCTTTTACCTGGGTAGATAACGGTGAGAGAGTCAAGCTCAAGTTCTTCAAAGGCAATTTTCATTGAGGCTGTGAGTTTAGGCGCATCGGAATATTTAAATTCAAAACCCAATTTTTTTCCGTCTTTGATAATTAATAAATCCAGTTCTGCCCCCGCATGCGTTGCCCAAAAGTAACACTCCTCTGGTGTGGCATCGATATATCGTATAATTTCTTCAAGGGCAAAGCCTTCCCAGGATGCGCCTAGCCTAGGGTGAGATAAGAGCGTATCTTGGTCTGAAATCCCCATCAGTGTATGAAAAATACCACTGTCTTTGAAGTAAATTTTTGGTGATTTGACTTGGCGTTTTTTCATATTAACGAACCAAGGTTGCAGCTGTCTCACCATGAACGTGCCTGTTAAGATATCAAGGTAGCGGCGTATTGTGGGCCCAGTAACACCCAGCGATTTCCCTAGGTCGGCGGCATTAAAAACATTGCCATGGAAATGTGCGAGCATCATCCAGAATCGACGCAGCATTTGTGGTGGAACGTTAATGCCAAGGTTTGGGATATCCTGCTCTAAGAAGGTTGTAATGTAATGTTTCCGCCAGGCAATGCTTGCATCAAAAGAGGGCGCTAAGTAACAGCGGGGGAATCCACCTCGTATCCACAGATTTTGCATCTCCTTTGTCTCCGTAAAGCTAAAAGGTGTTACTTCAATGTAGGCGACTCTGCCAGCTAAGCTTTCCGAGGACTGTTTGATGAGTTCTCGAGAGGCGCTTCCTAGTATGAGCAGCTTAAGGCTCGGGTTTTGGTCGACTAAGACACGTAAATAGGGAAATAACTCAGGCGAGCGTTGTATTTCGTCAATAACAATGAGCCCCGAGAGGCTTTCAAGCGCAAGCTTTGGGTTGTCTAGTTTGACAAGGACTTCTGGGTCTTCAAGGTCAAAAAAATGGGTGGGTATGGTGTCGGAATCCGCTAGCATGTGAGCAAGCGTTGTTTTTCCGCACTGCCTAGGGCCTAGTAAGGCAACGATGGGGTGGCTCTCATGTAACGCCTTGATTTTTTCTATGTACTCGGGACGAAACATATAAACACCGTGAAAATCTAAAGTGCTATTATAGATTTTCAAGGCAAATATGTCAATTTAGTTAAATTCCATGAAAAAGCACCTTGAAAATATAAAGTCAGCCTTTAGATTTTCAAGGTAAGCGAGTTTTTTAAACGTCTAAGTTACCCACATGCAACGCGTTAGCTTCGATGAAGTCACGGCGTGGTTCAACTTGATCGCCCATGAGCGTTGAGAAGATTTGGTCGGTGGCGACAATATCTTCAATACGCACCTGGCTTAAGCGACGTGTTTCAGGGTTCACAGTGGTATCCCAGAGTTGATCAGGGTTCATTTCACCTAACCCTTTGTAGCGTTGGATGTTTTGTCCGCGCTTAGCTTCATTCATGAGCCAAGTGATTGCTTCGTCAAAATGTTTAACGTGATGTTTCTTATCACCGCGCGTTACAGAGGCATCGTCTTCGATTAATCCAATCAGTTTTTCTGCCATGCTAGCGATTTGTTTGTATTCGTTAGAGGTGAAAAACTCATGTGATAATGGGTAATCTGTTTTGGTATGCAAGTGATCCACTGTAATGCTGGGTAGCCACGTGTGCTTTTCAGTGTCTTCATGCAGTGTTGTTTCATATTGAAAATGATTGTCAGAAATGGTGTGGAGTGTTTCTTGAAAAACGTCAAGCCAAGCTTGCATTTTTGATTGGTCTGACAACATTTCTGCTGTGACAGCAGTGGTATTCAATAATTGTGTCAATACTGTTTCGGGGTAAACTTTAGAAAGACGTCTAATGGTTTTCACTACAGCGCGGTATTCATTCGTCAATGTTTCTAAACCGGCGCCTGCTAAAGGCGGCGCTGAAGCGTTGATATGCAGTGCAGCACCTTCTAAAGCCAATTGAACTAGATAAGCATCTAATTCATCATCGTCTTTTAAGTACTGTTCTTGCTTGCCCTTTTTGATCTTGTATAGTGGTGGTTGTGCTATATAAATATAGCCTCTCTCAATGAGATCTGGCAGTTGACGGAAGAAAAAGGTGAGCAACAAGGTGCGAATGTGTGAACCATCGACGTCAGCATCGGTCATGATTATGATTTTGTGATAGCGCACTTTGTCGGGGTTATATTCATCGTTACCGATTCCGCAACCTAGCGCTGTGATTAATGTGCCTATTTCGACAGAGGATAACATTTTATCAAAACGTGCTTTTTCAACGTTTAAGATTTTACCTTTCAGTGGCAAAACGGCTTGATGCTTACGATCACGCCCTTGTTTTGCAGAGCCGCCAGCAGATTCACCCTCCACTAGGAAGAGTTCTGAAAGACCCGGATCTTTTTCTTGGCAATCGGCTAACTTGCCTGGCAGACCAGCGATATCCAATGCGCCTTTGCGTCGTGTGATGTCACGCGCTTTTCGTGCGGCTTCTCTTGCACGTGCTGCATCGACAATCTTAGAGACAATAGATTTTGCTTCTTGCGGGTTTTCCATTAAAAACTCTTGTAACTTCTCAGAGACAATGGATTCAACAATAGGTTTGACTTCAGAAGAAACGAGTTTGTCTTTCGTTTGAGAGGAGAATTTCGGATCAGGCACTTTAACCGATAACACAGCGACCAAGCCTTCACGCGCATCTTCGCCCGAGGTTGCCACCTTGGATTTTTTCGCAAACCCTTCTTTTTCAATGTAAGTGTTTAACGTACGAGTCAGTGCGCCACGAAACCCCGACAAGTGTGTGCCACCATCTTTTTGTGGGATGTTGTTAGTGAAACAAAAAATACTTTCTTGATAAGCGCTGCTCCACTGTAATGCAATCTCAACCGTCATGCCTTGCTTTTCAGCTGAGCCATAAATTACTTTGGGGTGAATAGCGGTTTTGTTGGTGCTTAAGTGTTCTACGAAAGCTCTAATGCCGCCTTCATATTTAAATTCATCACCTTTTCCGCTGCGCTCGTCTGATAAGTTGATGCAAATGCCGGGGTTTAAGAAAGCAAGTTCGCGTAGGCGTTTGGCTAAAATATCATAGTGAAAGTTAATGTTGCTAAATGTGTCTGCGCTGGGGTGAAAGCGAACCTCAGTTCCGGTTGAGCTAGACTCTCCCACGACGGCTAGTGGAGCCTGTGGTACACCAGTTTTGTAATGCTGTTCGTGTAATTTGCCATTGCTGCGAATGCGCAAGGTTAAGTCGTCTGAAAGCGCGTTTACCACAGAGACCCCGACACCGTGCAAACCACCAGAGACTTTATAGGCATTATCGTCAAACTTTCCGCCAGCATGTAGAACAGTCATGATAACCTCAGCCGCTGAACGACCCTCTTCTTCATGGATATCGACTGGAATGCCACGACCATTGTCTCGTACAGACACAGATTCATCTGTGTGGATTGTGATATCTACGGTGTCACAGTGACCTGCTAAGGCTTCGTCAATGGCGTTATCTACAATTTCAAAAACCATGTGGTGCAAGCCGGTTCCGTCATCGGTATCGCCAATATACATGCCTGGGCGTTTGCGCACAGCATCTAGCCCTTTTAAAACCTTGATATTTGAAGAGTCGTACGTCGCAGTATTCGTCATTTTTATGCCCTAACTTATTGAAAAAACGTCATTTTTTGTCTAGCTTATCACTGGCTAAATTGTATCAGAGAATGCGATTTTTTTCCTTTGTTTTCTTTACCTTTTTAACATACAATTGTACTTATAAAAATCAAAACAAAGGCAATGGTAATGAATAAAATAAAAACAATAATACTGCTTCCTCTCATCCTTTTTTTAACAGCATGCAGCAGCACAGCCCAACAGAACCGACAAGCAACGTATACGAGCGCAGGTGCGGCAACTGGCGCGAGTATTGCACACGTTCTAGGGGCCGATAAGGCAATCACCTTGCTCTCAGGGTTGCTTGGTGGCGGTATTGGCTACTATGCCAGCTTACCCTCGCTTAAGAAGGTAAAAGCCTCTGGCGGGGAATCCTTTCAAGTGGGTGATAGCATTACAATCATCATCCCCAGCGATGCACTTTTTGATCCTGCGACCACAGATTTAGCAAAACACGCAGACACAGTATTAAATGATTTAGCAATCTATCTCAGCTACTATCCCCATAAAAATATATTAGTTACTGTAAACACGTCTAATATTGGCACCAAAAAGTTTGAAGACACGCTCTCCGGTGCTCAAGCCGCAAAAATCACTCATTTTTTAGAGACTCAAGGGATCAATTCCGTTGATGGCACACGAGTAATGCGCTATGCGGGTTTGGGCTCACGTGAACCTATTTCTAGCATGCGTAGTGCAAAAGGATTGTATGAAAATCGAAGAGTTCAAATCACACTTTACCCCGATAGCCGGGCCACAACGTTCACAGCACAGATGAGAGATGAAAATATTGGCGCACCAGATCAAGCGTGATATATTTTATAGACCAGGTTGACACGATTGACAAACACTTATGTAAGGATACTGATTTATGCGAAACGTTGTTATTATTTTGATCTCACTTGCCCTAACGGCATGCAGTGGGTTAACACAGTCTGATTCCTTGACCCAAGATTGGAAAGGTGTGAGCTCCAATGAGCTAGTGGCAAAGTGGGGTCAACCTACGCGTAAAATAACGGCCAGCAATGGTAATACAGAATATCGCTACAACGCCATTCAAAAGATGCAGCGAACTGGATCGGTGAATCCGAGTTACGTGACGGTAACAGGTTCTGGCCAAGTGGTAACGACGCCAACAGAAGTGATCCCAGGTGAAACGTATTTTCTTAAATGTGAAACAACCTTTGAAGTTGACGAAAACAATACCATTATTGCGGTTTATGCGGAAGGTAATAATTGCGATAGGGATGCAAAGCTTGCAAGCGATTTAAAAACCAGCTAAACCAATTAAATTTATCAAAAATATTTAATTATTCATTTTATTGATCGATAAACTTCTTCTATACTCTTTCCTCTAATGGAGAATAAAGAGAAGAAACTATTATGCAAGAAGATTTGTTGACTCAACCCGAGGGAAGCCTTTCCGACATTATCAACAGTTATCATAGTCAAGCATTTGAAGGACTAGTTGATAACAAACCCATAGCTTCATTTACGTATTTCATGCGGAATCATTTTTATCATAAACAATGGTTGATCAGCTGGAGCTGTTTAGGCAATGCAGAAGGGTTGGCTTATGCAAAAGCGTTAGCTGTCCTTGCACGCTTAGGGGTTGATGAAATTCCGACAGTCCATCAGTTGTCGACTGAGAATAAACCTGCTGCCTCGAAGGCGTCATTTTTAGAACATTTGTATGGTGTGTTTAAAAAGCAACAGATTACTCATCATGCTTATCTCAATAGAGAAGACAGGGCTCAAATAGATCGTGTACAACATGCCTTAGCCAGTAAATTAAAATCTGAAAGTGATGCTGGAAAATTGAATCAACACATAAACGATTATTATTATAAAATCTTGCATCAAGAAGATTATAAGCATAACCCTGATTATTCATTGATAGCCGAAAAAACGTTTAAAGATGATATTGAAGCCGTGTGTAATATACCTTACCAAACAATTCTTTATGACTTACGTGTTCTGGCAAAAAATTCGCGAGAACAAGCTAGAGCATTAGAAGATGAGCGTGCGGTAGTGCGGGCTTCCATTGATAATGTTGCTCTTACCTGTAATCTGCCATTGCAAATTGTGCCCGTGGATAGATTGATGTCAGAAAAAAAAGTGTTTTCTATCGAGGAAAAGCAAGGGTATCAAGAACGTAAATCGCACGCAGCATTTCCAAAATATCATTTTCCCTCGTATCGTGTGATCTATAAAGAAAAGAAAGGCATAAAAACACAGTATGTTAGTCCTATTGAGGGAGCTGGAGATTTTAGGGAAGAAGTAAGAAAGGAATACAGAAATACTTATTACACAGCTGGCTTTGCAGCCATTGCAGCACTGTTGATTGGTATTGGTGAAGGTGGCGTTGCGGCGGATGAAATCTATAAAAAGCTAGAAGATCAAAATAAAGTATTGGCGGTTGTCGCATTAGGGTGTGTTTTTGTCGGCGGGTCAATCACGAACTATTTTCTGACGTGTGACGACACTAAGTGGTGTTCAGATCAGTGGTTGAATAAAAAAATATTTAAGGATCGTTTCGGACAGCCTGTCAGCTGGCGTACCTCACTCATGATCGTGGCCGGTATTCTCGCCGCATTATCAGCAGGGGCATCACTAGGTGCGCTTGAGTGGGCAGACAATGCAGAGTTAGTTGGGCAATGGGTCGCAATTCCATCCGCTGCTATGGCAACTTTGGGTTTTTTCGCTATCTTCCAGGTGGTGCTGACCGAGTTTATTAAGGAAAATATTTTTAAACTCATTGGCATGTATCTTGCGGACAGTGCCCGTTATATTTCCATGTTGTGGAGCAGTCATAATGTGTGCTCTGCCTTTGTTAAAATTACTGCCTTCATTGTATTTGAAATAGTAAAAGTTGCAGTAGGCCAGAGTTTGAACTTAACGTATGCGTTAGCTAATTATTATGTGTTTTCAGCGATCACAGAATTTTTTAGTGCACCAATACCCCCTGAGTTGGCGAGTTTTGTTGCCATCGTTTTTGTGTCAACAGATGCCTTATGGGGTGGCCGAAAAGTACAAATACAAATTAATGATTTCTTTGATGCGGCTTACGCCAAGTTATTTGGTGATAAAACACATACAAAATCTCAAGGCTTTACGTTTGCGCCTGTTGATGAGGGAGAGCAAAATTCGTTAGAGCAATCTGTTAATAAACAGTTTAAATGGAAAAAAATCATTGCTTACGGCAGCTTGCTATTAAATACGGCTGGCATGGTTGCGCTTAACGCACAGGAAGAAACATTGGATGTGTTGAGTAGCACTTTAGGCGTTGATAATCGATACTTTTTATATGGCCTTATTATAGCCGCAACAAGTTTTAGGTCAGGCTTGCCAAATCTGAGCGCTATGAAGTTGAGCTTTTCTAGTGGTCACCTCACGCCGTTTTACCGTTGTAATACGGATCCAAAAACGGATAAAGCCTCGGATTTTGAGCAAGGCTTTGGTGGGAAAAATGATGTTGGCCTGAATGGGAGAACAATTGGCGCTGGCTGGTAATGGCTTAAAGGTTAATGATCTCCAGTGTTTTCTCAATACGAATTTTAGCCATGGCTAACACTTCTTCTTGAGAACGATTGGTTGTGTCGATAGGCGAACCAATGACAACTTTGACTGTGCCAGGGTATTTAATAAAGCCTTTCCCTGGCCAGTATTTTCCACTGTTATGGGCAACGGGTAAAACGGGCACGCCTGCTCTTTTCGCAAGCATGGCACCACCAATGCGGTATCTGGCTTTTTTTCCTGCTTCAACGCGTTCGCTTTCAGGAAAGATTAAGACCCAACGCCCTTCTTTTAACTTTTGTTGGCCTAGCGTTAATAATTGCTGCATTGATGACGTAGGTTTTTTCTTGTCAACGCTTATTGGGTCAAGTAGGCGTAAGCCCCAACCAAAGAAAGGAATATCTAATAATTGTTTTTTAAGAATAATCGTTGGCTGATGAAAGATAAGAGGCAAAATGAATGTTTCATAGGTTGACTGATGGTTCGCTAAGATCACACCGTTTTGTTCAGTGATGTTTTCTAAACCTTCAACTTCAAATTTTACGCCACAAAGTAGTCGCAGACTTACAATGTTGAATTTTATCCAAAGGCGAATGATCTCATAGCGGGTATGGGCGGAAAGCTTGTAACAAAACAAGCTAAAAATGCCGTATGGCCCTGTGACTATAGCTTGAACTGCATAAAAAAGAAAACTGCGAAATCCATACCATGTTTTTTTAAACATATTCATGCTATTCCTTTTGTTATAATCCAATCAACTGCGCCGGCTAAATTATCACAGACAACTACGCCTGTTAAGTCATGGTCGGCTTCTAATGTCATCTCGCCATTACCTGTCTTGACTAAGATAGCCTTGGTGCCAACGGTAATGGCGGCTCTTATGTCGCGCCAGGAATCGCCGACTAAAAAAGCGTCATTTAAGTTAATGTTAAAGTGTTTTTCAATTTGATGCAGCAAACCGGGTTTGGGCTTTCGGCAATCACAGTCATCATCTGGATGGTGTGGACAATAAAAAATAGCATCGATACGGCCATCTTCTCTCTCAACGGCCTCTACCATTTTTTTATGAATCTTCGCCAAAGTGTCTTTGGTGTATAAACCCCTACCGATGCCGGCTTGGTTGGTGGCAATAGCGACGAGAAAACCGGCTTTGTGTAGTGTGGCGATAGCCTCAATGCTGCCATCAATAAAATGGCATTCATCCGGGGTTTTAATATATTCCGGCGAGTCATGATTAATGACGCCGTCACGATCAAGTATGATTAATTTTTTGGGATCACTCATTGTAATAATGCCACATCTGCAACTTTTAAAAATAACTGCCTTAGCTGGCTGAGCAAAGCAATGCGATTGTTTCGTAGTTTTTCGTCTTCACTCATCACGAGCACATCATCGAAAAAACTGTCCACAGGGTCTTTTAGGGAGCTTAGATTTTGAAGCACATCATCATATTTCTGATTTTGGTAAAGCGGCCCTATTTCATTGGCTTTAGTCGCCAGGATTGCTTCTAAGTGTTTTTCAGAATCGTGCTCAAGTAGGGCTTTGTCAATTTGTAAGTTATTTAAAGCGTCAGCCTGCTTGGATAGAATGTTGCTAACCCGCTTGTTGGCAGCCGCTAAAGCGCTTGCTGAATCTAGCGTTTTGAAATGCTGCACAGCGGCCAAACGATTTTCAATATCACTGATATTGGTTAAACCAAGAGCGCTAACAGAGGCCCAAACATCAGGTGCAATGCCCTTATCAATTTCAAAAGCGCGTAGCCTATCATTAATAAAGGTGAGCAGATTTTGCAGAACGTCGGTATTTGAAAGCTTGCCGTCATAGCAATCAATCGCTTTTTCAAGCAGGAATTTGCAGTCTAAACCATAGTGCTTTTCAGTGATGATTCGGATGATGCCTAAAGCAGCGCGCCTTAGTGCAAACGGGTCTTTATCGCCTGTCGGCAGCAAGCCTATTCCAAAAATGCCGACTAAGGTATCTAGACGATCTGCCAGGGAGACGATGCAAGCACTGTCTGAGCTTGGGATGGTGTCACCTGAAAATGCGGGTTTATAATGTTCTTTGATAGCGAGTGCGACATCGTCACTCTCGCCACTTGATTTTGCATAATAGCTTCCCATGATGCCTTGTAGCTCTGGAAATTCTGCGACCATGTCAGATGCAAGATCAGCTTTTGCTAAGTGCGCAACACGCATAGGTTTTTTACTGTCTACTTTTAAGGTGTCAGCAATGAATCCACTTAACGTTTCAATGCGAGTGACCTTGTCACGTAGACTGCCCAGTTGTTTTTGATAGATAATATGTTCTAGCGCGCTTAAACGCTCTTCAAGCGGTGTTTTCTGATCGACGCGATAAAAGAAAGCAGCGTCGCTCAAGCGAGCACACATGACGCGTTGATTTCCCTCGATAACTTGTTTTTCGTCTTGGCTTTTAATATTACTGATCGTGATAAAATGTGGTTGCAACTTACCGTCAGCACCTTTCACCGGGAAACTTTTTTGATGATATTGCATCGCTGAGATAAGACCTTCTGCAGGTACTTCCAAAAAGGATTCATCAAAGTCGCACAAGAGCGCAACTGGCCATTCAACAAGGGCCGTCACTTCATCAAGTAAATTTTTGTCAATGTGGGCATGCACTTTATGCTTTTCTTCCAGCGTTTTAATTTGATCAAGAATGGTTTGCTTTCGCTTTTCAAAACTTGCGATGACGTGCGCCTTTTCAAGCACGTCGGCATAGTCTCTTGCCAATGGGATCTCGACTTCTTTTGCATGCAATGCGCGATGGCCATGCGTCATTTTGTCAGTCGGTTTTCCCATGATGGCCGCTGGCAACACTTGGTGACCGTAAAGTAATACAATGCTGTGAATCGGGCGTACAAATTCGGTGTCGTAATTTCCCCAGCGCATATTTTTGGGTGTTGGTAAGCGCTTTAATGCAGTTTCAATAATCTCTGTGATCTTCGAGCTGATCGATTCACCTTTTTCATTCACTGTCGCGCTGACCCAGTGGCCTTTATCAGTTTTGAGTTCTTGCAAATCTTTGACTGTGATTCCACACGACTGGGCAAAACCTTCACAGGCTTTGGTTGGGTTGCCCTCTTTGTCAAAAGCCGCTTTCCAAGCAGGTCCGCGTTTTTCAAGCGTTTGATCAGGTTGTTTATTTTGCAATTGATTTACGAGCAATGCTAGCCTACGGGGCGTTGCATACGCATCGATAGCGTTAAATTCAAACCGCGCTTTTTTCAGCAACTCTTCTACGTTATTTTTGAAGGCGGTGCTTAAACGTAATAGCGATTTAGGGGGCAATTCTTCTGTGTGAATTTCTATGAGTAAGTCATCAGTTTTCATTCGGATTCTCCTTTGGCCATTGGAAAGCCTAAGGATTCGCGACGTTCGTAATAACTCGTGGCTACCGATTTAACGAGATCACGTATGCGCAAAATATAGCGTTGACGCTCAGTGACGGAAATTGCGTGGCGCGCATCGAGCAAGTTAAAGATGTGGGATGCTTGCATGGCAAATTCATAAGCAGGTAGTGGTAAGTTGTTTTCGGTCATTTTCATGCTTTCCGCTTCTGCGGCATTAAATTCTTGAAAGAGCTTTTCAACATTGGCTTTTTCAAAGTTATAGGTTGAAAATTCAACTTCATTTTGATGAAAGACATCGCCGTAGGTTATTTTGCCTAATGGCCCGTCGGCCCAGATCAAGTCGAAAATATTGTCGACACCTTGTATGTGCATGGCAATGCGCTCTAAGCCATAAGTGATTTCACCCATGACAGGTCTGCATGTGAGGCCACCGACTTGTTGGAAATAGGTGAACTGAGTGACTTCCATGCCGTTTAGCCAGATTTCCCAGCCTAGTCCCCAGGCACCTAATGTGGGTGCTTCCCAGTTATCCTCAACAAAACGAATGTCTTGAACGGTTTGATCTATCCCGAGTTCACGCAATGAGCCGAGGTAGAGGGCTTGAAAATTATCAGGGGATGGCTTTATGACTACCTGTAGTTGGTAATAATATTGCAATCTGTTTGGGTTTTCGCCATACCGACCGTCTGTGGGTCTACGGCAAGGTTGCACATACGCGGCAGCCCAAGGTTCCGGGCCGATTGCGCGCAAAAAAGTGGCAGGATGAAACGTTCCAGCACCGACTTCTCTATCTAAGGGCTGCATAATCGCACAGCCTTGGCGGTTCCAGTAGTCTTGCAAGGCTAAGATCATGCCCTGAAATGTTTTAATATCGTACTTTTCTACGGTTGAGGAGTTTGTATTCATCTACTGATTCTTAATTACCCAAATTCAAAGTGTCATTATACCTGAACTTATAGTCTGGACATAGAGGCTGAGGGCATGCCTTGATCTTTAAGAGCGCTTCAATCACCATGCTAGTATGAATAAGGATATTTACATAGGCATTGACGGTGGCGGCAGCAAGTGCGCAATTCGCGTGGAAGATGCCGATGGCACGTTGTTGGCTGAAGCCCAAGCTGGGCCTGCGAATATCTCCATGTCGTTTGAACAAGCGTGGGACTCCATTCGTCATGCGTGTTATTTAGCCCAGATCGATTTTACTCGTGAAGATCTCAATGTGCATGCAGGCATGGGGTTGGCGGGCACAGAAGATGTGACGGCAGTCCAAGCGTTTTTAGATTACCTCCACCCTTTCGACTCAATCGTTTTGAAATCGGATGCGCATATTGCTTGTAAAGGCGCGCATGCGGGTGAAGACGGTGCCATTATTATTAGTGGCACGGGCATTATTGGATATGCAATGCAAGATGCAGAAGAAGTTACGGTCAGTGGTTGGGGATTTGCGCTGCACGATGTTGGCAGTGGCGCCTGGTTAGGCTATGAAGCCATTCGATGCATGTTGAAATGGCGAGACCAGCGTTGTCGATCGACGCCGTTATTAGAAGCGTTGTTTGAAAGAATTGGTGATGATATTGTCGGATTCGCACGGCGTGCGAATGCAACAAGCTATGCAGAATTTGCTAAGGTCGTATTTGAATATTCAGAAGATCCCGTCGCCAAACATTTGTTCCATATTGCTGCCAAAGAAATTGAAACAATTTATGAGACCTTATGTAAGAGCCGATTTCAATTTCCACTGTGCTTACATGGAAGTATTGCACAACACTTGATGCCTTATCTTAGCATTGGGTTTATTAATCATTTAGTGCCAGTTGAAGGCGATGCATTGGAAGGTGCAATGTCTCTGATTCGCGAAGAGGTTTGTGTGTGATTATCTCGGGCGCTCAGGTGTATGCGCAAGATGAAATTTTGCAAGACGCTGCCGTCATGATTAAAAAAGAAAAAATAGAAGCCGTTGTCACCAGCCAGATCAATACCGACTCTTTTGCTTTTACGTTTCCTAATAATTTTCATCTCTTGCCAGGGTTTATAGATGTGCATGTGCATGGGCTGGCAGGTTGTGATGTTATGGATGCAGACATTGGATCGCTAGAGTTGATGAGCAAAACGTTAGCCGAAGAAGGCACAACCAGCTTTTTAGCGACAACGATGACAAGTTCTATTGCGCATATTGAAAAAACGTTATCCGTTATTGAAAGCTATTCCAGTAGTGCAGGCGCGACATTGTTGGGCGTGCACTTAGAAGGGCCTTTCATTTCTAAAGCGTATGCTGGCGCGCAATTGGCTAAACATGCCATTTTTCCTGATGTTACTTTATTTAATCGTTGGCAAAGGATGAGCGGAAATCGAATTCAGCTTGTGACAGTTGCACCTGAGTTGCCTGACGCATTGCATTTTATTGAGGAGGTTTCGCGAACCGGTGTCGTTGTTTCTGTTGGGCACACCAGTGCAAATGCCAATGAAACACAAGCCGCTATTGAGGCGGGTTGTCGTCATGGAACGCACGTGTTTAATGCGATGAAAGGATTACACCATCGGTCGCCTGGTACGGTTGCGCCGTTATTGTTGAGTGAAAAAGTTCGCGTGGAAGTTATTTTAGATAACATGCATTTGCATCCTATGGTTGTCGATTTAATTTATCGACTAAAGGGAGCCAAAGGCATGATGCTCGTGACAGATTCCATGCGTGCAAAATGTTTGGGTGATGGGGAGTATGATTTGGGTGGGCAGGCGGTAACGGTGTGCGAAGGTGCGGCGCGTCTTGCAAGCGGACGTTTAGCGGGGAGTGTATTACGTTTTCCAGAAGCATTAAAAAATATGTTAAACTCTACCGGTTGTCATTTGCATGATGTGATGCAAATGCTATCGTCCAATCCTGCAAAACAAATGAATCTTTTTCATGAGCGCGGCAGCATCGCGCCTGGAAAATTTGCGGACCTTGTCGTGCTTGATGATTCACTTCGTGTCGTGATGACAGTTTGTCGTGGTGAGATCGCTTATTCATCGAAATCGATCGACAAATATAAAGTGGCCAGCGTATAATAGTTTCCATGAGTGTTGAATTAATCACAGAAGATTTATTAGATGACGTTTCAAACGAAGCAAGAGATTCTGATCGCCTGCGAAAGAATTACAATTTTCATGAAGCCAATGAAGACCCCTGCCACCGTTTATTAAACGCCGTTGAACCAGGCACTTATGTCATGCCCCATTGCCACCGTGACTGTGATGAAACAATGATTATTGTGCGCGGTAAAATGGGCGTCGTTTTTTTCGATAGTGATGGCTCGGTTATCCAGCATGCCTTACTTGAGCCCAATACGCATAATGTGGGTGTCACCATTCCTAAGGGTGTATTTCACAGTCTCGTTGCTGTTGAGACAGGCACCGTATTCTTTGAATCCAAGGCCGGGCCTTATCGTCCGCTTGCTGACAATGAAATTGGCCGTTTTGCGCCAGAGCCTCAAGAGACACAAGCGGCTAACAATTTCCTAGAAACAATGCTGACTTTGTTTTATCCTTAATAATCTTTTCACTGCGGAGACTTTTTCATGGTTAGCTTTGTTCATAATCTAACAATATGGAACTGGCTTGTATTTGGCATAATGTTTCTTGCCTTAGAATTAATCTGGGGACAAGGCTATTGTTTCTGGTATGCCGTGATTGCAGGATGGGTAGGTTTCCTCCAAAAAATACTGTCTCACTATGAGGGCTATGCGCAGGTTATCACATTTGCTATTATGGCGTGTCTGACGACTATTTTTTGGTACCGCACGCTTAGAAGCGGCGCACGCTTAAGGCGTCCCGGTTTGGAAAATTACAATATCGCAAAAACGTGTATGGGCAAGTCCATTATTTTACAGAAAAATATGAAGAAGCAACGCTGCAAAATCCAATTAGACGGAAGAACTTGGATGGTGAGTGCGAAAGAAAACTTTAAGAAAGGAACTCAAGTGACAGTCACAGGCCACGATGGTGTTGTTTTAATTATCAAGCGGAGCTAAGGGGCTGCCGACATAACAGGATGATCGCCCGGACGATTCGTGAGATATCTCGCACATTCATGTAAGCCATTGTTCGTTTCTAGTTTAACCTTAAACTCATGCGCAGGTAAAAACCTGGTCTAACTTGTTGAAAAAAAACAACTTATATTCATCTTGCTTGTTTATGCCCAGTCGCTACTTCGAATACTTTTCAATAGCATTATTTCTAAATAATTCAGCTTTGATATAATTTTATTGTGGTTCAGGATGAATCACAGGCCTGGAAAAGGATTTCTATAGCCACTCCTCGTTTTGCACGTTCATGGATGATGATTGGGCAAAGGATAGCCTGGCTTATTAGCCGAAAAGGACGGTAAACCCCATTTTCCGTCCTTTTTTTTATGCCTGACGTTTTTACCCCCTACCCCCTTAAGTGCTTGCGTGTTGAACAACTGCATTCACAATATCTGAGTCAGTCTGCAAATCAATCACAGGGATCCGCAATTTTTCAAGCTGTTGCAATACGTACTTGTGATGATCAGCCAGAGCATCGTGATAATCAAGTTGCTGTTTCTTATCGAAAGTTGAAAATGAAAAGAGATGATCTTTCCCGTCACTGACTGTATAGAGTCCTGGTGGCGGCGGATTAATTTCCAGTGGGTCACGAATCAAACAGGCGTTGACGAGATTGTGTTTTGCCAAGGCTGTTAAATGCACACAGTGGGATTGATTGAATTCACTAAAGTCACTCATGATAAAAATCAAACTCCCCGGCTTACACACAGAACGTAGTCTTAGCAAGGCTAAGGAAAATGATTCACTATCATAGGTTGGGTTCGGCGCTACTTGGGTGTCGGCTAATTGTTTGAGTAAGGGCAAAACGCCCCGCTTTCCAATTTTAGGCCGCATTTCAATTTGTTCATTGCCGGAAAAAATGATGCCGCCAATTTTGTCATGTTGATAGCTAGCAGCCCATGCTAACATTGCTGTTGCACGTGCTGCGATCACTGACTTGAATGTGACACGCGTGCCAAAAAACATACTCTCATTATAATCGACAACAAAGTAAACAGGACGCTCTTTCTCTTCATGATAACGTTTGGTATGGGGCTTTCCTGTACGTGCAAGTACTCGCCAATCCATAGTTCGAATATCATCGCCTGGCATGTAAGCACGTGTTTCTGCAAAATCTAAGCCGCGACCGTATAAAGATGACATATATTGTCCAGCAAGAGGCGAGCCTGCTTTTTGCTTTGTATACAAAGGCAATTTTTTTGCGGCCAAATGATATTGAATTAATTCATCTAAGCTAACGCTAATGCCTGAATTTTTCATTAGGGCACCGCAACGCGTGTGAGCAACTCACTGATCACATCATCACTGGTAATGCCTTGAGCTTCAGCTGCAAAGGTTAATAAAATGCGATGACGTAACACATCATGTGCAATTTGATGGATGTCATCGGGCGTCACAAAGTCACGCCCCTTTAACCAGGCATGCGCACGAGCGCAGCGATCCAGTGCAATTGTGCCTCTAGGACTTGCGCCATAACTGATCCATGCAGCAAGATCATCACCGTATTTTGATGGATCACGTGACGCTAAAATGAGCTCAACGATATAACGCTCTAACTCGTCGCTCATATGGCACCGCAAAATTTCTTTTCGAAGAGAAAAGATACTTTCTTGTGCTATTCGCTGATGTGATGCTGATATTTCTTTTTTCCCGTTCAATGCTTCGTCTCTGGCGAGCTGTAAAATACTTTGTTCAGTTTGTGTATCAGGATAATCAATTTTTACGTACATTAAAAAGCGATCGAGCTGTGCTTCGGGTAAGGGGTAGGTGCCTTCTTGCTCGATAGGGTTCTGTGTTGCCATTACCATGAACAGATCCGGCAAGCTGTGTGTTTTGCTGCCAATAGAGACTTGGCGTTCACCCATGGCTTCGAGCAGTGCTGATTGTACTTTCGCAGGCGCTCGATTAATTTCATCGGCAAGCACGATGTGCCTAAAAATAGGTCCAGGTTGAAAGCTAAACGAGCCATCTTGAGGGTGGTACACATCTGTGCCTGTAATGTCAGCGGGCAATAAGTCAGGCGTGAATTGAATACGTTGAAAATCAGCATCAATTTGTTCCGCCAACGCTTTTATGGCTGTCGTTTTAGCCAGTCCAGGCGCGCCTTCAACTAATAAATGTCCATCTGAGAGTAGAGCAATGACTAAGCGGTCAACTAATCGGGCTTGACCGAGTATGCGTTCATTTAAACGGGCGCTTAATGCGCCAATTGTATCCATGTTAGGCATTAATGTTCCTTTGAGCATTGTTATTAATGTATATATTCTATACCATAGTATGTTCTCAGTTCAATTGGTTTTTAATATGCATTCTTACCTTGATCGATTTAATTTACGAAAGAATCCCGCACTTCATTTTTTTGCAGCGTTCCTCTTTACCTGTTTTCTCTATCGCATAACCTTTGCGATAAGCCTTGATGCTACTTTTACCCAGAGTATTCGGGAACAGATATTTATGGGCGTCTTCCAGGACGTGTTGGTCTCATTTGTCTTTAGTGTTTTTGTTTATCAACTTTACTTCTGTTATTCGTCTCTGCATTTAAAGCCTTCTGTCGTTCAGCGCAGTCTTTCAACTTTAGGTTGGTCGTCCATATACTTTTTCTTGTTTCTCTCTGCAATCTTGTTTGCGTCTAATCAAGAAATTTTTCTCAGGTTGCACACAGCACTTTCATATTCGTTAACTCTATCAGGTTTGAAAGGCTTTACTGTATCGTCTTTTTTTAGCCAAGTGACAATTTTTCAGTGGGTGTATTTGCTATCGCCACTGTGTGTGTTCGCGCTTCTACAACATTACAAGAAAACGAATGCGTCGTTTTATTTTTCGATAAGCATGTTACTGCTTATTGTGATGACGACGGTGTTTAATTGGGATACCTTCACGCGTCAGGTACGCCTATTTCACTTTGTTGGAAATGCAGAAACCTATCCATATCGGTTGAAATCCAATCCCTATCAAACTGTAGTATACGGGTTATTAGCTACCCCCAATAATCCTTATATTAAGATGAATGAAACCGTGACAAATATTCAGGCTAAATCAATTGCTTTACTGGACCCTGCGTTTGTTTCAACACAAGAACGCCCAGCATTACTGAAAGTTTCGGATGTGAAAAAACAGTGGAATGTCGTTTTCATTATTTTAGAAAGCACCGCAATGGAATATGTTTTCGACAAAAATTATGTCGGCAGAATTCCGATGCCTTACCTGAAACAACTTGCGGATAACGGTGTATTATTCGAAAATAATTTTTCAACAGGCAACTCAAGCATCCAAGGTGTTTTTTCGCTCCTATCGGGAAATTACCCTTATTTTAATAGAGGGCTGTTTGAAATATCAAAAGATAATGTTGTGCCGAGTTTAATAAAAGGCTTAGATTCAACTTATGCTAAGTTTATGGTTCATCCGTCAACCCAAGGGCATTACATGCCATCAGGTTTTGTAAGAAGTAGCAATATATCACTGTATGAAAAAGAAGACCTGCCTGAAAAGCATTTGCCTAAATTAGAGTTTTCTTGGTTCGTCAATGAAAGCGATGGGATTGATTTTTTTATTGATAAAATGAAAGCAACAACGGGCCCCTTTTTCGGCATTTATTTTTCTGGGGCACCGCATTATCCTTACTATGATTATGGTGCGAAATGGCAGATAGCCAATAATATTGGGTTGGAAATTGATCGCTACTACAATAATCTGTTTATGTTGGACGCTCAGCTTAAAAGAGTTGTTAGCGCGCTTTCGGAAACAGGAAAGTTGGATAATACGATTATCGCGATTGTTGGGGATCATGGTGAAGGTTTTGGCCAGCATCCTGAAAATTGGAAACACACCACTAGCTTACACATTCAACAAGTCCATGTGCCGATTGTTATATATCAACCGTCACTACTCTCACCACAACGTGTTGACACCTTAACGAGCAGCATTGGTTTGATGCCAACAATAATGAATATGCTAGATGCGCCGTTTGATGAGAAGTGGGTGCAAGGCGAATCTTGGTTGAAAGCCGTACCAAAGCAACACTATGTTTTCATGGCAGGATCTCGCGGGCAACGTTTTTCATCAATTGACGCCACAAGCAAGATGAAGTTAATGTTAAATCTACAGACAGCCGATTGTCGCGTATACGATTTAAACGTTGATGCCGGTGAAAATCATCCATTGTCATGCGAAACGCACAATAAGCAGCTTAAAGATTTAGTGCGTTTTTATCAGTACCAACAAAAGATGATGCTTGGCTATAATGGTCAATTATTGCAAAAAATGCACTAAATGTGTTATCCTCGATCAACTAATAAAAACTGTGCGAGACAACAATCAGACTCTTAAAGGCTTGTAAAACATCAGTTATTTTACTTTCTGCGCTATTCATAGCACAGAGTCCAAATCTCTATGCTTTGTCGCACGAAACCCTGAGCTTAAACTTGCAGGAAACAATTGATTTAGCGTTACGCTTAAACCCTGATGTTAAAACAGCCCGCATTCAGCGTACTATGGATAAATATTCGCTGGTCGTTGCAAAAAATGAATTTGAGTTTCAATACAGCTTAACCGGTAGCGCTGGTATTACTCAGTCGATTGCCGATGGAAATCATAATGCCTGGCAAGCGCGCTATAACGTTATTCCGGGCGTGAATTATAAAACGGCTTATGGCACGCAACTTTCATTAGAGATGAATAATTCTATTGCAGATACGTATAACCCCTCTCTTACTTTTAAAGTGATGCAGCCGTTGATGAAAGGGTTTGGGCCTGCCGTTGTTCAAGCCGCGCTTGAAAATGCGTATACTAATGATAAGGTGAGTTCTTTGTCATTGAAGACAACGATCATTAATACCGTGACACAAGTGATTAACGATTTTAATAAAGTCGCGGCAACCAAGCGAAACTTAGACGTGCAGGTGAGCAATCTTAATCGTAAGATCGAAACGCGTGATCAAACACTTGCGAAAATCAACGCAGGCGAGCTTGCGCAAACAAACCTTATTCAATCTGAGGCAGACCTTTCTAATGCGCAAGCTGCGGTTGAGCGGGCCAGAAATCAACTAAGTTCGGATACGCTTTCATTGCTAAGTGAAATTGGATTAGATTCAGAAGCCAATATTGAAATCGTCCCCGATACACCGATGACAAAATTCACTTTACCCACATTGGAAAAAGCAAAAACGTTAGCCGTTGACAATAATATAGGCTACCTGGCTTCAGAGCTTGCTATCGAGTCAACAAAACGTTCAGTGCTCACAGCTGAAGACGGACGACGTTGGCAATTAAATCTATCGGCAGCTCAGACTGTGGGTGGCGGTGTCGGTAGCGGACAAAATGCTAATCTATCGAGCTTATCAAACGGCGCCAATATGAATTCGTCTATCAGTCTAGACTTAACAATCCCTATCGATGATGTGTCTGCTAAACAGTCGGAGATTAATGCCAAAGGCGCATTAGAGCAAGCGACTATTTTGCTAAAACAAAGCAAGCGTCAGCTTGAGATTTCAATTACGCAAAAGGTCTATGCATTAGAGAGTGAGAAAAAAGAGGTCTCTCTCAATGAGCAATCTGTTGATTATCATCTTCAAGATGTTGAGAATGCCAAAAAATTATATAAAGCAGGAAGGCTGTCACAATTCGAACTGTCCAACCGGCAAGACAATCTAACGACAGCCCAGCAACAGTTGCTCGAATCTCGGTATCAATATTTCGGTGACTTGGTCGCTCTCGATGCGATGCTAAGCCACACGTTGGTAACGTGGGGGATTTCTATGGATGAGGACCAATGATGAAAAATATTTTTCTAGTATTAACGATAACACTGTTAGCGCTTGTTGCGTGCAAACCTAACGATAATAATCGACATGATGGTTTAGTCTCGCATCAAACAGTGCAAGAGTCTCCTTTGACGAAGCGCTTGTATTTTTCAGGGACTATAAAACCTATCGATGTGGTTTTAGTGACAGCGCCTGTTGATGGCTTAGTTGATCATATCAATGTTGATTATGGCGATGATGTTACCGCAGGCACCCCGCTATTTGTGATTAAGTCAGATTCATTTAAGAAAGATTTTGCGTCTGCCTTTTCCACCTATTTAAAAGCAAAGGATCAATTGTTACAAAGTCAATCTAAGCTTGAGAATGGGGAGGCCTTATTTAAGGAAGGTCTGATTTCAAGAAATGAAATTAATACAACGCGCTCCACTTATTATACGAATAACTTAAGTTTTCTTGAGTCTGAAGAAGAGCTAGATAAGCTTGCGAAAACCCAAAGCATTCCTATGGATTTAAAAAGTTTGGGCATTGAGGATATCAATGAAATCAACACAATTTTAGATACGCATTCACACGCTCAGCTTATTTCTGTTAATTCCCCGGCTGACGGTGTTGTGTTGTTTCCAGACGCCGATGATGCTGGTCCGTTAGAGAAAAACGCGAGCATTAAAAAGGACGACGCAGTTTTCGCTGTTGGCAATATGCGTGGTGTAGCTGTTGAAGTGGGTGTGAGTGAGGTTGATATTAATCATATTAAATTAGGTTTGCCCGCAGTGGTCACCAGCATCGCATTCCCTGGATTAACCTTGAAGGGAACGGTGACAAAGATGGGTAATCAAGCAAAAGACTCTAGAGGTGGCTCACCTGAATTCGTGTGTGTTGTTTCCGTCGTTGATTTAACAGTAGAGCAGAAAAAGATAATTCATGTTGGAATGAGTGCTAAGGTTCAAATTCTTATTGTTGAGCCTAAGAGCATTGTTGTGCCCATTACAGCGGTGTCGCAAGTTGATGGCCGTTCAGTGCTTAACGTGATACGTGATGGGAGGCCAATAACCGTCGACGTTGTTACAGGCGAGACAAATATGGGTTCAGTGGTGATTTTAAAAGGGTTACGTTCTGGCGATCAGCTCGTTCTAACGGAATGATGGCATGACAAAAAGTGGGCTGCAAATAAGAGAGGCGCTGATTAATTTAAGTCGCGCAAAATTAAGAACCGGGCTTGCTTTGCTGGGAATTTTAGTGGGTACCGCATCGGTTGTCGCGATGGTGTCAGGCGGTAAGCTTGCGACGAATGCCACCTTAAAACAAATACAATCCCTAGGCACCGATTTGCTTGGCGTTTCTATTAGTTATTCTCCTAGTCGAAACAAAGCCCAAACGGCAGATCAACCCAAAGAGTTAACCCTCCAAGCGGCAATGAGTATCTCAACAACAAGCAGCAGTATTAGCGCTGTTTCCCCGTATACCCAAAGCTACGCCAATGTGAGCTTTGAGGGCAATAAATTACAAGCCCAAGTGGTGGGCGTTACCTCTAACTTGGCGGATATTGTGCATGCAGAAACGCATGAAGGTCGTTTCATTTCTTTTTTAGATGACATATCCATGCAATGTGTTATTGGCAATAAAGTTTCTCAAGATATCTTGCCCTCTCTAATGGGGTCTGCTCTTGGGCAGCAAATAAAATTAGGCAATCAATATTGTACGGTTGTCGGTGTTTTACAGCCCTGGTCTGAAAGCGGGTTTATTTCTGTTAATTTAAATAAAGCCATTATTCTACCAATAAATGTCACATTGGCGATGAATCAGTACACGCATATTAATAATGTTGTTGTTAAGTTAACGAAGTCCCATGCTGCGATTGATGACATTACTCAAAGTATTTCCCATTACCTTTCTAAGCAGTTGCCTGGCTCGCATGTTTATTTTCGCAGTCCGCAACAATTACTCGATAGCATGAAAAAACAAAGTAATATCTTAACGGTCTTTTTGGGATTTATTGGCGGGATTTCCTTATTGGTGGGCGGAATTGGTGTTATGAACATTATGCTCGTTTCTGTCATTGAAAGACGACGGGAAATAGGCCTTCGCTTAGCCGTTGGCGCAAGGCATGTTGATATCCAGCTATTATTTTTTATTGAAGCCCTGGTTATTACGGTGCTTGGTGGTTTGCTGGGCGTAGGTCTGGGTGTGCTAATTTCTTATGGCGTGGCTGTTGTGAAAGGTTGGACATTTTCGTTCTTTATTTTACCCCCTGTCGTCGGCTTCTTGGTTTCAGTCTGTGTTGGTATTTTTTTTGGATTTTATCCCGCGTTTAAAGCGTCAAGATTAAGTCCTATAGAAGCACTTCGCTCTGATTGATCGCTTGCGGAATTTGACTGTTTATTGTAACATGGCGCTGTAATAAATTTGTACTTAACTTGTTTAAAAGGATGTTTGTCATGCAAAAAAATGGATTGATTAGGGCCGCAATATTGGTAAGTGTGTTGATCTGCGGGACAGCATCAGCAGCTTCAACGGTTATCTTGGGTTCGGGTGTGTTAACATCAGACTCTCAAATCTATTCTGCAACGGGCATACACGCATTAAATGGTAATATGGATACCGAAGGCTATCTTGGCCTAATGAATTATACCTACAGAGAATTTAGTTACGACGCAGACATTGCAGGCGTTTCCACCAATATTCGCAATATCATTAGTTCCGGCCATGTGATGATTGGTTATCAAAAGTTTTTTAACGATATGAATCTTGCAGCGTTCATTGGTCCAGATTATGTGAGCGATACCAATACACCGACAGATCCTAATCGCGCTAACGTTAATGCTTATGGCGTAAGAGCACAGGTTTATTTAAGACGTGATTTTTCAGGACATGCAGAATTTACCTTTAAAGGTGCTTATTCCACGGCAGATAGCACTTATGAACTTGAGTCAGAATACTTGTACGGTGTGATCCCAAGTATCAATATTGGCCCTCAAGTCTCATTGGCTGGCAGTAAGTCTTATAATGAAGAACGTTATGGATTGCTTTTAACAACGGGTCTTTCAAAGGATTTGCATATCGGTTTAGGCGCTGGTTTTGCGACTAACCGTTTAACTGATGATACGCCATACATTTCACTTAGCTTGGAACAACGTTTATAACGTTTAGTGCTGTGCTCTCCCCTTTAAAGGGGAGAGACAATAGGAAGTTAGTCCGCCTTGTTGATGCTCGCTTCACCCACCTTGAAAATTTTCATCGTATTCGTTCTTCCATGTACGCCCATTGAATCACCTTTTGTGATGATGACAAGATTTTCATCCTCAACATAGCCAAGATTCTTGATTTCATCTATCGCTTTTTCGTTTAATAATGGACGTTCGTGCTGAGTGGCATCAAATGCAACAGGATATACACCACGGAATAATGTCATTTTTCGGCGCGTATTGATGTGTCTACTTAAGCCGTAAATAGGAATCCCTGAGCGAATGCGTGACATCCATAAAGGCGTTGATCCTGATTCGGTTAAACAAACAATCGCATCAATAGCAAAATGATTCGCCGTGTACATGGTTGCCATGGCAATTGCTTCATCCACATCTTCAAAACGACATTCAACACGATGACCTGAGATCATTGATCTAGGTTGTTTTTCAGCGGCTAAACAAATGCGCGCCATTGCAGCAACAACGGCTTCAGGAAAATCACCGGTCGCGGTTTCAGCAGAAAGCATGACGGCATCGGTGCCATCTAAAACAGCATTGGCAACATCAAATACTTCAGCACGTGTTGGGATAGAGTTTGTAATCATTGACTCCATCATTTGTGTCGCAGTGATGACAGGTTTGTTGAGTATGCGTGTTTTATGGATAATTTCTTTTTGAGCGGCGGGCAATTCACCGTCACCAATTTCAACACCTAAATCACCACGGGCTACCATGATAGCATCAGAGGCTTCAATGATTTCTTCAAGTGTATCCAAGGCTTCTTTGCGCTCGATCTTTGCGATGATACCTGCATCACTATTTTGAGCTTTTAATAGCTTGCGCGCATTATGGATGTCTTGCGCGTTCCTTGGAAAGGAAACGGCAATATAGTCTACGCCCAGTGCAACGGCGGTTTTTAAATCTTCACGGTCTTTATCGGTTAAAGCTTCAGCTGTTAAGCCGCCGCCTAGTCGGTTGATGCCTTTATTGTTTGACAGTTCACCGCCTACATCGACATTGCAAATTACTTTGCTGCCAGAAATTTCTTTAACCGAAAAGATAATACGGCCATCGTCTAGCAATAACTTATCGCCAGCAGAAACGTCCTTGGGTAAGTTTTTATAATCAATACCAACGCAGTTTTCGTCACCTGCATCGTCGTTCAAACTTGCATCTAAAGTAAATTCTTGTCCGTGTGCTAATGTGACTTTGCTATTGGAAAAACGAGCAACACGAATTTTTGGGCCTTGTAAATCAGCAAATATTGCAATTTCGGTGCCCTTTGATTTTGCTACCGAGCGCACCATGCTAATACGTTTTTCATGATCTTTTGCCGTACCGTGTGAAAAGTTCGAGCGAAAGACATTGCCGCCAGCGTCAAAGACATTTTCCAGTGTTTCTCGATTATCGAGCGCGGGCCCCAGAGTGACTACGATTTTTGTTCGACGGAGTTTCTCGCTCATGCGTTTTCCTTTTGATTGTTTTCTAAAGCAGTGATAGCCGGTAATTCTTTGCCTTCTAACAAGGCTAAGAACGCGCCTCCACCGGTTGATATGTAGGAGATTTTGTCTCTAACATTGTAATGATCGATAGCTGCGATGGTGTCGCCTCCGCCTGCGACAGAAACAGCATCGCTATCAGCGACGGCTAACGCTAAAATTTTTGTGCCTTTAGAAAATTGCTCAATTTCAAATGCGCCTACAGGTCCGTTCCATACAATGGTGCCAGCGGATTTAATTAACTTGACGTAAGTGCGAATGGTGTCGGGGCCCACGTCTAATGCTTTTTCATCTTCATCAATATCAGCGACAAGTTGAATATAACTCTCTGCGGTAGCCGACATTCTATCAGCAACGACCACATCGGTTGGTAGAGGAATTTCAACAGCGTTTTCGTTGGCCTCTTTCATTAACCGTTCAGCCTCATCAATGAGATCTGGTTCGTAAAGTGATTTACCCACGCTATAGCCTTCTGCAGCAAGAAAGGTATTAGCGATGCCGCCACCTACGATAAGTGCATCTACTTTTTTACTTAAGTTGTCGAGCAAGGCTAATTTTGTTGAGACTTTAGAACCGCCCACAATGGCAACAACCGGTTTTTTGGGGTTATCTAACAATTTGGTGATGGTGCTTAATTCTAAGGAGAGCAATGGACCCATGCAGGCTACGGCAACATGTTCGGCTATACCGCATGTCGAAGCTTCTGCTCGGTGAGCGGTTGCAAAAGCATCCATCACAAACACGTCACACAAGGCAGCCATCTCTTGCGATAATTCATCGCTGTTACTTTTTTCGCCGCGATTAAAACGTACATTTTCAAGCAAGATCACCTGATCTTGCACGGGCGTTACGCCTTTTAACCAATTTTGAGCAAGGTCTACGGGTTTGCCTAACAATTCTTGCATTCTTTCAGCAATCGGCGCTAGGGAAAGTTCGTCTGTAATAATGCCTTCGTCAGGCCGTCCTAGGTGAGAGGCAACCATAACGAGCGCGCCTTGTGATAAAGCGTATTCGATGGTGGGCAAGGCGGCGCGGATGCGTGCGTCACTCGTGATAGCGCCATTTTTCAATGGAACGTTTAAGTCTTCACGGATGAGTACCCGTTTTCCTTTTAGGTCGACATCTTTCATGTTTAACAAAGGCATTATTATTCTCCTTAGCTCTTTATTGAGTTAAATTATTTAGCGTTCATTAAGGCCATCGTTGTATCTAACATGCGGTTTGAGAAACCCCATTCGTTATCATACCACGAGACCACTTTTACAAGGTCACCAATAACCTTTGTTTGGGTTGCATCAAAAATAGAAGATGCTGGGTTGTGATTAAAGTCGATAGACACCAAAGGGTCTTCGTTGATGGCTAATACATTTTTCAATTCCCCTGCGCTTGCCTTTTTAAGGCAATTATTGACATCGTCTACGCTAACAGGTTTCATCGCTTTAAACGTTAAGTCAACAACAGAGACGTTAATGGTGGGAACACGCATTGCGTAACCATCTAATTTTCCGTCAAGCTCAGGCAGGACTAGACCGACAGCTGCAGCCGCCCCCGTTTTGGTTGGGATCATTGATTGCGTTGCAGAGCGCGCACGGCGTAAGTCGGTGTGATAAACATCCGTTAGCACTTGGTCATTTGTGTAAGCGTGTATCGTTACCATTAAACCAGACTCAAGACCAAAAGCTTCGTTGAGTGGTTTGACTAGTGGCGCCAAACAGTTGGTTGTGCAAGAAGCGTTTGAAATAATTTGATCGCTGCTTTTTAAGTCGTTGTGGTTTACGCCGTAAACGACAGTGGCATCCATGTCTTTTCCAGCGGGCGCTGAAATGATGACTTTCTTGGCGCCTGCGCTGATATGGGCAGAGGCTTTTTCACGGCTAGCAAAAACGCCCGTGCATTCGTACACAACGTCAATGTCTAATTCTTTCCAAGGCAAGTCTTTAGGGTTACGCTCTGCCACTGTGCGAATCGTGTCGCCATTGACGACAAGGTTCTTGCCCGAGGTTTCCACGGTGCCTGAAAATTTTCCGTGAGCGGTATCGTATTGAGTTAAATGCGCATTGGTTTTTGTATCGCCCAAGTCATTGATCGCAACGATTTGAATGTTGTCACGGTGACCGGACTCATACAGTGCGCGTAAGATATTGCGACCGATGCGACCATAGCCATTAATTGCAACTTTGATTGTCATGTAATAAATCTCCTCGATGTTTTTTTAAGTTAGAGCGCTTGAAGTTTGCGCTACTGTTTTTACAATGTTAATTATATTGGCGACACTAAATCCAAGTAGATTAAAAGCATCTTCTGCTGGAGCGCTTACACCAAAGCGATCTATACCTACTACTTTACCTTGCAAGCCAACATATTTATACCAAAAATTAGTACTTCCCGCTTCAATCGCCACGCGTGCTGTGACGGTGCTAGGGAGTACGGATTCTCGGTAGTTAGCGTCTTGGGCGTCAAATAGGTCGCATGATGGCATTGAAACGACACGAACGTTTAAATCCGTTAGTTTTTTAGCCGCTTGCATGGCAAGTTCAACCTCGGAGCCTGTTGCTATTAGTATGATATCGGGTGTTTCTTCGCAATCCAGCAGGATATAGCCGCCTTTTGCGATGTCAGCTACGTTTCGGCCGCTGGCGTTTTGTTGTGCTAAATTCTGTCTAGAAAAGAGCAGGCTGGTTGGGCCTTGGTATTCAACCGCGTGTCGCCAGGCAACAGCAGACTCTGTGAGATCACAGGGGCGCCAGACTGACAAGTTAGGAATTAAGCGTAAGCTTGCGAAATGTTCGATAGGTTGGTGTGTCGGGCCATCTTCACCGAGTCCGATAGAGTCATGCGTAAACACGTACACGACTTTTTGATTCATGATCGCCGACAATCTTATAGCGTTCCTTGCATAATCGGAGAAGACTAAGAACGTGCCAATGAAGGGAATAAAACCACCGTGCAGAGCAATACCGTTAGCAATCGCAGACATGCCGAACTCGCGTACGCCGTAATTGATGTAGTTGCCCGCAGGGTTCTTAGCAGAGTATGTCGTCGCTTCTGGCCACTGGGTTAAATTTGAACCGCTAAGATCGGCAGAGCCGCCAACAAGCTCAGGTAGGCTTTTAGTGAGTGTCTTGATGCAAGCCAGTGAAGATTTTCGTGTGGCTTGTGGGTTTTTTTCGTGGGTTGTAGCTGTGACGAAGTCATCTGCAATTGATTGCCAGTTCTCAGGGAGTTCGTTTTTTGTGCGTCTCGCGAACTCCTTGGCCAATGCCGGATGTGCTTTTGAGTATTGTTCAAACAATGTATTCCAAGCAGCTTCAGATTCTGCGCCCTTTGTTTTTGCATCGTAGGCCGCGTAAATGTCTGCGGGTATCTCAAACGGTGCGTGCGCCCAGCCTAGCGTTTTGCGCGCTAATGCGATTTCCTCATCGCCCAAAGGTGCGCCGTGAGCTTTTGCCGTGCCTGCAACACCCGGTGCGCCCTTGCCGATGGTTGTTTTGCAGCAGATCATGCTGGGTTTGTCTTTTATTGAGCGAGCTAGTGCGATCGCTGCGTGAATCGCTTCAGGGTCGTGACCGTCAACATCTGCGATGACGTGCCAATCATAGGCTTCAAAACGTGCAGGTGTTTTATCTGTGAACCATCCGCTGACGTTGCCGTCAATTGAGATGTCGTTATCATCCCAAAAAGCGATGAGTTTTCCGAGTTTTAGCGTGCCAGCCAGTGAGCATACTTCATGAGAAATTCCCTCCATTAAGCAGCCATCTCCTAAGAAAACATAGGTAAAATGATTGATCAGGTGGATATTTTCCTTGTTGAATTGAGCTGCCAGTTGCGTCTCTGCAATGGCCATACCTACAGCGTTGGCTAAACCTTGGCCTAATGGACCTGTGGTTGTCTCAACACCGGGGGTATCATTATATTCAGGGTGCCCTGGTGTGTTGGAGTGCAATTGACGGAAGTTCTTCACATCATCGATGCTCACAGCGTAACCCGTTAAATGCAATAGAGAATAAAGCAACATAGAACCATGACCATTTGATAATACAAATCGATCGCGCCCCATCCACTGAGGATTTGCTGGGTTATGGACGAGGAAGTCGTTCCATAATACTTGGGCAATATCGGCCATTCCCATGGGCATGCCTGGGTGACCACTGTTAGCCCGTTGGACGGCATCCATGCTTAGGGCGCGTATGGCATTGGCGAGGTCTTGTTTATTGGACATGATTTTTGTTCCTGCTTTGCATAAAATAGGACGTATTGTCACTATATTTACCCCAGGAATCAATAGATGACAGTTTAGTATAAATCACCTAAGATAGATGATCTTTCAAACCAGTGAATATGAGGATCCTGTATGTCAGATGAACGCCAATTGTTTACTTCTGAGTCGGTGTCAGAAGGACACCCAGACAAAATAGCTGATCAAATATCAGACGCTGTGTTAGATGCCATTATCGCATCTGATTCAAATGCACGAGTTGCGTGCGAAACTTTTGTAAAGACAGGCATGGTCATGGTTGCCGGTGAAATCTCTACCAACACTTGGGTGGATGTAGAGCAAATCACACGACAAGTGATTAAAGATATTGGTTACAACAGTTCTGATATGGGCTTTGATTGGGAGTCATGCGCTGTGATGTCAGCGATCGGCAAACAGTCAGCTGATATCGCGCAAGGTGTGGATCAAACACCAGACCATGAACAAGGCGCTGGTGATCAAGGCATGATGTTTGGTTATGCCAGTAACGAAACCGATGTTTTCATGCCAGCACCCATCACACTCGCTCACCAGTTGGTGCGTAGACAAGCTGAGCTTCGTCACAACAACGTATTGAAGTGGTTGCGCCCTGATGCAAAAAGTCAGGTCACAATTCGTTATGAAAACCATAAGCCTGTCGGCATTGATACGGTTGTGCTATCAACCCAGCATGCCCCTGAGATTCAACAAGCTGATCTTGTTGAAGCTGTCATCGAAGAAATTATCAAACCTGTGTTACCTGCCGAATGGTTAGATGACAAAACACGTTATCTGGTGAATCCTACCGGACGTTTTGTGATTGGTGGACCGCAAGGTGATTGTGGTTTAACGGGCCGTAAAATTATCGTTGATACCTATGGT
>DKOI01000044.1 GCA_002469885.1 Legionellales bacterium UBA7366 | reverse complement strand
TTTCTTTTTTGACAGAGATAGAGGGACTGAAATTTATGTGAGAGCGTGTGGTGGTGTGTATTGCATTATCAGCCCTAATTACCCCGAGGATGTTCAGTTTAATCCATTTAGCCTCGATGATTCACCTGAAAACAGAAGTTTCCTAAAGGCTTGGATGGGTGAGCTCGTGCGTGAAGCGGGTGAAGAAGAGTTACCTGCGAGCATTGAAGCACAGCTTTCTGCTTGCGTCGATTATGCCTTTGATTCATTAGCAGCTGAGCACCGCTATTTATCAAATGTCGTTAAAATGTTGCCGATTGATTTTCCAAGGTGGGATAGGTTGAGCAAATGGATGGGTCAAGGTGATTATGCTTATCTTTTTGATCACCAGGTTGATGGCTTAGATATTCATGCAACAAAAATAGGATTCGATTTAACAGACCTCATGAAACAACCCCAATCGATCACAACGGCAGTGATGATGTATTTGTTTCAGAGAATTGAGTTGTCGTTAACGGGTGCGAGAGTATCAGTTTATTTAGCCGAAGGTTGGCAGTATTTGAATCATCCTTTTTGGGTAAAGAAATTGACAAGCTGGTTGCCGACGCTTAGAAAGCTCAATTGCCATATTGTGCTTGATACTCAATCACCTAAATCAGTGGTTAATTCAAAAGTAAGCGCTGAGTATTTAGATAATAGCGCTTGCAGCATTTTCTTTTGTAATGATAAAGCCGATGCAGCTATCTATAGTCAATTTAATATTACGGCGCCTGAGTTTGATTTCATTAAAAATACACCAAAAGAGAAAAGGCTATTTCTTTACAAGCAGGGCCATAAAAGTGCTATTTGCAAGCTAGGCTTGACTGGTATGGATGATTTTATTGCGGTGTTATCTGGCAATAAAGAGTCAGTCAATTTTGTACAAAAGGTTAGAGGCGAAGTGGGTAATGATCCTGAAAAATGGTTGCCAATGCTTTATGAGTGGCGAAAGGCAGGTGAAGCATGAGAGCCATAACGATATTGCTAACATTTTTTCTCTCATGCTCTGCCTTTGCAACAATGCCGGTTATTGATTTTACGGAAGTCGCTAAGACCACTGAGATGGTCAGTCAATTAAATAGTCAGTATAAAACGCTTAAAGATCAATACGACACTATGAAAGCACAATATGATCTGGTGAATAAGCAATACACCCAAATGCAAAAACAATATGATTCACTGACGGGCAATTATGGTTGGGGTGATATTAAGAATAGCGTTGAAGATTTAAAAAATGATAGGGAATGGGCGGCGAGTGATTGGCAGTCGGCTTTGAAGGGATTGTCAGGCGGTAATGAGGCGCGTTATCAAGAGTTGCTGAGCCAATTCCAAGACAACAACAAGCAGTCCGTGGCAAGTAAAGAAACTTATCTTCAAGGCGCCGATCCGGTTTTGGCTGAAGGCTACGATAATCAAGTGAAAACTAATCAAGCGAGTAGTGCGCAAGCTTCCTATGAGTTTGAAGAGATTAATCAACATTTAGAAGACTTGCATGATTTGACGGCTGCCATTGAAGACGCACAAAAAAATAATGATTTGAAATCATCGGTGGACTTAAATTCGAGGATTAGCGCGGAGGTTGGATTTGTGCAAATTGCCATGCTGAGAATGGTAACTGTTTTGAACCAACAGGTTGCACAACTCCAGTCAATGCAATTGAATCAACAAACCCAGATGTCACAGTTTAATGCAGCAGGAGAAAGCCTATGAAAACCCTTTGGATAGCCTTATCAATGTTAATGTTAACCGCTTGCGCGAATCAAGCGCCTAGACTAGATGCGCCATGCCCAGACTTTGGGGCACATTGCCACAAAACGCCGATTAATGGTTGGGAAGCTCGGGATTAATCATGCCAACCTACAGCACTTTTGTTGAAAAGTTCTTTTTAGAGTTAGACACATTGCTGAGCACGTATGTTTATGACGGCTATCATGCCTTGTCAGCCGCGTTGCAAGCACCCTTAGCGGTGCTCGCATCGCTTTATATTGTGATACTTGGGCTCGCCGTTATGAATGGCTGGGTCAAAGTGAATATGGGCACGTTTGTGAAGTCAGTGATTAAGATCGGCTTAATTTATACCGTCGTGACCAATTGGGATTGGGTGTCACAAAATATAGTGGGTATGATTTATAGTGCTGTGGATTTGGTCAGTGGCGCACTCATCTCAGCAAACCCACTTCATATCCCAGGCTTTAACAGTGTGAATGCAGCGCTTCAACAAGCGCTGATTGAATTTATGATGGTGTCTAAGCTTTTTTATAATTCAGCAGGCTGGAGCAACATAGCAGCCTTTGTGCAAGGTTTTGGTGTGCAAGTGATGGGTTATATTATGGTTGGCGTTGCGCTTTTTGAAATTACGCTCGCTAAAGTGATGTTGGCTGTACTTTTCACGCTGATGCCAGTCTTTGTGTGCTTTTGTTTCTTTGAATCAACTAAGAGTTTCTTTGATCGTTTTGTAGGTGCGATCGCAAGTCAGGCATTTATTTTGGTTATGGTTAACGCGGTGCTTATTTTAGGATTGGAATTGACGTTTTGGGCGTTCCCTGTTTTGCAAGGCCAATCGGCGCTTAACATTGGCTTTTTAGGTGTTGTGCCAATTGTATTAGTCGCATTTATTGTAGTGGCTACCTTGATGAAGGTGACTGCTGTAGCCAGCCAATTAGGTGGCTCGATTGCGAGCGCCTCTGGCTCTGCTATGTTTGGCGCGATGATCGGTGGGGCTTTGGGCGCATCAATGTCGGGTTTGAATGTAATGCGTGGTGGTACAGAAGCAGGTCGTTCAGCGCTTGGTCTGGGTAAAGACGGTATGAGCGCAATATATGGCGGCGCTCGCGGACTCATGAGAGATGGGTATAGTGCTAGTAAAGCGCTAATGAAGGATGTGCGTTCCAGTATTGGTGGGGGTGATTAATGAGGCAGAAATTAAAAGCATTTTTTGCACGAGGCGCTGATAAAAAAACAGATGACGTTAGTTACTTTCAAGAAGCCTCTAATTGGGCGGATGACATCTATACCCGCATGATGGTGAGTCGTAATCGTTATCAATTAGCGTTTATCGTGAGTATGGCATTTGCAGGTGTCCTTAGCATTTCACTTTGTGTCACGGCAATGAATCAACAAACAAAGTTAGTGGTCGTGCATCGTAATGCCTCTGGTTTTACTTATGTGACGATGGAAGAGCAGCATCATGCACCTACAGCGACGCGCCAAGAAGTGGAATCTGATATTGTGCGTTATGTGACAAGCCGTGAAGGGTATCACCCGGCAACGTACAGCATCCAATCTAGTATAACTTCGCTATTGAGCAATAACCGAGTTGATGCCGAATATTCACTTAGTCAGTCGAAAGACCATCCAGAGGCACCTGTGCATCTCTTGAAAAACAAAGGGTATCGAAAAGTGAGTGTGCAAAGCATTTTGTTCTTAGATAACGAGTCTGAGAATGAGCCAGATAAAAAGCCAACTCATAATAATCTGGTACAAGTTAACTTCGAAATCTCTGATTATCTGTTTGGGCAAGATCAGCATATTGATACGCCTTATACAGCGTTGATCTCCTGGAAATATCGTGGGGCATCAAGTGACCCTGAAAAGGCCTGGGAAAATTGGAATGGGTTTTCGGTGACAAGTTATCAAGTACAACCGGTGAGTGTTCATAAGGGATAAGTGAGGGTGATTATGAAAAAATGTTTATGTGTTTTATTATTGTTGAGCAGTAGCGTGTTTGCACAAGAGGCGCCAATGTCGTTATCAACTGATTCCAGGTTATCTGTGATTGCCTACTCGCCAAACAATATAACCAGTATTAAAGGAAATACATTTGTGGCAACACAGATTGTGTTTTCAAATGATGAAGCAATTTTAAATATTCAAAGTGGGGATAGTGCAGCCTGGACGGTAAAGGTTGATGAGAACTTGCCTTATACGCTCTTCATCAAGCCTGAGGCTTATGACTCTCATACCAATATGACAGTTATTACGAATAAGCATACGTATTATTTTGATTTGCAGTCTAATAAAAAAGATCAAATCATTACTAATCCTAGTTACGGTGTGCGCTTTATCTATCCGCAAGATGAAGCGCTACAGAAATCACTTTCAATGATAAAACAGGGAAAGCTTCGTGAATCAGCGATAAATGCATTTCAGCATCCTAAAAATTATCATTGGGATTATAGTTTTCATGGTGATACGCGTCTTGTGCCAGCGCATGTCTTTGATGATGGAGAGTTTACGTATTTTCAATTGCGACCTCATCAAGCCATTCCTGCTGTCTTTGCGGTGGAGAGTCCTGATGGCAAAGAGTCACTTGTGAATATTAAGCGTGAAGGGGAGTATTTGGTTGTGCAGCGAATCGCACCACAATTTACGCTACGTTCCGGCGATTCAATTGTCGCTTCAATTTTTAACAATAAAGCCGTTGATGAAATCGCTGGCGAGCAATCGTCAGCGTAAGGAGGTTTTTTGGATAAAGATAATGACAAAATAGGTGAAAAAACCTCGCAAGTAGCAGAGCCAAAAAAGCAGTGGATGAGCATAGGTATTTTGATTGTCGTACTTATTTTGGTGTATCTGTTGTGGAGTGCACTTTCTAGTAAACCGGATGACAAAGCGAAGCGTTTAGGTGCGAGCGATAGCTTGATGAGCCAACATGACAATATTTTACAGCAAAATGCTGCGCGTCTAAAATTGCTGGAAAACATGAAACAGCAAAAACAGATTGAAACAGTTATATTGGGTAAATCTAATGAATCAAAAGAATTGACAATGCGGCGTCATGCGCCATCGCAGGTTTATGGTAATAGCCATACAAGCAAAGTAACAACTGCCAACCTACAGCCCAGTAGCGATGACAATGTCATTGCAGACTCAAATGATCCTTATGCCAAATTTGCAAATAGTCAATCGAGCAGTAGTAGCTTGGTGAAGGCAAGTATCATCAACCACCCAGATCGAACGATTGCCCAAGGTGAGTTGATTCACGCGGTATTAGAAACGGCAATTAATAGTGATTTACCGGGCATGGTGCGCGCTGTTGTCGCTGAGCCTGTGTATAGCTATGTAGGTGGGTTTGTTCTATTGCCTAAAGGTTCACGTCTGATAGGCCAATATGCCTCTCTATCTGGCAATAGCGCCGCGACGAGTCGTGTGTTTGCCATCTGGAACCGTGTAATTACGCCTAAGGGGGTCTCCGTGATGATCAACAGCCCTAGTGCCAATCAGTTAGGTGCAATGGGGCAAAGTGCAGATTCGATCAATACCCACTTTTGGAAAATTTTTGGAAATGCTACGCTGATCTCACTTATTGGCGCAGGCACTGCCAACCTTGGTGTGGATAATAACGATCAAACAAATAGTTCTGATGCCTATCGTCAGGCCATTGCTGATAGCTTTCAACAAACAGCAGGCCGTGTATTAAAGCAGGGTATGAATATCGCACCGACATTGAGTATTCATCAGGGTGCTAGAATTAATGTGTTTGTAGCGAAAGATTTACAGTTTGAAGGTGTTTAATGATTGGAGAGTATGCGCCTGGTTCAGAAGGCTTAATGTTGCCTATTATGCCATTTTTACAAAAAAAGCAGGTTTCAGAACTTTTAATCAATGCGCCTGGTGAGGTTTGGGTTGAGGAAGCAGGCTGTATGAAAAAGCATATGGTGCCTGAGATTACAGAGTCGCACTTGTTAAGGTTGTTTCAGTTGATTGCTAATGAAAATAATCAAGTGCTTTCAAAGCAACAACCTTTGCTTTCTGGGCAATTACATGATGGCACGCGTGTGCAACTAGTTCTGTCGCCAACAGCAAGATATCCTGCAATGTCAGTTCGGCGAAAGGTCGTTAATAAACGCACTTTGTCACACTATCAGATGGAGGGATATTATCAGGCTCTGTCTGCCTGCGATATTCATGCTAATGATTATCAAAGCCTGTCTGAGGGTGATCAACAGTTAGTGAGTTTATATCATGAAGGAGCTTGGCATGCGTTTATTCAATTTGCAATTTTGTCAAAAAAGAATATTGTAATTTCAGGCGGTACATCAAGTGGAAAGACCACATATCTTAATGCGTGCTTAGCACATATTCCTTTATGTGACCGCATCATTGTTTTGGAAGATACTCGGGAGATTGAGACGGCCCACCCAAACCAGGTGCAGCTACTTGCGTCTAAGGGCAATCAAGGTTTAGCGAAGGTGAACATGCAGGATTTAGTGCAGGCCTGTTTGCGTCTTCGGCCTGACCGCATCATCATGGGTGAGATTCGCGGTAAAGAGATTATGAATTTTGTGAGTGCGTGCTCAACAGGCCATGAAGGCTCGATCACGACGATTCATGCTAACAACCCGCGCGTAGCCTTTATGCGTATGACGCAGATGTATAAGCTAAATAACGTGCCCTCAATGACTGATGCGGATATTTTTCGAGAATTGAATGAGGTGATTGATATTGTTATTCAGCTTTCAAGGACGCCAGATGGAAGGATTGCTGATAGCATTTACTATAAGCATGCCAATGTGAAACCTTCATGAGATTTGTTTGGGCTTGGGCTGTGGGCGCGATTGTTATGATATTGCTATCTATCTGGTTGCTTGCCTGGGTGTCATTTGAGCTATTTCTTTATTGGCAGCGTGTTGACATTGCGTTTTTCCCATGGGATGTTTTTCATTATCTGGATCTGATTTTCAACTCACAAGCGTTAGTGATTTGTTTCGTTGTTACATTTGGTTCAGTGATTTCAATATTGGCATACACAGTATTAACCAAAACCATATTGCGGGAGAAAACGTTTGGCGACGCACATTTTGCAGGTCCGATTGAAATCGCTAAGTCAGGCTTGCTAGAAAAAGAAGGTATCGTTCTAGGTAAGAAATATGGCGCCACCTTGAAGATACCGGGTTTTGAAAGTGTATTAGTCGTAGGCCCTACGGGCGCGGGAAAGACCCGATCAATTGCAATACCAAACTTGATGACATGGCAAGGTTCAGGTGTCTATAATGATCTTAAGGGCGAACTATGGCGATTAACGGCCGAGTTTAGGACAAAGCACTTGAGTCAGGCTTGCTATCTGTTCGCTCCTGCTAGTGGCGATATCACCACGCACAAATACAATCCCTTTTTTTATGTCAGTACCTATCCCAAATACCAGATTCGTGATTTGCAGTTGATCGCTGAAACTTTGATTCCCAATGAGCGTGTTGACGGCGGGTTTTGGACAACGTCTTCTCGAGATATGTTTATTATGCTTGCGCTGTACTTGTTCGAGCAGGAAGAGTTGCCAACATTAGCTGCGATCCATGATTTATCAAAGCGTGAAGATTTTGGTGAGTGGTTAGCATTTGAGGTTGAGAAGGGCGAGATACAGAGTGAAGTGTTTTATCAAAATGCCAATTCACTATTGGGCGCTGATGCCGAGCGAACTCAGAAAAATATAGTCAAAGATTTCCATTCGAGAATGACGCTGTTTGTTGACCCCTTGGTGCGCGAAGCGACTAGCGGTAATGACTTTGATTTAAGCCGCCTGCGTAAAGATAAAATGAATGCGTACGTTCATATCCCAGAGGGCGATCAAAAGCGCCTGCAACCCATCCTTACGCTTTTTTGGGCGCAGTTAACTGATCTTATGACGCGTAAAGAACCCGACTTGAGCGATGAGCCGATCCCTGTGTTAGCCCTGATGGATGAGTTTGGTAATATGGCAAAGATTCCAAAACTACAAGCTGCGATGAGCTTTATGCGCTCTTACAGAATAAGATGCATCGTGATGGTGCAATATCTAGGGCAGATTTATTCTGTTTACGGTCAGTATGATTCAAAGGCATTCCTGAATGCAAAAGCGAAAGTGGTTTTTGCATTGAATGATCTTGACGATGCGAAGTATATATCAAATTGTTTGGGCAATAAAACGGTAAAGGTGCATTCTAGAACAATCAACTCAGGCTCTGAGCATTCACGTGGGTATATGTCCCATAATGCAAGCTATCAAGGTCAGCCTCTTTTAAATCCAGGCGAGATTGCACAGTTAAATAAAAACCACTGTATTGTTTTAATGGAGGGAAGAGCGCCTGTTTTATTGAACAAGGTGAGATGAGGGATAAACGGTGATAGATTATTTTTAATCAACACACAATCACAATCAATCAATGTGGCGCACCCTGATGATAGGGGCCGCTTTTCAATTGATTAAATCTTCCCGCCCACACCTTTAAACTTCTCCACAAACGCAGCGATCTTTTGAAACACGCTCTGTTTCTTGGCGAGGTATTGCGGATTTAACGGGCTCATCTTGGGAAGAATGGTATTCAGCTCAGTTCCTGCGTCGCTGGCGTACTCCCGTTTGAGTGAGGAGGTAATATAGCGTCGGGCTTCTTCGGGATTTAGGCTTTCTGCATTGATCAACTCATTTGCTTCTCGTTGTTGCTCAACTTGGGCGAACGAAAAGAATGCTTCGATCACGCTGGACTTATCGCCAATCTGATCCAGGTCAGTTTGAGTAATGAAATCCACTACTAAGCTTTCTTTAGCGCGATTGCCAAGGCTGGCGCGGATCACTCGGCGCACTTCGTCAACCAAATCAGCTTTGCTTTTGATTTTTTTGTTGTGTTCGAAAATCAGTTCCAGAATATAATCAAGGTTTATCTCTTGCGATTTCAGCAAGTCTATCTCAAACACCACGTCATCCCAGTCGATGGTGGATTGTTCTTTCTCTTCTGCTGATTTTTTTCGACGCTGCCAATCGCAGATGTCGTTGTAACCAGATCGGTAATCCTGAATTTTTCGTTCGGCTGGCAGGCGTATGGTTTGTAACTCAGCCAGTTTTTCATTGTCCAAATAATGCTCTGCTTTAAACGCTTCGACGGCTTCGGGGTCATTCATGTCAAGGGTTTGCAGGGCTTTGAGACTAGCAAACTCATCATAGTTTTGCAGCGCGTTCTCTATACGAAGGTATTCGCCAAAAAGTTTTGCAAAGTCTTTTTTATCGGACTCTTTTTCAATGGCACTCGGATCAGGAAAGCGTTGCTCTAGCTCGCTTACCACATCCATGAAACCGCGCCTGGCAACACCTGTCACCACATCGGTAAAGCCTTCCATGTATTCCTTGTAGCTTTTTTCTAGCACCACGTTTTTGGTGTTTTTATCTCCAAATAGGGTGATAGCATCCACAGTTGCCATTTCTAAATCTCGGAATGTGACAATATTACCGAACGTTTTGGTGGCGTCATAAATGCGGTTGGTGCGAGAAAAGGCCTGCATCAAACCGTGGTAACGCAAGTTTTTGTCCACAAACAGTGTATTAAGCTTAGGGGCGTCAAAGCCGGTGAGGAACATTCCCACTACTATAAGCAAATCAATTTCCTTTGTTTTCACCCGCTTGGCCAAATCACGGTAGTAATTCTGAAAGCCGTTGCTATCGACACTGAAGTTAGTTTTAAAGAAGGCGTTGTAATCGCCTATTGCTGCGTTTAAAAACTCTTTGGCACTGCTATTCATAGCTGAGACATCAAAGCTTTCATCTAGAATATCACCCAGCGCATCCTGCTCTTCATTGGCAGCAAAGGAGAATATGGTGGCGATTTTCAGCGGCTTTTCCTTGTGTTTATATGCAGGGTCCGCCTGCAACTTATTCAGCGACTCATAATAGAGCTTGGCTGCATCTACACTGCTTACGGCGAACATGGCATTAAAGCCCTTGGCGTTTGGATGCAGTCGGTGTGTCTTCTGGCGGTAGTTATTCAGAATGTACTGGGAAATTTCGCGAATACGGTCTGGGTGCAGAAGGGTTACTTTGTTTTCAGCGGCAGAAAGTTTTTTCTCATCCTGTTCAGTTTCAATCGCCTTAAATTTCTGGCGTACATCGTTATAGTCCACCTTGAACTTCAGCACTTTCTCATCGCGTATCGCGTCGGTAATCACGTAGGAGTGCAATTCACGGCCAAATACGCTGGCAGTGGTTTCCGCACCTAGCGCGTTTAGCGGGAAGATGGGCGTGCCGGTAAATCCAAACTGATAGAACCGTTTGAATTTCTTGTTCAGGTTTTTCTGGGCTTCACCAAACTGGCTGCGGTGACATTCATCAAAAATAAACACCACTTGCTTGTTGTAGACGGGCAGATCACCTTCGTTTTTCATTAGGTTGTTGAGTTTTTGAATGGTGGTGACGATAATTTTGTTATCATCTTTACTCAGATTGCGCTTTAAACCTGCAGTGCTGTCTGAGCCGTTCACACTGTCGGGTGAAAACCGCTGATATTCTTTCATCGTCTGGTAATCAAGGTCTTTTCGGTCCACCACAAAAAACACATTGTCGACAAACGCCAGTTCTGTAGCCAAACGCGCCGCTTTAAAGCTGGTTAAGGTTTTCCCCGAGCCGGTGGTATGCCAAATAAAACCGCCGCTTTCCGGGTTGCTCCAGTTTTTTGCCTCAAAAGTGCTTTTTACCTTCCACAAAATACGCTCGGTGGCAGCAATTTGGTAGGGGCGCATAACAAGTAGTGTATCACTCACATCAAACACCGAATAATGCAGCAACACATTCAGCAGGGTGTTTTTCTGGAAGAAAGTAGCAGTAAAGTCTTTTAGGTCCTTAATCAAGCTGTTATCGGCCTTCGCCCAGTGCATGGTGAAGTCGAAACTGTTTTTGTTGCGCTGTGTGGTATTGGCAAAATAGCGGCTATCGGTGCCGTTAGAGATGACAAACAACTGCAAGTACTTATACAGAGAATCCTCGCTGTTAAAGCTCTCCTTGCTGTAACGATGCACCTGGTTAAAGGCTTCACGAATGGCGACACCACGCTTTTTCAGCTCAATTTGCACCAGCGGTAAACCGTTGACCAGAATAGTCACATCATAACGGTTGGCGTGGCTGCCGGTTTGTTCAAATTGCTTGATCACCTGAGTTTTGTTGCGGGTGATGTTGTTTTTATCTAGTAGGTAAATGTTTTTAATGCGGCCATCGTCAAAGACGAAGTCGTGTATATAGTCATCGTGGATTTTACGGGTTTTATCCACAATGGTATCGTTAGGTTTATCGAGGTAGGTTTCCACAAAACGCCGCCACTCACCATCGGTAAACTGCACATGATTCAGCGTTTGCAATTGCACGCGTACATTGGCTAGCATAGCCTCTGGATTATTTAGGTCAGGCAGATATTCATAGCCCTGGTTTTGTAAATCCTGAATCAGTTCCCGCTCAAGATCACCTTCGCTTTGGTAGCTCTCGGCCATTTTCCATTCTTGGGTGTATTTATCCAGAACGATAAAGTTGTTCGATTCGGCGATGGGTTTTGTGTAATCAGCCATGATGTTCTTCCTTCAGTCTTTAGCTACTCTGCGATTTCCGTTAGTGTCTTGTTCATATCAGGCTGCTACCTCTGATTCTGGCTTGGAAAGCTCAACAGCAAGTCGCGGTAGTATTCATATTGCTTTTGGCGTAATGCAATTTCGCGTGGCAAGCCTTCGGTGATTGATTTGGTTAAAGCGTCGAATTTGTCTAAGATGGTGACGATGCGGGCTTGTTCTTCGAGAGGAGGTACTGGAACAGGTGTTTTTTTAATTTGTGAAATTGTATAGTGTGCGATGGTTGAATTATGCGTAATTTTTTCCAAATATATTCTAAACTTTGTAGACAAGAAATAATGATATAAGAACTTGCTATTAAGGATTTCTGATTTCTTGATACATAACAAATCGGCATCTTTAAAATATAAAGGTTCATCAGTTCGCGCTATATATGGAATGCCAATAGTTCCGCCACCAGTTACTAAAATATCATCCTTTTGGATTTTTCCAGATTTCAATGACAATGTTTCATATAACTCTTTTGAAATGAACGCTTCATCACGAGAATTTTTTACACCATTGAATATAGAAATCACATCACTCGTTCTATAAAATGGAACTCCTGATGTAGCCCATTCATTTTTGTGAACTCGCGACGCAGAAAATACACGTGATATCTCACCCAACGTTTTGCACTCCACTTCCCCATCTTCAAAACTCAACAACTGATCGCGATAGTAGTTGTATTGTTTTTTGCGGGCATTAAGCTCGGCGGTCAGCTCGGCGGTCAGCTCGGCGGTCAGCTCGGTGAAGGTATCGAGAATGCGGACGATTTCGGCTTGAATTTCTAGCGATTTTTTTGGGTTATCCGGGCAGGGGATGGGGATTTGGACCTTTTCAACCTGATGGCTCATCAATTTTGGATTGCCCATGCCAGAGTAAACGTGCTTCTTTGCTTCAATTGATAGCCAATAAAACAAAAATTTGTAGTTCAGTCTCGATTCATTATTGATTTTTATTGATCCGCAAACGTTCGTAATTGAGAACTTTCCAGTTCGATAAAAGACTGTGCCAGCATTGGCTCCGTCAGTAGTCCAAGTGATATACTCCCCATCAAAATCGAAAGTATCGATTCTTCCTATCATTCCATTATTTACAGTTTGAGAGCTATATACGGGGAGGTCTCCGGCATTATCAATCAAATAGCCTTTTGACATGACACGACCGCGTTTCAGTGTGGTTATACCTCCCAAAGCCTTCCACTCCACCTTAACACCATCCAGCAGTTTTTCTAAAAAGCTCATGTTGCTCATGCTTTCAACTCCTTGCCCTCAATCTCCGCCATAATCGCATCAATATCTTTGCGAAGCTGGTCGATCTTAGCAACAGTGGTTTTTAACTCGGCATTGAGCGTTGTAATGTCGGTAATTTCGCGATTGTCTTTGGCTTCCACATAGCTGCTCACCGACAGGTTGTAATCGTTAGCGACAACCTTCTCAAGCGGTATGGATTGAGCGAAGTGTTCCATATTGGCTTTGCTATCGAACACCTGCATGATCTGTTCGATGTGGTCATGGGTAAGCGTATTGGTGTTCGTTTCTTTTTTAAATAGAGCGCTGGCATCAATAAACTGGGTGTTGGTGTCGGTTTTGTGTTTAGACAGTACCAAAATAGTCACGGCAATGGTGGTGCCAAAAAACAGATTAGGTGCGAGTGAAATGACGGTTTCAACATAGTTATTATCTACCAAATATTTACGGATTTTCTGCTCGGCACCGCCACGGTAAAAAATACCGGGGAAGCAGACTATCGCCGCGCGGCCTTTGCTGGAAAGATAGCTGAGAGCATGCAGCACAAAAGCAAAGTCGGCTTTTGATTTGGGCGCGAGCACGCCGGCGGGAGCAAACCGGTCGTCGTTAATTAAGGTTGGGTCATCACTGCCTATCCATTTTACCGAATAAGGCGGGTTGGAGACGATGGCATCAAAGGGTTTGTCATCAAGAAAGTGCGGGTCTAATAAGGTATTACCCAGCTGCATATTGAACTTGTTGTAGTTGATGTTGTGCAAAAACATGTTCATTCGTGCCAGGTTGTAAGTGGTGTGGTTGATTTCCTGACCGAAGAAGCCCTCTTCAATAATGTGGGCGTCGAAGTGTTTTTTGGCTTGCAATAGCAGCGAGCCGGAACCGGCGGCCGGGTCATAAATTTTATTGACGTTAGTTTGCTTGTGCATGGCGAGTTGGGCAATCAACTTGGAGACATGCTGCGGGGTGAAGAATTCACCACCGGATTTACCAGCGTTGGCGGCATAGTTGGAGATCAGGAATTCATAAGCATCGCCGAACAGGTCAATTTGGTTGCCGTGGAAGTCACCAAAATCTAACCCTGCTACTCCTTTAAGTACGTGAGCTAAACGCAGGTTTTTGTCTTTAACGGTATTACCGAGTCGGTTACTGGTGGTATCAAAATCAGCAAACAGACCTTTGATGTCGCCTTCGGAAGGGTAGCCACTGGCCGAGGCTTCAATAGCGGCAAAGATGGCGGCCAAATCGGTGTTTAGGCTTTCGTTGCTGTTGGCGTTTTTAGCAACATTGGCAAACAGCTGGCTGGGGTAGATGAAGTAACCTTTGGTTTTAATAGCATCGTCTTTGATGTCTGGCGTGATAACCTCATCTCCCAGCTCGGCGTAATCAATACTATCGTCATCAGCTTCAATATAGAGGGCAAAGTTTTCACTGATGAAGCGGTAAAACAGGGTGCCGAGGACATATTGTTTGAAATCCCAGCCGTCCACTGAGCCTCGTACATCGTTGGCAATGGCCCAGATTTGGCGTTGAAGGGCGGCACGTTGTTGGTTACTTGTCATGCTTGATTTCCTGTCTTAATTCCTTTGTTCGATGTCACTAACTGCTCTATAAGCTGGCTTTGCTCTGGCAGTCTAGAAAATGCACGCCTTGTATTTGTCTATTAAGCGGGCTAGATGGCAGCGGATCATAGCTGTACGCCTAGTCTTGGTTTTATAACTGACGCCAAAGCATACCATTTCTTATTGATTTAAGTAACATTTTGTGAATTGAAGTTGAGTTATGTAGGCCTGACGCTAAAAGGCAGCTACGCTCTAAGCTAGAATCGTAAATTTTTCTGTTTTTCCAAGCGATAAAGTAGCAAGTGTGGGTGGTGTTGGTCTTTTTGTTCGCAATTGCGCAAATTAAAAGTAGTGTAAAAACACTAAAAGGTGTGAGCGATTACCGATCAAGCCCGCGTATTTCTATAGCTTGCGACCTTTGTTTCATTGCATGCAAAGTAATGCTTTTAAATTGAGCGAGTCGTTCTTTTACGCGCTCCGTAATTTTTAGGTTATTAAACCCGTGACGTTTTGAGAAGCTCACCGCCCAGTCAAGGGTGCTGTCGCTAGGTGTGCCACGACTTAGGGTTTTGGAGAGGTCTTTCGTTGTTTTAAACGTTTCTTTGTTGGTGTATAGCTTGACGCTATCTTTATGGCGTGTAAGGGCAACATAAGCAAGGTGCTTATCCCAACCTTTACCATCTATAAAAACAAAAGCGTTTTCTTTTGTAATGCCTTGTGATTTATGAACGGTAGCGGCATAACCATAGTCAAATTCATTAAACTGTTTTGTATTGAATGTTGCCTTGCGCCCATCGTCAAATTGACAGTGCAGCTTCTCACCTTCAATCTTCGTGATGTTCCCGAAATCGCCGTTGACGACGTCTAGGCTTTTGTCTTTTTTGCGGAACATGATGCGCTCGCCTTGGGTGATGTCAATCTCTCGTGTTTCCTTCGTGCGCGAGACGCCGTCAGGGCTAGATAATTCGCGCGTAACGACAACTTTAATTGACTCCTTGCCTAGGCCGCCTTTTTTGATTAAGTCTTCTCGTGCCAACAGGTTGAGCTTGTCTACGTGTTTGTTCTGATGTGCAAGAATGATGGTGTCTTTGTTAGGGCTCCACTCAGCAATGAGGGCCTTCATGGCGCTGCCTGGCGTGTCTTCGAACTTAAGCGCGCCTTTGTCTTTGTAGTGAGTCAGTGCGCGCTCTACTTGGCCTTTAGCAAGTGCGCGTGAGGCGTCTTTGTCGCCCTTGTCCTTTTGTCTATAGATGTCAGCCAGTTCTGAAAAGCCATGTCGTTCAGCCAGTACTCGGAATGGTGCGCCAGGGCCAATGGGTTGGAGCTGGTTAGGGTCGCCAACCAAGACGAGTTTTGCGCCTGCGCGTTTGGTGCGTTCAACGAGCATGAGCATATCGTGCAAGTCCATCATTCCGGCTTCATCGACAACTAAAATAGATTTTTCATCTAGCTGAACGAGGTCATATTTCAGCTTTTGTTTAAAGCTCGTCATGGTGTAGGAGGGTATGTTGCTAGATTCCGCGAGGCCTTTAGTTGCAATGCCAGAAACTGAGATGCCCATCACATCATACCCTGCATCTTGCCAAACAGCATTGGCAGCGCCGAGCATGTACGACTTACCTGTGCCTGCACGGCCTACTAGCACGTTTAAGTCTTTCGTCAGTGTCATTTGTCTGAGGGCAATAGTTTGCTCGTCAGTGAGGCCTTTGTCCTGTGCGATATGATTCACCTGCTCACGTGAGGCTTTATGCAGTACGCGTTTTGAGAGGGTATCGGATTGCTTGGCCATCTTAGCTTCTTTTTCAAAAAACTGGCGAGTGGTGTAGTGCATGAGTCCTTTCTTTTCACCTAGTGGTAAAATATCTTTGTGGCCTTTAAGCTTGGTAAAGGCGAGTTGATATTCTTCCATGCAGTCTGTGGCTTTAAAGACAATGCTTGCGAGTTGCTTCTCAGTGAAGACAGCATGGCGAGCGGTAATTGTACCTAGCAGGTAATCAGGATCATTCATGATGACGTCTCTTGCCGCGGCTTTTTTGAGATCGTTCTCGGCTTTGAGGTAGCTGGCTTCGCCGTTATTCAGTCTGCCAGTATGACGTTGTGAGAAGAGCAGGTTTTCATCGACGGTAATATCCAAACCGTGCTCTTTGAAGTAATCGCTCTGAAAGTCTCGCCACTTTTCTCCAAAAGCATCTTGTTCGCTCACAAATCCTTGCCCACTTTTACCGTTGGCAAAGCTAGGATTTAAGTCACGTGCTTTATATTTACTAAAACGATCGCCCTCAAGGCGCCGTAGCGTGATATACAGATGCGCATGTGGGTTCCCATCACCATGATCGTGAATCGCCAAATCTGCTACTAGGCCTTTTGAAACAAAGTGTTCGTTAGCAAAAGCTTTAGCTATGGCAACTTGTTGCTTGAGATCAGCTTCTTTCGCCAAGGCGAGAATCACATCCTTAGCAAGCTGGGAATCTTTTCGTTTCTCACAGCGTTCTACTTCATTCCAAAGCGTTTCGTGATCTTTAAATCTGTCAGTTGCTCCCTCAGGCAGTAAAATTTCTGAGTGTTTGACATCGTCACGGTCATCATAGCTATGCGTTTCACCGGTGCGCTCGTCATAAAGTGTTTGGCCTGCGCGATACGCGGCTCCTGCCACGGCACTGTGACCTTGACTGCGAGTATGAATATTTATTCGTGCGAATGCTATTGCCATATCGGTAGTCTAGCAAACATTGCAACGCAATGTATATTGCGCCCTTAGACTTTTTCGCTTTCGCTCAAAAAGGGATTTCGTTTGTCCACACTTTAGCATAATTGCAGAGATTCATGAAAGTGTGGACACATTTTTGTTTTGTTGCGTGATATGATATTTCTTTTGGTTTCTTGGGTGAGGAATAACTTTATGGGTGAGAGAGTTTTATTTTCTGAAAAAGAAAGGCGATTGCTTATGAAAATTGAATCAGCGAAACAAGCACTGAATAAGTTGCAAGAGAAGCGCAAGCTTGATATTGGTGCGTTAGCGTTAAAGCATGGGCTGGATCAATTTGACAAAATAACGCTTAATCGGTTTTTTGAAAATATTCAGGCGAGAGAATTAAGTGAATAGTAGCAAAGCAATTATTTCTAAACAGAAAACTCTCGCGCGCTTGGAGCGACAGTACGCGCTTGAGAAAGTGAAAGAGCGTAAGCGTGATACGCGACGTAAAATTGAATTTGGTGGCTTAATCATAAAAGCCAAGTTGAATCAATACCCAAAAGACGTGATACTGGGCGCGATGCTTTATGCTGTGAATCACTTAGAAAGTGATGAAGCAAGTTATCGATTGTTTCAGTGTAAGGGTGAAGCGGCATTTATGAATTATGGAGATAAAGATAATGGATGATGTTGGTATATCTCATGAGCATGAGATTGAAAGCGTTAAATCTCAGATTAAGGAGATGAATAAGAAAGCGGCGCTAGAAAAGCTTAAGCAAGAGCTTGCCGATATTACGCAGAAGGCAGTTAATACACCAAGCGAATTTGAGGGCGCGATGCAGATGCCCGACACCGATAAAGTGCTTGGAACGAAATGTAAAAGGGCGCAGTTCTTTGATATTGTCTTTGAGCGTGTACGCGCGATGTTATCCGTCAGGCCCATTGTTGGTAACATTATTGCGATTGGCTTGGCAATGTTTGCCATGTATTACATCTACACCGAAGTACAAGGTACGGTACTTGAAGAATATCAGCCTTACATGGGCACGGGGATGTGTATCTTCGCAGCCCTTCAGGTGTTAAAATCATCAACGAGGTCGATCCTCTTACCCATTCTCGCGCTCATTGTTGGCAGCAGTATTGCGCATACCTTGAAAGACGGAGAGCTATTGCTAGGTCATGCTGTGACGTTCTATCAATACATGATGGGTGTTGGGATTGTTGGGGTTGGCTTGTCGGTGTTGTCGATTGATTGAATTAATATGAGGTAGTTAGTTTT
>DKOI01000131.1 GCA_002469885.1 Legionellales bacterium UBA7366 | reverse complement strand
ACATTTTATGTTTCTATTTAGGTGAGATGTTAAGTTTACTTTATAAGGTTAGGCCTTGTCACACAGGCTTGCCGTAAACTCACATTTCCGGGGGTGAAAACGGGGAAGAAAAGAAAGAAGAAATCTCACCGGTGTCGCCTGAAGAGGTCAAATCTGCCTTGACAGAAATTAAATCTTGGCTAGCAAGATATGAGCTAAATTATGAACGCTGGAAAACCCCCACAGAACTTGGCGAAAAAACCAGAAAGAAAGACCTTCCTTTTCTCTGTGAACAGGCTGTTTGCACACTCAAGAAAATAACAAAAAAATCGAAAGGGCTACCCGCCTCTTTAAAAATCGATTACAGCAAAGAGTTATCCAAATGGGAAAAACGAAATCTAATCTCAAAAACCCCACTACTATTTGACACATCACTGCACCCATCTTCTTCAGAGCGAAAAAGTGCAGAAGTGTCGAGCACACTGGAAATACCAAGACGTGGATTCATTCGAAGCCAATCTCAATAAAAATGCGCCCCGGGGTGAGTGTGAGAAGCACACACATTACCCGGGGTCCAAAATAGCGAATTTTTAATAACTATTGCGCGCAGAAGGCTTCGCAGGCTCTTCATCTTCGTTGTCAAACTTTAGCGCTCCGCCTTCGCTCGAGAACTTTATCACTTTATCTTTGAAATGCTCATTCAGAGAATCTTTCATTCTCGAAGCAAGCCCCTCGGAAAACTGCTTTTTAAACTCAGGAGATGCAAAATATTGATTAGCCTCATCTCGCCTTGCCTGAGCTGCAGACCGTAAGTCTTGAGCATATTCAGCAGGAGATTTACCTGGAATATAATTAATGCCAGCGTATGTAAAGTCGCTTTTTAAAGCCGCTGCTTCACCATTTTCTATATGCCTGGCTAACTTATCGAGCTCAGCACAAAAGAAAGTGATTTCAATAATACCCGTTGATTTGAAATACTGCTGTAAGTTACCTCTGATTTGCCTGATTGCTTGTATAGTTTCAACGCTCACTCCTGGTGATTCCCAAATACGTACCCAGCTCGCACCATGCGTCACTAGAGATTCACCATCCTGCTCTGCCAATTGACAAAGCTCAGGAAGCAATTCATCGGAACCTTGAAAAACACCTTGAACTGTACCGTAATAGGTTGCATCAAAGAAACCATCGCCGCCTGTACAGCAATGCAATTTTAGCAATAAGTTTTCAGGTGAACCGTCTACTCTTGAAACCTTATTCACACATTCGTCTGACGCTGTTACCGCCGCAAACCAAAAGAATGTTTTCAACAACCTTAACGGTGATGGAATTGTATTTGATACCTTCCTAGATGATGAAAAGAAGTTATTACTTGGACTTTGCATTTTTCCTTATCCTCGATTAATTATAATATTTCGGAACATTATAATTATACAGGATCATACGCCTTGGAACGAATTGTCATTACGCACCAAAAATTGTGCGTGTTAATGTAATCCACTGGCTCGGGAAAATACCGAAGACCAATAATGCTAATCCGTTTATAGAGACCGCGATAAGCGCATCTTTTGCAGGACGAATCTTCGACATCTTGGAAGGCTCTTCAAAATACATGATCTTCACTAGACGCAAGTAATAGTAAGCACCAATGATCGCAAAAATTAATGCAACCGCGGCTAACCAAACATAATGCACGCTGATTAACGCTTCAATCACACCTAGCTTCGCAAAGAAGCCAAACACCGGTGGCACACCCGCCATGGAAAATAAGCACAATAATAATATAAAGGCTAACCAAGGATGACGCGCATTCAACCCACGAAAGTCATCTAGATATTCTGCTTCAAAACCTACTTTACTTAACATAGAAATGACAGCAAATCCGCCAACGGCCATCACTGCATAAACAATGCCGTATAACAATGCAGCCGCATACCCTTCAGGCGTTGCCGCAATCACACCTAACAACATATAACCCATGTGGGCAATCGACGAATACGCAAACATCCGCTTAACGTTCGCCTGAGCAATCGCAAGTAGGTTTCCGAAAAACATCGATAAAATAGCAACAACAATTAACAACTGCTGCCAACTGTCCATTAAGGATGGCATACCCTGCACTAACAAACGGTACATAATAGCCAATGCCGCAATCTTAGGTGCACCGGTAATAAAGGCAGTCACTGTCGATGGCGCGCCATGATAAACGTCAGGCACCCACATGTGAAACGGTACCGCGCCCAACTTAAAGAGCAGCCCCGTCACAACGAACACCATCCCGAAAATTGCCACTTTATCTGTCGCTACTAAATGCTCAGAGACTGCAGTTAATTCCAAACTGCCGGTCGCACCGTATAACAAAGACAAGCCATACAACAACATGCCCGATGCAATCGCACCCGTCACAAAATATTTTAAAGACGCTTCACTCGACAACGCAGACTCACGTCGCAATGCAACCATTGCATATAAAGGCAACGATAATAACTCCGTTCCTAAATATAAACTGATGAAACTGTGAGATGACACCATCACCATCATACCAAGCAATGAAAACAAGCCTAAAATGTAATATTCGCCACCCGTAATATTGCGACATTTAATATATGAGCGTGAATAAACGAACACAAAGAAGGTCAGCATTATCATCACCAACTTCGTCAACGATGAAAATGAGTCAGCGATGTAATTACCGCTAAACGTGAGGATTGGATCCCAAGCAAAGGTCATCAACGTTATCACAAACAATACTATCAACGACAATTGCGTCAAACTGTAAGTGATAATCCGTGTGCGCGCTGTCATAAAAATGTCAACGAACAATACCGTACAGGTTAACCCTAATAGAAAAATTTCGGGTAAGGCGGCACTAAATTGTGGGGTTTCAAACATCGCTTATTTTTCCTATACTCACATTGGCAATGAGAATTGCAAACTTTGTGTTAATAAATGTCTTACGGTTGAGTGCAACAAACGCAACATGCACTCAGGATACAAACCTAATATCAATACACCGGCGGCTAATAACGAGTAGGTTAACCACTCCACGCCTTGAATATCATTGGTACGCTTCACTTTATCACTGGTCACTTTTCCGAAAAATACGCGTGCGTACATCCACAATGTGTAAGCGGCGCCCAGGATCAAGGTTGTTGCTGCCAACAGTGCAATCCAAGGGCTTCCTTGAAATGCACTCAAGATCACCATGAACTCACCGACAAAACCTGATGTGCCCGGTAAACCCACGTTGGTCATCGCAAACAACATGAAGAATGCCGCAAAGGCTGGCATCTTAGACGCAATGCCACCAAAATCACCGATCAAACGCGTATGCATCCGATCATACATAAAGCCAATACCTAAGAACATTGCACCAGAACCAAAGGCGTGGGCAACCATTTGAACTGTCGCTCCTTCAATACTCATGAACGCATCTTCATAATTGCCGGTGTTACCGATAATCACATACACCATAAAACAACCCAAGGTTGCGATACCCATGTGCGAAATAGAAGAGTAGGCAATTAAACGCTTCATGTCAGTTTGAGCAAGCGCCACAAGACCAATATAAATGATCGCAATCAACGACAACACGATCATAACGTAATCAAGGTATTGACTCGCAAGCGGCGTGATCGGCATGCTGAATCGTAAAAAACCGTAAATACCCATTTTCAACATCAACGCAGCCAAAACAACAGAACCACCCGCTGGCGCTTCGGTGTGTGCATCAGGCAGCCAAGTGTGCACGGGCCACATCGGTACCTTCACAGCAAACGCAAAGAAAAAGGCAATAAAGATTAAGATTTGGATGTTCAACCCAAGGTCATTAAAGTAAAGGTCTTCAATCGCAAAACTGCCTACGTGCATACCTAAGTATAACATCGCCACCAACATCAAGACTGAACCGAAAAAGGTGTAAAGGAAAAACTTAATCGATGCGTATGAACGGTTGCTACCACCCCACATACCAATGCTTAAATACATTGGAATAAGCGTTGCTTCCCAAAATACGTAAAACAAGACTGCATCAGTTGCTGCAAACACACCAACCAACATGCCGTGCATGATTAAAAAGAGCGCCATATATTGTGCAACACGGTCTTTAATTGCGGTACATGCCGCTAAGATAACAATTAAAGTTGTAAACGTTGTCAACAAGATCAACGACACGGAAATACCATCAACACCCAAGGCATAATTAACATTATAAGCCGATACCCAACTCACATTTTCAGTGAACTGCATCGCGTAGGTGGTCACATCGAAATTCATATATAATGGAATACAGAATATAATGGCTAACACAGCTGTTCCCACAGCAATGCCTCGCGCAATGTGTTTATTCTCATCCCCACCTGTGAATAGCACCAAGATCGCACCGATCATTGGCATCCAGATTTGTATACTTAGTAAAGGCCAGTTTTCAAACATCTATTTATAATCCTACCGTCAACCACCCCAAGAAAACCAAAAGGCCAATCACCATGGAAAAAGCATAATGGTACAAATAACCCGTTTGTAGTTTGCGTGTTACAAACGAGAACCAATTAATCAATCGGCCAATGCCATTGACAACCCAGCCGTCGATAATTCGTGTATCACCTTGCTGAAATAAAATGCGTGCCAACCCCAGTGTACCGCGCACTAAAACAAGATCGTTGAAATCATCGAAGCCGTATTTTTTTAACATAATCATATGGGCAAAGGAGAAGCGCTTCTTCAAGCTCTCTGACCACTCTGGATTTTTGGCACACATTATCCAGGCAACGAATATTCCGCCCAAAGCCAACCAACAGGGTAATGAGTGGAAAGATTCAACTATCATTGGAATCAAACCTTCAAAATGTTCACGCCACTGTGCAATCACATCCAGGTGTTTAGACACTACAATTGAAGCGCCCAACACGGTTGGATCATTAATCAACATAGGCTTCATCATGAAATAACCTAAAATTGCACTCGGCACGGCTAAGATTATGAGCGGAATGGTGACTGACCACGGTGACTCTTTCAAATGTCTGCGGGTATCCTCATCCATACGTTCACGTGTGTGGAAGGTTAAGAAAAATGCGCGGAATGTGTAGAGCGCTGTCACGAACGCGCCGGCAACCACACAGAAATACGCATAGTTCGAACCTGCAATTGTTGATTCGCCAACGAGTTGAATGATGGAGTCTTTTGAATAAAAGCCTGAAAATGGCGGGATTGCGGCTAGCGACAATGCACCAATCAAAAATGTGACGTAAGTAATCGGCATGTATTTTCGCAAACCACCCATCTTGCGCATGTCTTGCTCGTGATGCATACCAATAATCACAGAACCCGCTGCCAAGAATAATAGCGCTTTAAAGCACGCGTGTGTGAACAAATGAAACATACCGGCAGAAAATGCGGACGCACCACAGGCTGCGATCATGTAACCCAATTGAGATAAGGTTGAATAGGCGATGACGCGTTTTATGTCATATTGAAAGACACCTAAGATCCCCATGAATAAACACGTGGTTGCACCGACTACCAAAACAACGCTCAACGCGGTTGCTGATAATTCAAACAATGGGGACATCCGTGAGATCAGGTAGATACCCGCTGTCACCATGGTTGCAGCGTGAATCAACGCTGAAATTGGCGTAGGACCTTCCATTGATTCAGGTAACCAAACGTGTAACGGCACTTGGGCTGATTTACCCATCGCACCAATCAACAGCAATAAACACATCAAGGTTGCCACGTTCCAATGGAATCCTGGAATCACTTCAATTGTTAAGTTTTGTACGGCTGTCACATTTGGGAATATGGATTCATAATTAAGTGTGCCGAAATACATGAGGATCATCGCGATGCCTAACAAGAAACCCACATCCCCTACCCGATTAACCAAAAACGCTTTTAAACTTCCGGCAACTGCAGACGGTCTGTTAAACCAAAATCCGATTAAGAGGTATGACACTAAGCCCACGCCTTCCCAACCAAAAAAGAGCAACATCAAGTTGTCAGACAAAACGAGTACTAACATCGCAAAGGTGAATAAAGAGACGTAACTGAAAAAACGTTGATAGCCTGGGTCTTTCTGCATGTACCCCATACTGTATATATGCACCATCAAGGAAACGAATGTGACAAACATCAGCATCATTGAACTCAAATGATCAACCAATACGCCAACGTGAAAATTAAATGCGCCAGAAGCTACCCATTGATAAAAAACAATATCAACAGCTTCGGCGTTGCCAAAGACAAAGCTCTTAGCCACAACCATCGAGGTAATAAAAGAAAGACTGATACCCGTAATCGTCACGGCATGCGCCCCACGCGCACCTAACTGGTGACGAAAAACACCTGCCATGATTGAGCCGACTAACGGCGCCAAGATGATGATCGGAATCAGTATATGTAATTTATCCAAAACAACCCCTACCCTTTTAATGCATTCAATGCTTCAACGTCGATCGTTCCACGGTTACGGAACAAGACAATAATAATCGCCAAACCAATAGCCGCTTCAGCTGCCGCTACCGTCAAAATGAAAAAGACAAACACTTCCCCTAGCGAATCACCTAAAAAATGCGAAAACGCGAGGAAGTTTAAGTTAACAGATAACAACATCAACTCAATGCACATCAATAATGTGATGACATTTTTACGATTAATGATGAGTCCTGCCATCGATATGCTGAACAAGATAGCAGCAACAATAAGGTAATCGGATAAAGCGATCATATTTTTTTCTCCGAAGGCATTTTAATAACACGCACACGGTCTTTAGGATTAACGTTAACCTGATCAGACGGTCTTTGACTTTTACGATTAACTCGACCACGAAACGCCAAGGTGATTGACGCAATGATCGCAACCAATAAAATCACACCCGCGACTTCAAACGGATAAGCAAACTGGGTGTACAACAACATACCTAAGGCTTTCGTGTTGCTATAATCAGCTGCGTGCATCGCAGGCTGAGGCATTGAGCCAAAATGGGAAGGACCCACCACACTAATCAACATTGCTAAAATGGCAACAATCACCAACAAAGCAACAGGCACGTATTTAACTAAGGTTTCTTTTAAAGGCACAACATCAATGTTCAGCATCATCACGACAAATAAGAATAAGGTCATGACGGCGCCCACATAAACTAAAACTAAGATCAAGCCTAAGAATTCAGCTTCAAGCAAAATCCAAATAACGGAGCTTGCCAAAAACGTAGCGACTAAGAATAATGCGCCGCGCACGGGGTTAGCCGAGATAATCACCATAAACGCAAATACGATCACCATCGCAGAGCAGATATAAAAAACACTTTGCACTAAATCCATGAAAACCTCTAAATTCATCAACTTTCATTACTTCCCTCTCCCACTTGTGGGAGAGGGTGCCAGCAACGCTGGCGGGTGAGGGTCTTAAAGACACCCTAACCTATCTATAAGAGCTATCCTGTTCACGGTCTTGCGCTAATTGAGATTCATACTTATCTCCAATCGCTAACAATTCCGCTTTTGTAATCACATTCGGGCCACGGCGTTCAAAATGATATTCGAGTGCCGGCGTCAATACAATGGAGTCTACCGGGCATGCTTCTTCACATAAGCCACAATAAACGCACTTGAACAAATCGATGTCGTAACGGGTCGTACGACGCGAACCATCATCACGTGGTTCAGAATCAATGGTGATTGCCAATGCTGGGCAAACTGCTTCACACAATTTACAAGCGATACATCGTTCTTCACCATTGGGATAGCGACGCAATGCGTGTAAACCACGAAAACGGTTAGATATAGGTGTTTTTTCTTCAGGGTATTGGAGTGTAAACTTACGTTTAACAAAGTAACTCCCTGTTAGACGCAACCCTTTCAACAAATCCCACAACGTGAATGTTTTTAGTGTCTTAACTAATCTCTTGCCTATCTTCATTTTTAGAACCATGGCCTTATTTGACATTGAATCGCAATTGCCAACACGGCAATCCACACAATCGTAATCGGAATCAAAACTTTCCATCCTAATTGCATAATTTGATCATAACGGTAACGCGGGAAAGTCGCGCGGAACCACAAGTATGCAAACAGAAAGAAACCTGATTTTAATACAAGCCAGACGATACCTGGCACAAATGCAAAAAATGCATCCAAATGAGCAACGCCTTGAAACGGTGATAACCAACCGCCCCAGAATAAAAGCGCGCACAATACTGAGATCAACACCATCGCCATATATTCAGCCAAGAAAAACAAACCAAACGTCATCCCTGAGTATTCAACATGAAAACCCGCGACGATTTCAGACTCACCTTCTGCAACGTCAAACGGAGCACGATTAGTTTCAGCTAAGGCAGAAATCCAAAAAACCATGAATAAAGGCAATAGCGGGAGCCAGTACCAGTGAAAGAACCCACCGCTTTGGGCCAATACAATTTCACGAATGTTAACAGAATCGGCTGCCATCATAACGCCAACCAATGCAAACCCCATCGCAATTTCATACGAAATGCTTTGAGCGGCTGAGCGCAACGCGCCAAGCAAGGCATATTTTGAGTTCGATGCCCAACCCGCAATCAATACGCCATAGGCGCTTAATGAGGTGATCGCAAAAATGTAAAGCAAACCCGCATTAATATTAGCGAGGACCAAGTAATCATCAAAAGGAATAACAGCCCACGCCACTAAAGCCGTAGTCACACTAATCACGGGTGCTATTAAAAATAAAAGCTTATTCGCCATGGTTGGTCGAATAATTTCTTTATTTAATAGTTTTACCAGATCAGCAATCGGTTGAAGTAAACCAAAATAGCCTACGCGGTTCGGGCCTACGCGCACTTGCATAAAACCAATCACTTTTCTTTCAGCGTATGTTGTATAGGCAACCACCAACAGCAACGGCAGCACGATCACTGTGATTTTGATGACTGTCCACACTAATGCCAGAATCGCATCCATCCTGTCTACCCTTTTGTTACAGTTATAGGTCCAAAGAAATCGCTCATTGTTTTCGTGCCAACCATCGCGGCTGATAAAGCCACCGCATTATCAGACACTTTGTCATCAATCATGACAGGCAACACATAACTTTCGTCTGCATCTTGAATCACTGCTCTATCGCCGCTAGCAAGCTTCAGCAACTTAGCTGTGCGCGTATTGAGTCGAGCACTGCGATGAGATTCATCTAATTGATGCTGCAACGCAGGCGCATGTCTGACCAATTGATCAGCACGATATAAAGGCACTTGAGTCACTTTAGCAATACCTGAGGTTGTTGCAGGCAAACTCGTCAGGACGAGTGATTTTTCCACTCTGCTCATCAGATCATTGGCCTCTACCGCTGCTTTTACAGCATCGAGCACTTCGTCAGATGAAGTGTATTCGAAATCTTTAAGTTTTAAGAAGTTTGCTAATACACGTAAAATTTTCCAACCCGGACGTGCTTCGCCTTGAGGCTTTAATGCGCCTTGGAATTGTTGCCAATTGCCGGTGGCATTCACAAACGTGCCAGAGGTTTCAGCAGACGGTACCATCGGTAAAATTACATCGGCTGTTTCATAAATTGCATCACTTTCTGACAATATGTCACTGGTGAAGGATGAGATTGACACCACAAAATCCGCTTTATTCAATGCCGCACGCGCTTTCACAGGGTGTGCCGTATCAAAATCAGGGGAGATGCCCATAACGATATAAGCATGCAATGGATTGTCGATCATTTCTAAATAATTTAAACCAGCCGTCTCAATGGCTGCGCCACCCGCTGCACGGTGTGGAATTGCACCTGCAACCCAAGCTCCTGCACTGTTTGCGCCATCAGTAAGATGACTCACCGTGGCACCTGATAAATCAGCAATAGCGTTAGCTAATGCGCGAATCGCGACAGCATTAGGATGATGCAAAGCAACGTGACCAATGATGATATTGGCTTTTTCTGCCGCTTTTAATGTATCGGCGATCGCTTTTTGTTCGGAGGTAGGTTCACCTTTGCCATTCAACGCATCGGCAATGCCCGATAACTGTTGAACGAAGTCATCAGGAGACGCCACAATATTTTCAGCTAGATCAACATTTAAATCATGGTCTATCATATTAACGGCCATCACTGGCGCGCCATTCTTGTTAGCTTGTCTGACCCTGTGCGCTACGATAGGCACTTCACGTCGTAGATCAGAACCTAAAACCAATATCGCATTTTGTTGGTTAATGTCATTTAATGAACCTGCAATGCCTGGGAAAGCCCCACGCAATGTTTGATCTGAAAAATCAGACTCACGTAAACGATGATCAATATGATTAGAGCCTACGCCTCTCATCAATCGACTCAATAAATAAAATTCTTCTAAGGTGCTATTAGGTGACGCTAAAGCACCCACTTGATCTGCGCCCCACTTTTCACTGGCGGTACGCAAGCCTTCTGCGGCAAACGCCATCGCTTCATGCCAAGAAACCACTTGCCATTCACCATTTTTCTTAATGCGTGGTTCGTGCAAACGGTGATGACTTTTCACACCTTCATAACTAAAACGATCGCGGTCAGATAACCACACTTCGTTAATATTTTCATTATCTCGTGGAACAACACGCATCGCTTCGTGACGCAAGCTGTGAATAAACGTATTGGAACCTACGCAATCATGCGACGCAACGCTGGCCATTTGATCAAACTCCCACGAACGCCCTTCAAAACGATTGGGTTTGGAGGTTAACGCGCCAACGGGGCATAAGTCGATAATATTGCCAGACATTTCGTGTGACATAGTATGCTTAATATAGGTGCCGATTCGACCATGCTCACCGCGACCTGTCATACCCATTTCACGCACGCCAGCCACTTCAGAGCCAAAACGTACGCAACGCGTGCAATGAATGCAGCGTGTCATATCAGTTGCAATTAACGGGCCTAAATCTTCATCTTCAACGGAACGTTTGCCTTGTGAGTATTTGGAAATGCCACGACCGTAACCCATAGCGATGTCTTGCAATTCACACTCACCACCTTGATCGCAGATCGGGCAATCTAAAGGGTGATTAATTAATAAGAATTCCATCACAATTTTTTGTGCGGCTAACGCTTTTTCAGAGGTCGTGAAAATGCGCATGCCTTCATTAACCGGCGTTGCACACGCAGCCATAGGCTTAGGGGCTTTTTCAACTTCCACTAAACACATACGGCAGTTTGCCGCGACAGAAAGTTTTTTGTGGTAACAAAAACGTGGGATCCAGATGCCTGCATTTTCAGCCGCTTCAATAATGGATGTGCCTTCTTGTACTTCTAATTTTTTACCGTCAATTTCAACTGTAATCATGCGCCTGCCACCATACATTTTTTATGTTTGACGTGATATTCAAACTCTTCACGAAAGTGCTTTATAAAGCTCCCAACTGGCCATGCAACAGATTCGCCTAATGCACAAATGGTACGGCCTGCAATATTGTTTGCAACACGTTCCAAGTTGGCTAAATCTTCAGGGGTGCCCTGCCCGTGTTCAATTTTATGTAACAATCGCTCAACCCAGCCACTGCCTTCACGACACGGTGTACATTGTCCGCAAGATTCTTCTGAGTAAAAACCTGTGATATTTAACAGTGCATCGACCATACAGGTGGTTTCATCCATCACAACGACTGCGGCTGTGCCTAACAGTGAACCGGCTTTTTGAACCGAATCAAAATCCATGTCGGTTTCCATGATGATATCAGCCGGCAAAATGGGCATAGATGTGCCACCTGGAATAACCGCTTTAAGTTTATGTCCGTTTCTCACACCGCCTGCAATTTCTAACAGGTCTTTAAACGGTGTGCCTAACGGTAATTCATAATTGCCCGGCTTGTTCACATGTCCACTCACACTATAAACACGTACGCCACCGTTGTTGGGCTTGCCCAATTCTAAAAACCAATCGCCGCCTTTTTCTAGAATGAGCGGAACAGATGCATAGCTTTCAGTGTTGTTAACATTGCTCGGTTTTCCATACACGCCAAAGTTAGCAGGAAATGGCGGTTTAAATCGTGGGAAGCCTTTTTTGCCTTCTAACGATTCCATAAGTGCGGTTTCTTCGCCGCAAATGTAAGCACCGGCACCTAAATGATTATAAAGATCAAAATCAACGTCTGACCCAAACACTTCTTTGCCCAGGTAACCTGCGGCATAGGCTTCAACTAAAGCTTTTTCCATCACTTCATAAGGTTCTGTGAATTCACCACGCAAGTAGTTATAGCCTACTGTGGCATTCATGACATAACCACCGATGGCCATACCTTCAATCACTGAGTGAGGATTGTAACGCAAGATAAGACGGTCTTTACACGTGCCCGGTTCACCTTCATCTGAATTGCAGATAATGTATTTTTGACCGGGTAAATCACGGCGAATAAAACTCCACTTTAAACCAACAGGAAAACCCGCACCACCACGACCGCGCAAAGCAGAGGTTTTGAGTGTGTCAATAATTTCTGCCGGCGGGGTTTTTTCTTTCAAAATTTTGCGCCACATTTTATAACCGCCTAAACTCTCATAAGTTTTGAGAGAAGCCGGATCATCTAAATGCATTGTACGAAAACAAACGTCGTTAGCCACCTGTTACTCCAATGTCTCTAAAATAGAATCAACACGCTCGGGTGTTAAATTTTCATGATAATCTTTATTAATCTGCATCATAGGCGCGTTTACACACGCTGCCAAGCAGCCTACTTCTTTTAACGTAAATTTTCCATCTTTTGTCGTGTCACCTACGTTAATATCTAACTTTTGTTTCAAGTGATCCACGATACCTTTGCAATCGCACAGTTTGCATGAAATGCTGCCACACACATTTAATTGATAGCGACCCACAGGTTTTAGGTTATACATGTGATAAAAGGTAGCAACTTCAAAGGCTGCAATGTGCGGTTGATCTAAATATTCTGCTACCGCTTTGACTAAGTCTTCGCTTAACCAATTGTCATTGGCTTCTTGCGTAAAACGCAACGCCGGCAATAACGCTGATCGCTTTTGATCTTCAGGGTATTTTTTTAACCATCGATCGATTTCAGCTTTCACTTCTTTTGATAGTAGTTCTGTCATTAGCGATCTACCTCCCCAAATACAATATCTTGACTTGATAAAATGGTGACGACGTCAGCCAACATGTGTCCGCTAATCATTTCGTTTAATGCTGAAATGTGAACAAATCCAGATGCACGCACTTTTAAACGGTACGGTTTGTTTGAGCCATCTGACACGAGGTAGACACCGAACTCCCCTTTGGGGTGTTCAATCGCAGAATACGTTTCACCTTCTGGCACGCAGTAGCCTTCAGTAAAGAGTTTAAAGTGATGAATCATCGCTTCCATATCTTCTTTCATCACTTCGCGCTTAGGCGGAGCCACTTTATGGTTATCACTCATCACAGGACCTGGATTGGCGCGCAACCAATCTACACACTGTTTGATTAACTTGCATGATTGACGCAACTCTTCAACGCGCACGAGGTAACGATCGTAACAATCACCTGTGACGCCGATGGGAATGTCGAAATCTAATTTGTCGTATACGGCATAAGGTTGTTTCTTACGAAGATCCCACTCAACGCCTGAACCACGCAACATTGGGCCGGTAAACCCGAGCTCAATGGCACGTTCTGGACTCACGATGCCGATATCAACCGTACGTTGTTTCCAAATGCGGTTGTCGGTTAAGAGTGTTTCGTACTCATCCACAAAACCGGGGAAACGCGCACAAAAGTCTTCGATGAAATCGAGCAATGACCCTTCACGGTTTTCATTACGCTTAGCGGTTTGTTTATCGTTATGCCAGCGAGAAGCTTCGTACTGCGGCATAACATCCGGCAAGTCGCGATAAACGCCGCCTGGACGGTAGTAAGCTGCGTGCATACGCGCGCCTGAAACCGCTTCATAACAGTCAAGCAAGTCTTCACGTTCACGGAAACAATATAAGAAGACGGACATTGCACCAATATCTAACGCATGTGCGCCCAACCACATTAAATGGTTTAATATGCGGGTAATTTCGTCGAACATGACGCGAATGTATTGCGCACGCTCAGGAACGTCGACGCCCAATAATTTTTCAATACCTTTCACATAAGCATGTTCGTTACACATCATTGATACGTAATCGAGCCTGTCCATGTAACCAATAGAATGGTTATACGGTTTGCTTTCCGCTAATTTTTCGGTGCCTCGGTGTAACAAGCCGATATGCGGATCACCCGACTTGATGGTTTCACCATCCATGTCGAGAATTAAACGCAATACGCCATGCGCAGCTGGATGCTGAGGCCCGAAGTTAATGGTGTAATTATGCAGATCAGCCATTCTACTCGCCCTCTTTTAAATTGGCATTGCTTTGATAGCGGTTATCCGCACGAATGACTTTGGGTACTGTCACACGCGGTTCTATATCGACAGGCTCATAGACAACGCGGCCTGCTTTGGCGTCGTAGCGCATTTCAACATGGCCTGAGAGCGGAAAGTCACGACGAAATGGGTGTCCGATAAAACCGTAATCCGTGAGGAGCCTACGAAGATCGGGGTGATCGTTGAAGGTGATGCCAAACATGTCATACACTTCACGTTCAAACCAGTTTGCTGAAGCCCAGATATCGACGACAGAGCTCAACGCTAAGTTATCTTCTTCTAAGAAACATTTAACGCGAATACGGTGATTGCGTTCAAGCGATAACAAATGATAGACAACCGCAAAGCGTGGCTTTGTCCAGGTTTCATGGGTGTTTACGCGGTGACGCTCACAAGCCCGTTCAAATCCTTTTTCACTGCTATCGTTTGTTTCCCACTCTGCGATGCCGTATTGTAAATAATCGACTGCGGTCACATCGATGCATTGATTAAATTCAAAGGCTGATTCGTTTCTCAATGATAAACACACTTCATGAATATCAGCGGCTGGCACTTCAATGGTGAGTTCGCCGTTATGAATTTCACAGTATTGCAATAATCCGCAAAACCGTTCGTTCACTCGCGCACAGAGTAAAGCAATATCCATTAAACGTCCTCTAGTCTTGTGATGATATTCTTCTTGCGAATTTTATTTTGCAATTGGATAACGCCGTATAAAAGCGCCTCTGCCGTTGGCGGACAACCAGGCACATAAACATCCACAGGGACGATGCGATCACAGCCTCGAACAACTGAATAAGAGTAATGGTAATAGCCACCGCCGTTTGCGCATGAGCCCATAGAGATCACCCAACGTGGCTCAGCCATTTGGTCGTAGACTTTACGCAATGCTGGTGCCATTTTATTACACAGGGTTCCTGCCACAATCATCACGTCTGATTGACGTGGACTTGGGCGGAATAACATACCGAAGCGATCAAGATCATAACGTGACGCACCTGCGTGCATCATTTCAACTGCGCAACAAGCAAGACCGAAGGTCATCGGCCAAAGCGAACCGCCTCGCGCCCAAGAGATCAGTGAATCTAAACGTGTTGTGACAAACCCGTTATGTCGCTCTAAAAAATCGTCTATTCCCATTCTAACGCGCCCTTCTTCCACTCATAGAAAAAACCTAAAACTAACAAACCAAGGAACAGGCCCATAGAGCCTAGCCCGAACCAACCAATTTTGCGCAAGACAACAGCCCACGGCACAAGAAATGCGGTTTCGAGATCAAAAATGATAAATAAAATGGCGACTAAATAATAACGCACGTCAAACGGACGACGCGCATCTTTTTGTGCAGGAAATCCGCACTCATAAGGGGATAATTTTTGTGCATCCGGGCGCTTGGGTGACAACAAAAAATTGACCAAAGGAAGCGCAACGCCCAGCACGATGGCTAACACAATAAAAACTAATATCGGCAAATAATTTTCGAGCATTAATTATTTTTCCCTATATGTAAATGAATTCACCCATTGCGCGCCGATTGTATCACAGTTTTTTAGAGAATGTTTATATCAAAAAAGAATTATTTAAGTCGAACCGAGCAAGTTAAATACAGGCCAGACTTAAAATAGTACAAGGCTAAGGCATTGATCCATACGTTGCCAAGGGAGTCAAAAGAACAGGCTAACCCACTGATTATTAGGCTGTAAAAAAAGCTGTCAAATCACTGCAGACTCTGAGATTTCGACTATACTTTATACTAATGGGATCAAAAATAAGGGGCTTGATATGGGTGGTTTAGAAAACACTAATCTTGATGAGCAAAAGAAAGCCGCTACGCTAAAACTGGATCTCGACACGTACCGAAATGTATGCACCACACTCATAGAACAAGAAGGCATAACTCCAGCTATCCAAAGTGAAGCCAGAGAAATAATCAGCCAAATTGACTTCAATATCAGCCAGCTTAAATACAAATCACCTGCTGAACAGGTTGAATCTATGAAAGCAGCCCTCCTTGAGGTTGAAAAAAAAATTGTATTAAGTGCTTATCAGGAATTCCCTACTGCAGTGGGAAAAATCTTCAAAGAACAGCAAGCTTGAATCATTAACTTCTATGAGCAAATGAACCACACACTACATGATATTAACTTCAATTTTCAGGAGCTAGAAGATAGCCACGAGCCCAATTCAGACAAAGCAGCAAAAGAAATCGATACTGCCTTGAGCAGGCTTCAAACCGTACTAGCCACCCAACCCTTAGACCAAGCTCAAATGGAAAAAATTAACGAATTACTTATTTGTGCGGGAAATTACGCCGAAGAGCCTAACGACCCAGAAGAGCGAGAAGCTTTTAGATCTGCAAACAACGCAGTTAACTCCCCTTCTATGTCGACTGGCGCAAAGGTGTTAATTGCCCTTGCTGTGACCGCTGTCGTTTTCGCAGCTGTTGCATGGAGCGTCTCCACCTTTGGGCTTGGGCCCACAATCGGTATCATGATCGTTTTATTGTCGCCCTTTTGTAAAGTCTCGTCTCTCTCAAACAAAGATAACAATCAGGAACAACAAGCGGACAATCATAAAGAACCTGATGCTCAGCAAGGCAACAATGAAGAGCGGCGACCTGGACTGCGTTAATCAGTTATTCTAATGCGTACGGCTTTCTGAAAAATACGAAGCGTTATCGGGGTCTATTTAAATTCAACAAAGGTCTTAATACAATTAAAACTCCCTCTTCCGCTTGTGGGAGGAGAATAATGGGGTCTGCCCCCACAGCCAGATCTGCAGGTTTAGTTTTCTAGCAATGTGGGGCCTGACCCCAGTACCACCACAAAAAGGGTCAGACCCCACACAACCAACAAACTACATTTGCAAACCTGGCTGTGGGGTCAGACCCTTTTTTTCAGAATAAATAAATATATGATCAAAATCCCCTCTTCCGCTTGCGGGAGAGGAAGCGAAGGGTGAACCATGACCGATGCGTAGCATCGCAGCTTGGTGAACGCGAGGCAGGGATGGCTCGAAGATATGCTGTTGAGTGTATCAATGTATTTGGTGCCGAAGGCCGGACTCGAACCGGCACGACTTGCGTCACCACCCCCTCAAGATGGCGTGTCTACCAATTCCACCACTTCGGCATTGATACGAGAACGAGGATTACGAAACTATGTTAGTTTGATTGTGGCAACACGGGTGCTTGTTGTGTTGTTGCAGGGATCAAACTTTTGGTCGGCGCTTTTCCACCGTCTTGCATGGCGAAGTAGCCTAATGCTAAAGACGTTGCAAAAAACAGTGCCGCAAACAATGCTGTTAATTTAAATAAAAACGAGCCGGAGCCTTGTGAGCCGAAAACGGTTTGAGATGCGCCGTTACCAAAAGAGGCTCCCATGGTTGCGCCTTTACCTTGCTGTACTAAAACCAGCATCACTAAGAAAACACAAATTAACATGTGCGCGACTAATAAAATCTGTTGCATTATTGCTCCTATTCAGCTGCTTTGCAGATGGCTAAAAAATCGTCCGCTTTTAGGGACGCGCCGCCTACTAAGCCACCATCAATATTGGGTTGCTCAAATAACGCCTTGGCATTATCCGGTTTCACGCTGCCGCCGTAGAGGATACGAATCTTCTGGGCCAGCTCACCGTTTAATGCTGATAGCTGTGATCGTAAGAACAAGTGAACCGCTTCGGCTTCTTCTGGCGAGGCGGTTTTACCCGTGCCAATCGCCCAAACAGGTTCATATGCGATCACTGCCGTTTCAAAGGCATCAATTCCAGCGCATTCTACTACGGCTTGAAGTTGCTCGGCAACCACTCTTTCTGTCATTCCGGCTTCACGTTGGGATAAAGTTTCACCGATGCACAAAACGGGTACTAATCCAGCCGCGCCTGCTGCCACAAACTTCTTGGCAACCTCATCATTTGTTTCATTAAAGATCTGCCTGCGCTCAGAATGGCCAACCAAAACATACTCACAACCAACGTTGCGCAACATATGTCCTGACACCTCACCGGTAAACGCCCCCGAGGCTTGATCACTCATATTCTGACCACCATAGGCCATAGCGGTGTCATTAAGCACATCCGCCACCACGGGCAGATAAACGAAGGGTGGAAAAACAACCACATCATAAACAGGATCCGCCGTCAGGCCGTCTCTCACCGCCGTAGCCAACGCTACCGACTCATCCACAGACCCTTGCATTTTCCAATTGCCCGCAACCATTTTTTGGCGCATGAATCACTCTCCTCGTTTATAAAAAAATACCCACCTAGATTGGGTGGGTATTATAACGTAAATGACATTGAAATCTAAAATAATGCGTTATATTCTCTGTGCTAATTACAACCTTCCAATACCCTGCTTAGATTCTTGCACAATATCATCGGGATTACTCACAGCAGGCATTTTCCACGTAGTTGGCGCTTTCCAGCTACTATCACCCTTAGAAAACCCAATGCCTGCATCACGCATACAATCTTCCATTCCGTCCTGCATGGCAGCTTTATATGCAAACTTATCATAAGAAAACTTTTTAATCTCCGAATGTGTCGTCGGCGGAGGAACATCCTTTAACCCTCTCTCAGCAATATAAACATTCGCCTTAATGATTGCAGTCTTTTGGTAGTCCCCGCTTTTAATCACAGGCTCTTTACCCCACATTTTATTACGCAGCGAGTCCTTACCATGCAAGCTTTTCCACATTTGCGTTGAAAGACTCTCTTTTCCCTTTACAACCACTGCAGGAATCGAAACCAAAAACAAAGGAATAGTTGCAACAACGGCAAAAACAGTTGGAGGAAGCATTACAAGCCCTGTCATAAACTTTCGTGCGGCTTGCTTCATATTAATAGAAGTCCCGGTTGTTCGACCCGTTAAGTTTGTCGCAATAACGCCCTTGGTTGCTAATTCCATCACCGGTAATAAAGCCGCTGCTCTTTCTGCCGCGGGAAGCGTGGCCGCAGTCACTGGATCGGCAGTGGGTGGATGAGCAGCATTATATTCTTGAACCTTCACCGCAATCGCCTGATCAACCACTTCATCCAAAGCCGCTTTCTTAGGGTTAAAGCCCTGCCCATTCACTTTCACACAAAGCACTTTGAGCTGTTTCACCGTCAACGTAGCAAAATCTTGCTCGGGACGACCATGTTGCACAGCTTTAGCATTATCCTTATCATTTTGGTCCCGCAATAAGCCGCTTTCAAATTTCGTAAAATTAGTCATATCCGCCAATGGATCTTGTGCTTTGAGTTTGCTAGGGTCAACAGTATTGACGCCACTCACAAATGCTTTAAATTCATCGGGCGGCATCGCCACAAGTGCTGCATCCACTTGAGGTTCATTGAAAACCGCTCGCGCAGGATCTGCTGCTTTATACGCTGTACGCAAAGCTGCTTTATCTCCGTCTGTATAATTACCCATATTCCGAGCGCCATCATTAGCATTCACGATTTTTTCACTATCAATCTCACACAACGCTTGAGCCTGCTCCAGTGTCAACCTATCGAGGTCACCTTGATTATTGACACCATCTTGCTTAGCGATAAGCGCATTGACTTCTGCTTGTTCTAAGTTAGACTCAACCACAGAAAACAATTTCGTTTTCTCTGGCTCTTGCGCTTCAATTTTTTCAAAATCTACACGCTGTTTATTACTCACTCTAGAGTCAAGTGAATTTAAATATATCCCCAGTGATTTTTCAGATTTTGCCTGCTCTTTAGGACTATCCGCTTGAGAATAAAATGTTCCAGCAAGGTCCTTAGCGATTTCTCGCGTTTCTTCTTCGAACAAACCTGCCGCAATAGTTCTTTTAATCCTAACCTCTGTTGGAAGAAACTGGGGTTGATACCAAACATAGTCAGCATATTTACCCTGCTGGGTCATAAAATGTTTCGCAATATCTTTTCGAGCCTCAACGCCAAGAAATTCTGTATTGGGACTATTGCCTCCATCGTCTCGACCAAAAACAACATCCACTAAATTCTCTGTGCCTATAGTTTTTGAGGCGTCTTCAATAACAGCAGTAAAAGCCTTATCAAATTCTAATTTTTGAGTTGGAGCAGGAAACTGTTTTTTTAGCTTGCCATGTATACCCTTCATGGCAATGGCTATCGATCTACCGGGTGTTTTACCATTCTCCCCTGGATGCATCAACGCCAACCAAAATTCACGGCGCACAAGCGCAGCACTTTTAGCATTAGGATCAAATTCGCCAGTTGCCACATTAAACCCTGTTACTTCACTATCAGCAAAAAGCTCCGCATAAACACGCCCATCATCTTTAACGCCATTGTTTTCACGCCGGACTTGGCTTGATTTTTCTTTAAATTTTATTGCTAGAATTCGGCATGCCCTTGGCTTAGTTTCACCAGGAAAACACCTTTTATATTCTTGTGAATCTTTAAATTCAAACTCAGTACCATTTGTAAAAGCTGTCCGGAACATAGCTCTTCTTGCTTCTTGTGTACCATTGCTCATAATGATGCCGCCAATATCCGACTGCTGACCCATTCCTTTATTATTTATTAAGGCCGCAGCCAATCTTGTAGCATCAGCAACACTTAAACCTGCATCAAAAGTAAAACTCCCAGAACTACCATCCTCAGCCGGATCCCACAAGGCATGCGGGATCATTTCTGCAATCTGATTCAAGCCCACGCCACCGACGTTTCTAGCACCTGGATTAGCCTCATCGCCCAAAGCAAACCCTGAATCACGCACAGCATTGTCCGGCAAAAAATCTAGCGCCCGAATTGCGGCTAAGCGCAACTCTCTTGCATCCACTAGCGATTCAGTTGCAGCAATGGATTTTGCAAGCTCTTTTGTATCGTTGAGTTGCTTGAGGTAACGTTTATTTGCTTCGTATTGGGCTTTCTGATCCTCGGTGTGAGGATCAACTAAATCTGGCAGAACCGCAGCCGTTTTTAACCCTTCCAAATCACCAGCATATTCACCCTTAAGGTGTTTAGCCAACGCGTCACCATACGCGACAATGGAATCATTATTTGCCTGCACGCCTTTAACTTCTTGCCCTTCTGGATTTCTTGCTGGCACTTCACCTTTATTTCTCAGCGCATTCCCTAACAAGGAATACATTGCTTGACGCTTCTGGGCTCTTTGCTCAGGCTGCGCATTCATATATTCACGATTGGCCGTTCTCAACTGCTGTGTCAGCGTACGATTTTCGCCTCTAGTCTTGGTTCGATCTTCTTTGGTGGGCGCAGGCACTTGAACTGTTTTGGATAAGGCTCTATTAATCGCCTGACTGCCTTCAGCAAACGCTTTTAGTTTCTCGTCCACTTCTTTTTCGCGATCTGCAAGTGTGACGTTTCGAGCGTACCCTTTCATGATCTCTCGTTCAGTTATTGTTGTGTTGGTCTTCAACTCATCAGCCATCACTCTATCCTCTTCTAATTATTATTCGCCACCCGGTCGCGGAGGCATTTTATCGATCATCTCATCTATCCATTCTTTATCTTGGAAGATGTCGTCAAATTTTATTATGCGTTGTTCATTCGCAGGTTTTTGTTTTTGTGCGTTGTTGTGTTGGTGTATGACTTGAAAGCCAACGTGTTTATCAAAGCCTGCAACGCCCAGCGTTGTCCAGCCTTTTTCAACGGCTTTGCCTACCATTTCTCGCACGGTTTCAACAAAGGCGCCACGGTTCACATAAGTTTCACCGTAAGCGTGCGGATTGCTTGTGGACATAGCGAATTCACCGTCGTGGTGAATCGGCCAACCGGTCCCAGAGGTTTCAACGAGTGGGGCACCAAAATCCATATCGCCTTCAAATTCAGCATTGTAAATTTGCAGGGATGAAAATCGTCGTAACATGTATTCGATGTAACGTTCTTGGAATTCGCCTGACTCTAAACGCTCAGGTTCAAACGCGCGTATCTCATCCATCGCATCGGTTGCAGCATCGTTCAAGTCTTCATCGATTAACTCTTCAAAAGCATCGCCAGGCAACACGGCTTCTTCTTCACCGAAAATATTCTGGTCTTCAGCATCATTTGAGGTGTTTTCTTGTTCTTCTTCAACAGGCGCGATAGCTTCAAGGATCGTTAAATCACTGTAGGTAATTAAGGGAATGTCAGCGCGGTTTTTAGCAATTAAAAGCAAGTGATACGCTTCCGGACGAATAGCATCATCGGAGACGTTTCCGCTCAACACACCTTCAGAAGAACAGCTCATACCTTCAGGCAATGGCTCACCATCATCGAGGGTGACAACAAAGCGAATATCGCCGGATTCTTCATTAGGACTGTGAATATGCTCCCGCAGGTCGATATGTATATCAGCGCCCGCATTGAGCTTGATATCGGGGATTGGTTCTACCAGTACTGGTGGCTTAATATCCGCCATAGACCCATGCCTCTTTAACTATAATTATTATTACTATGTCCTATATTTTAGCACCTATCCAGCTTTATTGCCAACATATAAGGTTATAGGCCAGAGGGGACCCATTGGTAGATTTCAGTCATAATTACAGCGCATTTGCCACATTTAGTGCCACAATTCGGCGTTTTCGTGCATTTTACCACGCACCCCTTGTTCATCCAGTGCTGCAATTGGCAACGCACCAAGTCAGGATCCGCGTCAAAATACGTACTAATATTGAATAGGTTAGCAACTTTGACTTTCATCATGTATTTCTTTAATCCAATCAACGTCATCATACTGCCGCCCCCGTTGTCGACGTAGTCACCAAGTTGCGATTAGCCCGCAACATCAGCACCACCGCAAAAAACACACCCAAAAAGCCTATAGACCACATTACCGCACCCACAGGGTGCCGCACAAACGTAGCCACCTGATAAAACACGACTGACAAGCTGTATGCCACACCCGTATTCCAAGCCACTGAAAACACTGCCCAACCTCGAGTCAACTCACGCGCGATTGCCGCAATGGTCGAGATACAAGGAATGTAGAGCAAGATAAACAACAAATAAGCATACGCACCGGCTTGACCGTCGAAGTAACGGTATAACTGACCATACACACCTGTTGTGACCGCAACCGACGTGGCGCTCGCCGCAATCGGGTTCGCCAACGAATGGCCAAGCTCACTGAAATTCTCTGGAATGGACTGCACTGCCGCCATCAACCCTTCACCAACAGTTTGAGATTCATCGTCAACATTCAAATGCGCCCTATCGGCATACAAGGTGTTTAACGTGCCGATAACCACTTCCTTGGCCAACATGCCCGTCATCAAACCCACTGTTGCAGGCCAGTTTTCTTGCGCCACACCCATCGGCGAAAACACCGGTGTGACCGCACGACCCACATGGGCCAATACAGAATTTTCAGAGGCGCCTTCACGCACAAAACCACCATTAATGTTCACCGCATTCAATGCGCTCAATAAAACACACACTGGCACAATGTAACGACCCGCTTTCAATACAAACCCTTTCAAGCGCTGCCAAGTTTGCAGACACATCGAAGAAAGCGTTGGCATGTGATACGGCGGCAACTCCATCACTAACGGGGATGACTCGCCACGCAACAATGTTTTACGCAATAACAAACCTGTAAAGACCGCCAATAAAATGCCGATCATATAAAGACTGAACACAACTAACGCACCTGAGCGCGGGAAAAATGCCGCTGTAAACACCGCATAAATTGCAAGACGCGCACCACACGACATGAACGGCGCCATCAACACAGTGAGGATGCGATCCTGCTGATTATCCAATGTGCGCGTACCCATAATCGCCGGCACGTTACACCCAAAACCCACAATCATTGGCACAAACGACTTACCCGGCAAACCCAAGGCCCGCATAAAGCGATCCACCACAAAGGCCGCTCGCGTCATATAACCTGAGTGCTCAAGCAAGGACAAAAAGATAAACATACTGGCAATAACAGGGATAAACGTTAAGGTTGTGTTGATACCACGCCCAACGCCCACACCGAATATAGCGACAAACCAATCCGGCAAATGCCATGAGGTCAAGACTTGCGACAAGCCTTGAACGAACAATGCATCACTGCCCAAATCAAAAAAGTCTTGGAACGCGCCACCCACATTGATCGAAAAGAAAAACATGAGGTACATGACAAAAAGGAAAACAGGAATACCCAAGAAACGATTCAAGACAATCTTATCAAGCCCCTGCGTGACTGAACTCTTGGCACCGTTCTTAATCAACACGCCGTCTAATTGCTTAGCAATAAACTGATAGCGCGCATCGGCAAACAAAATGTCGCCGTCTTCGTCTAAATCAGCTGTCATTTTAACTTGCACCGATTTGACGCCCTCTAAAATGGCCGCCGACACCCGACTCGTCGCCGTTAAATCATTCTCTAATAAACGCACTGACAACCAACGTGATAACACCGCTGGTTTTGGATAGACATCAGACACCAAGGCACCGACCTCTTCAACATAAGGCTCCAACTCAACAGGATAGGTCACTTGCTTTGGCCGACTCATCGTTGCGGTAAGTGAATCAATCGCTGATTTTAATGCATCCAAGCCTTTGCCTTTCGTTGCTTGTAATGACACCACCGGACAGCCCAAACGCGCACTTAGCTGATCAGTATCAACCTTCATGCCACGTTTTTTGGCGACATCCACCATATTCAATACAACAATCATGGGAACTTGCAATTCGATCAACTGCGTCGTGAGGTAAAGGTTGCGCTCTAAGTTAGATGCATCAACCACGTTCACAATAATATCGGATGAACCCGAGAGCACGGCTTCACAGGCTATTTTCTCATCCAAAGAGATATCGCCTTCACTCGTCATGAGAGAGTAAACACCTGGCAAATCCAACACATCAATCTGACGACCCGCCACTGTATATTGACCCGTCTTACGCTCAACCGTCACACCAGGCCAATTACCTACTCGCTGCCTAGCGCCAGTTAACTTGTTGAAAAGTGTGGTTTTGCCACTATTGGGATTGCCTACGAGGCTAATTGATAACTCGCTCATGCGCTCACCCTCTCAACCAAGACGAGAGAGGCTTCTTTTTTACGCAAACTCAAGGCAAAGCCGCGCAAGCTGATTTCAACGGGATCGCCTAAGGGCGCTAGTCGATTAACGACAAAAGGTGTGCCTGGGGTTAAACCTAAAGCAATTAGCTTCTGGCGATACGCTATCTCGCCCGACTTAAAGGAAAGCACTTTGGCGGTATCGCCTATTTTAAGATCGCTAATAGTGGTCATTTATCGCCCTAAACGAGGATTTAATATGACACGCATTATGCTGGAATGCTCACCCAGAGTCAACGGTATTGAGAATGATTCTCAATACCGAAAGGCAAGACTAGGAAGGAAAGAGAGATTTAATAGGAGAATCCACCAAAGAGCGCACCCGCCTCGGCGACCCCTCTTTCGATGAGCCCGACAAATCCGATATAGACATACAACTGGTGTCACTAAAACTTCTAGCAAGCGGCGTGACGCTAGATGAATCCACCGATGATACAGGAGATTGCACAGCACTAAACAACAAACTCAGCGGACGCACCCCCTCAAGCCCAGGAACCTCTTCCCGACTAAAGGTTAGAGTTCCTGAAAAAGGTAAATCGCTAGAAGCCGCCTCGCTGCTTTTAACGCTCGAAGGAAGACCACTAGAGCGATCAACCTTTTTCGCCAATGACGCCAACCCAGCACTTGTGGTACGAGTGCGAACAGGTATATCAATAGGCTTTGACGTGTAAGCAAAGCTCTCTTTACGCAAAAGATTAAATGCATCATAGAGCTCTTCTGCCGACGGCCTATCATCCAAATCCTTCGATCCACACATATCAATGAGGCCAGTTAAAATATCATTCGCCGTTTTATGGAAATTAAAACAAGCGGACTCACTCTCTATAAAGCGGCGCGTTTTCGTAAGCATTTCCACAAATCCATACATATCATCTGCGCAACGCGCCACACCAACAGTCGCCCCTGTACTACCTTGCTGAAAACGCTCAGGACCACAATGCTCAAAACCGCTTTTTTTCTCAGCAGCTTCTTTTTGTCGTTCTTCAGAAATCAGCATGTATTCATCACCTGCTTGCACGGTCAATTCCCAATCAATTAAACTCACTTTATCTTTTCCATCCACGACAAAATTAGAAGGTTTAATATCATGATGCACATAGCGAACATTCAATTTCACACTTCCATCAGCATAGGTCACCTTGCGTGACTTATGGACCTCTTTCAACTCAAAAGCCGCCCCTTTTAACACCGTCAGCAATCGATAAGCGCCGAACAATCCCGTACCCACACGTGCTTTCAATACAGACATCTTCCGACCCAACTCAAAAAACTGCGCTAGATTGGCAGCACCGGCAAAGCGTGAAATCATTGACTCATCATGCAACCTATAACGGTATCTGAAATTAGGCGGTATGCGGCGATACTCTCGACTCACAGCATTAAAACTTGAAAGCGAAACCTTCATGACGAATGCGTTCATGCGCAAGCCTATCAAAGGATACACGGCCGCTCGCTGACTGGTTGAACGATAGGATTCAGAGGCTCGAATGTAAGCCGTCGGCTTCCGCTCACCAGCTTCAGCAATACTTAGAAAAGGCACTCCACCTTCACCTTTATCAGCGCCCTTAGTCACTACGACGCCGCTCATATCTCTAGTCATACCACTTCCCGTGTATTTATAATATTTATCTGTAACATTGTTCCACTCAGCAGAAAGTAGCAAACTAGACTCATCATCAACAATACGTAGATCCACCCAACTTAAGACTATACTTCTAAATATTGTTCAGAACGCATTTCGATCATTCGACTAATGCAGCGTTTAAACTCAAACGCTAATGGCCCTGTGGGATAAATTTCTTCGATCGCAACACTGGCAGAACAAATCAAATTAACACCTGCATCATAAAACACATCCACCAAGTTGATCAAGCTACGGGCCAGATCACTTTGCTCTGACTTGATCACCTCTAACCCGCTCATCATGACCGTTTTATACCGCCTTGATATTTCAATGTAATCGCGCTGTGATCGCGGTATTCCGCATATTGCATGAAAATCAAACCACACAATATCTTCAGCTAATCCTCGCACAGGAATATCACGACCTGCCACAGGCACACGATTCTCCCGGCGCACATGCGCTCCAGCTAACTGACGAAAACAATCCGTCATAATTGCTGTCGTAGCCTCACTCAGTGGCACATGATAAACGCCGGCATCGTTTAGATACTGCAAGCGGTAATCAACAGCGTTATCTAAATGCACAACCTCGGTTTGCTCTTCAAGCAAAGCAATCACCGGTAAAAATTGTTGGCGCTGCAGCCCTTTCCAGTAGAGCTTAATCGGTGGCACATTGGAGGTTGTAACAAGGACAACCCCTTCATTAAACAGCGCTTCTAAAAAGCCGCGCAACAACATTGCATCAGCAATATCATTCACATGAAATTCGTCAAAGCATAAAACACGCGCTTTGGCGCGAACATTTTTTGCAACGCGCTTCAAAGGATTTTTTTTGCCTTGAAGCTGTTTCAACTCTTCATGCACGTCTCTCATAAACACATGGAAGTGAAGTCGTAATTTTTCAGAAAAAGGCAGCGCTTCGTAAAACAAATCCATTAAGAAGGTTTTACCTGCCCCCACATCGCCCCACATATACAACCCTTTCACAAAGGGCTGACCTGACAAACGCCGCAACAAGCTACGTTTCTGTGTCAATTGATCATAAATGGATTCCAACTGATCTACTACCTGCGCTTGAAGCGCATCGTGCTGAATCTCGTTCGCCTCTAATTGCGATTGATAGAGCTGCTTAGGTGTTTTCATACCGTGGGTAAATTTTCCAATAAACGTTCTCGTAGATCAACTAATTTACCATGGAAAAAATGGCCTGTCTCGGGAAACAGTAAAACTGATGGTGACTCATCACGCGCGACCACCCAATCCAACACAACAGCCATCGGCACAACATCATCGGTCTCACCTTGCGCAATCACCCAAGGACATGTGATTGGAGCAACTTCTTTACAATACTCATATCGACCCACTGCCGGAGCAACCGTAATCAACGCCAAAGGTTCGATTTGTGAGGCGGCTTGTAATGCAATATATCCACCGAATGAAAACCCAGCCAATACCAGCGGCGCTTCAGGATGATGTGATTTTACCCAATCGATAATAGCCAATAAATCATCAACCTCTCCCACGCCCTCACCATATTCACCATCGCTTTTTCCAACACCACGATAATTAAACCGCACTGTTCTTAATCCTTTGAGATGAAACACCTTGTGCAAAGTTGTAACAACCTTATTATGCATCGTTCCTTCTTGGGTAGGATTGGGATGGCAAATAATCGCAATGCTGTCACTTCTGCATTCTTTTGGAATCGAGACTATCGCCTCCAAGGCACCAACGGGGCCATCGATAAAAGCCAAGCTATCTTGCTCTGGAAACAACGGCATCTTGCTCATAATATAATCTCTCTTATTAGAATACACGCAGCGAATCTGGTAAACTTATCAGCAAAATACAGTCCATACTATTAGGAGAATCATCTTGAGTTTAGACACTTTCAAATGCCGTCAATCATTAGATATTAATGGCCAATCTTACGATTACTACAGCTTACCCTTAGCTTCAAAAAACGGTCTAGGGGATATTAGCAGACTACCGTTCTCCCTCAAAGTCTTATTAGAAAACCTCTTACGCAATGAAGATGACGCCACCGTCACCCGTGACGACATCATGGCATTTCCTCACTGGCTAGATAGCACCTCATCAACACAAGAAATTGCCTACCGCCCTGCACGCGTCTTAATGCAAGATTTCACCGGCGTGCCCGCAGTCGTTGACCTAGCCGCAATGCGTGACGCAGTTGCAAACCTAGGTGGCGATCCTAAGAAAATCAACCCGCTCTCGAGCGTTGACCTTGTTATCGATCACTCAGTACAAGTTGATGAATACGCTTCCAACAACGCCTTCGCCAAAAACGTCGATATGGAAATGCAACGCAACAAAGAGCGCTATGAATTTTTACGCTGGGGCGGACAAACCTTTGATGATTTTCGTGTTGTGCCTCCCGGCACCGGCATTTGTCATCAAGTCAACCTAGAACACTTAGCTAAAGTTGTTTGGACAAAAAACATTGACGGAAAAACAATTGCTTATCCTGACACGTTAGTCGGTACAGACTCGCACACAACCATGGTCAACGGTATCGGCGTATTGGGCTGGGGTGTGGGCGGCATTGAAGCCGAAGCGGCCATGCTAGGCCAACCTATCTCGATGTTAATCCCTGAAGTCATTGGGTTTGAACTCAAAGGCGAATTACCTGCCGGCATCACCGCAACTGATCTCGTCTTAACTGTCACGCAAATGTTACGCGCTCGCGGTGTGGTTGGAAAATTTGTAGAGTTCTTTGGTAACGGGCTAACTCAACTGCCGTTAGCAGACCGCGCAACTATCTCAAACATGGCACCTGAATACGGCGCCACTTGCGGCTTCTTCCCTGTTGATGAAGAAACATTGAATTACATGCGTCTTTCAGATCGCAGTGACGAACAAGTTGCGCTGACAAAAGCCTACTGTCAAGCTCAAGGCTTATGGCACGATAAAGATTCAGAAACGCCTACGTTTACAGATGCATTATCATTAGACCTCTCTACAGTCGTCCCTAGCCTTGCAGGGCCTAAACGTCCACAAGATCGCGTTGCGATGGCCAACTTAAAAGAAGCCACAACAAAGTGCTTAGAGGACGCTGGAAAATCACATGAAAAAGATCTCGCCTTTGATCCTAAAAACACCGACTGGTCATTACACCATGGCGATGTTGTGATTGCCGCGATTACTAGCTGCACCAACACCTCCAATCCGAGCGTGATGCTAGCGGCAGGCCTTGTTGCAAAGCGCGCCAGAGAAAAAGGCTTGATGACCAAGCCGTGGGTAAAAACATCACTCGCGCCAGGCTCAAAGGTTGTTACCGATTATTTAGCCAAAGCTGGCGTACAAGCAGATCTAGACGCATTAGGATTTAACCTAGTCGGATACGGCTGCACAACGTGCATCGGAAACTCAGGTCCACTGCCTGCCCCTGTGACTGAATCAATCACAAAGAATGATGTGTTCGTCTGCTCAGTTTTATCGGGGAACCGAAACTTTGAAGGCCGTGTACACCCACTCACAAAAGCCAACTGGCTAGCGTCACCACCACTCGTCGTTGCATACGCGATTGCAGGAACAACCTGCATCAATCTAGATACTGATCCATTAGGTTATGACGATAATGGCGAACCGGTTTTCTTGAAGGACATCTGGCCAACACCCGCTGAGCTACAAGCGGCATTATCAGCCGTAGATAAAAACATGTTTGAAAGAGAATATGCTGATGCGTTTACAGGTGATGAAACGTGGCAAGCCATTGCAACATCAACCAGCGAAACCTATGCGTGGCAAGCTGATTCAACCTACGTGAAAAACCCACCTTATTTTGTCGGGCTTGAAAAAACGCCAGGGAAAACAAGTGATGTGATAAATGCAAATGTGTTAGCGCTATTAGGCGATTCGATCACAACCGATCACATCTCACCTGCCGGCGCCATTAAAGCAGACAGCCCAGCCGGTCGCTACTTAAAAGACAAAGGCATTAATGAATTATCGTTTAACTCTTATGGCTCACGTCGCGGCAATCATGAAGTGATGATGCGCGG
>DKOI01000008.1 GCA_002469885.1 Legionellales bacterium UBA7366 | reverse complement strand
TGCTGCGTTGCCGCCTCAGAGAAGCTTGCTAAAAGAGTTGACAAGGTTAAGTGCAAATTCCAATCCGATGAAACCTGAGTAACGCTAAGAAAGTGAGCCCAACTGCAATGCGCCAAAAGAGCCGCGCAAAACAAAAACGCCAAACTTATGAACGCTTTATACTGCTTCTTAATCAGAATATCGACAAACATAACCGACATCATCAATAAAGCTAAAGGAAAAAGTTGCGACTTAAACAACAACAGCGAAAAAACAACCGGCATAAGCCACAAAATAGCCTGCTGCTTTTTATCCTGCTGATAATAAAAAACCAGCCCCATACCAAAAAACATCGAAGCAGGTGCATCCATCAATATGGTGGCTTTTGTTAAAATTGCAGTTTGATTTAAAATCATCAACAACAATGCCAACAAAATAATAAGCACCGGTTTGTGCCAATCCTTCCAAGAAAAACCTTTCAATAATAACGACAATGGCGACATCAACAATAACATTTGAGCGACATATGCACGCCCCTCAGAAAACCCAGAAAAACAAAAAAAGAGATAATGCAACAAACGACCACCAGGCGGATAAGCCTGATGAACAATTGTGTCGCCGACATGCTGAAACCCCGCGTAGTCAAACATGTTTTTGGACAATTGCCCCCAATGTGAAAACTCATCCCAGCTTGAGAATTGATAGGTGCTAGCAAAACAAGCAACCACGGCATAGGCAAGTAACCAGACAACAAATCCAGAGGTATAACAGGTCTTCATGACCTCCTGTGTATTGGCATAAAGCTGAAACCCAAAATAAAGCAAGCCCGCGGAACCCGCTATGAGAATCAAATACACACCGAAGTCTAAACACCCAGCATAAGCAAAGCCATACAGGGTAACAATGACTATTGAGATAACGAAAAACGGCGTTTGCTCAATCGACAAATTAGAGGAACGCATCAAGGAGAAACATAAACCAAACAATGCCAAACAGGTCAAAAGAGTCATTAATCACCACCATTAATCATATTGATAAAAATGAGTCTATCACCCTCATCTTCAACTTTAAAGAGATAGGCCTGATATTGACCCAGAACACACCCTGTCTTCATAGCGGAGTCAAATTCACCGCCTTCGCAATATTCATAACTCACAAGCGGCTCTCGACCATACAATAAGTCACCGTAACGATCCCAAAAGAAAGCATCATCATGTGCTAACAACAGATAATCATACCCTCGCAAACGATCCATAAACGCCTCAGGCAGCAAATCGGCGCTCCAACCCTCCTGACCTGGCTGAACGACACCAAAAGAAGTTGGAACATAGTTGTACCCTCGTGGAAACAAATCATACAACATCATTGTGCGGCCTGAGCCCGAGGAGTTTTGCCAAACCGTGAACACCCGGCTCTCAGGCGGCGTTAATTCTTTTACACGGGATGCAATAAGCTGCACTTGCTTACGTAGATGCGCCGCGTTAAAACCCCGCTTTACAGAAGATGTATAGCTTAAATGTGAATACAGCAAGAAAGAAGCCGCGCCAAGAGAAAGAAAAATAAACAAAATTTGCTTATATCTCAGCTTAATCGAGAAAGACCTTTCATACAAAGAAACACAGACAGCATCTAAAACAAAAAAGCTCCAGGCCAGATAATAGATTGCAGAATACCGTGAAAAAGAGTGGCCGTAATACCCTTTAAACATAATCAAGGAAAAACCTATGAGTGCAAATAAATACAAAAACAATCCTAAAAACCAAATAAAACTCGACATCCACCATGAAAACCGATGCACACCGGGCCTCATAAGAAACGGGATCAAGATAGAAAGATAAACAAGCATAATACACAAGGGAAGCTGAGAGGCGGCGCTAGCTTTTAACTCAACAAAAGCCTGATGATTAGCAGGATCAAGGATTGCTTGATACATCTGAACAATATTACGTAAACCCGCCGTAGACCACTCGAGCAAGACGCCCGTGGACCTTAGGTGATATTGCCAGCTCCAAACAGATAGGAAAGCCACGGCCAACACAAGCACTATGGCGCCCACTTTTTTTAAAGCCAGCTCCCGCCTAACAAGTAAATCTGAAAAAACCAGCGCGAGAACCAGCAGAACAAATGGAAACAATTGCGCTTTAAGCAGCAACAAAGCAAACACCAAGGGGGACAACAAAACTATATCGAGAGCTCGACGCTTTGAATGTGAGTAAAACAAATAAGTGCCAGCCACAAAGAAAGCAACGGGAACATCCAAATACAGCGCCATCACTGGCACCCAAGAATTTATGAGAAAAAGAATAGCGAGAAAAATAGCGATAGATAGCGCTGCTGACCGGCGCCATTTTTTCCAATCCCCCCATCGAAAAACAATCGCTACCGGAGAGAACAAAATAAGCGTTTGCGCAATGTAAGCTCTGCCCTCATCAAAGCCTGCCGGCAAAAAAAACATCATGTAAAACAATCGCGCTCCAGGCGGATAAGATTGGTGAACAAGCTGATAACCCCCATATAATAAATCGGCACGGATACTCATCACCTTAGCTAATGGTCCCCAATGCATGAACTCATCCCAGACAGTAAATGAATGAGAAGAAACGATAAGCGCGCAAAATAAAACTAATAGCAGCCAAAATACGAAACCCGGAGTAAAGTAGCTCGATAGCAAACACTTGTCAGACCGTAAGAAAAAGCCCGTCATAACAATCGATGCGATAAATCCAGAAAATAGAAGCGCATAAACACCTAAAGACAATAACGAAAAATAGGAAAAGAAATATAAGATTGTAATGGCAGACGACAGAACAACAACGGGCGTGCACTCAACAGAAAGACCGACAAATCGCCTTGTCGCAAAACACAAACTCAACAAACAAAGACAAACCAGCACTGAGGTCATAATACTCCCTGCTTGTAATCAAGAAAAGAAACGCCGCCCCTCTCTCGTTGCACTCTCAATAAATACGCATTTCGCGGCATAAGCACCTCATTGCCACCCCCCTTACTTGGCAAATAAATTTGATATTGAATCAACGGAGGCTTTTTAAGGTCCACAAAAACATCTTTATAACGCTTCCAAAACGCTTCATTGGTGTAAGCCAAAAATACTGCATCGAATTCAGTGAGAAACTCTTTTAACTCAATCGGCGAAAAGTTCATATAGAACGCCTCTTTACCGGGCTCAGGTACTCCGAACTTAAAAGGGCCCCTCTCAAATCGCCGCGGCATTAACTCATAAAGCAAAATATAGTACTGAATTGCTGTTGAAGCCTCCCACGCAGTAAAGACCTTATCAGCAGGCAAGGTGTGCTGCTTAACTTTTTCCGCAAGCTTACTCAACACAGGGCGCTGCTGCAGAACAGTCGCCCCTCTATCGTAAAGCTGCTTAAATGAAATAACGTCAGAAGCACAGTAGAAAATAACGAGTGCTGAAGAAAAAACGCAAGCAGAACCACTCATGAATTTCATAGCTGGCGCACTCACACACTCAAGGCTGACACGATACAATAGAAAAGTTACAGCTAAAAGATAAACTGCAACGTATCGCCCCACAGATTGAAAATGAATAAACTTATCCACCATTAACCCATTATATTCAATGGTTGAGAACATGCATAACATAAACAAGAAAAAAATGTATGCTAGAAAACCCAAAACAAGAACTGCGCCACAACATAACCATTCTCGCTTTTTTTCTGGCTCCAAAAAAAAACCAACTACAGAAAAGAGCACGGTTAACATTACAACAACTGGCACTTGGTGTTGGACCTCTTGTAAAAAGGCAACAGCACGAGCGCCATCAATCTGACTCTGTATATTCTGAGCAACAGAGGACAAACTCCAGTTTAAACTCACATTGATTGATGATAGGTAAGAATGCCAGGAGTCATTGACCAAATACGCTGTTGACACTAACAGAGCTAGCGACAAGACGGCGGCTATAGATAATTTATGCCTGAGGAACACGCTCACAACAACCAGTCCTCCAAGCAAATAAACAAAGGGCAGTAATTGGGGCTTTAGCAAGACAAAGGCGCAGGCAACGGGTGTTAATAGCAAAATATCTCTTGGTGATTTTTTAGAAAAATAAAAGATAACCAACATCGCACCAAACATAGATGCCACGGGCACATCTAAATAAATTCTCGAAAAATCAGACAGCACACCTCTGTATACTGCACAGAAGATGACGACAAGCCCCAGAACAGAGAAAATGGAATCTCGGCATTGATCCCATCTATACTTTTTAACAGCGATTAACCAAGGCGACATCATCAACAACAAGTGTGCGACATAAGTGACGCCCTCACTGTACCCGCACGCTGAGTAAAAAAAATAATAGAATAATGCGGCGCCCGGTGGATACGATTTATGCGTCACAGCATCAGACATTGAAACAAAGCCTTTATTGATATCAATCAGCTTAGCTAACGGACCCCAATGCATAAATTCATCCCAGGCATAAAACTGCCGGAAAGACACAACAACACTTAACACAAGGAACAAGCTCAACCAGGTAGAAAAAGCTGGTGAAATTATATTCACAGGATATCGTCTCAGAAAAAAAAGAGTAACTGTCGATATAAAAACAAAACAACCAATATAGAGCAACGCTACCGTGACGGCAGAAAGAATACCGAAATACGCAGCTAGATATAGAGTAAGAATCAACCCGCTAACAATATATAGAGGCGACTCTTCAATTGCCCGCCTAAAAGTTAGCGAATACGCTAAACAAAAGCCCAGAAAGGAAAGGAGCGGAAAAAAAATCAATCGCCTTCCCCTGACTCAAGATTGGTGAAATAAATTTCTCCGTTAACGCGCTTAATTGAAAACAAGTACGCCTTCTTACTTCTAACAACACAACCATCGGAAAGTGCATCATTAAATTCCCCTCCCTCACACTGTGTATAGATGACTAATGGCTGCATTTTTTCTACAGGCTTATCAAAAAGCACGCCGTAGCGATCCCAAAAGCGCTTATCCGTATAAGCTAGCAACAAATAATCATAACCTTGCAACTGCGAAACAAATTCATACGGTGAAATATCATGCGTCCAAACACGATCATCCGTATAAGGCGCGCCAAACCCCACCGGCTTCTCGTTAAACATCCTTGGCATCAAGTCATACATCAACGTTACCGCCTGTAATCCCATACTATTTTGCCACACAAGAAAAACCTTAGATTCATCTGGTGTAAGCAATTTCACCTTATCTGAAATTTTTGCTATCTGAGCGCGAAGCTGAACTCGTGAGCGTAGATTCTCTTCAGCCACCAAGCGATTACCGTGCGTAAACATTGCCGCTATTAGCATCAAGGTGATCAAGATGCTGAGCAACGTGTTTTCTGCTGTTCGCATAAAGGAAAGCTCAACGCCTTGCAAAGCAACACGAAACATTGCCAAAACGAAAAAAGTCCACATTATGAAATAAATGCCAGAATACCTCAAGATCGAAGCCAACATGACACCGTGAAAAGAATTAAAGACATAGAGATACAACAACAACAAACCGAAAACATAAGCTGAAAACCCAACAAGCAACCACACAGCTGCTGTCCACCAGCGTATTCTATCCATTTTCAAAGGCATTGTTAATGGGAATAAATACGACAGCGCTAGCAATGCGATAATTACCCCGCTTTGATCCCAAAGGTAATCTTTAAAGTGCTGAATCGTTAACGTATCCCTAGCACTTGCGACCTTTGAAAAACTTACCATCACTTGTTGAAATGTAATAGAGGCATTCCACTCTAGTGGAACACCTATATTGGTTAAGTAGAGTGACCAACTGTATTTTGCAATTAAGACCCCGAGAAACAAACAGAAAATGGACACTAGAACAGACACCATTTTTTTTGTAGAAATTTGTTGTTTTCCACGGTATCCGTAGTAAACCCCCAGGCATTGATCAAGGAAGATAATCGCCAGCAATAAGAGCATAAAAGGTAAAAATTTCAGCTTAAATAACATTACCGCAAAAAAAACCGGAATCAACAGCAGGATATCTTTAGGAGTACGATCTGACAAACAATAAAAAACCAACGCCCCACCCATAAACACACCAACCGGTCTATCCATTAAAAGGGAAATAAGTGGCCCAACTCTGAACCCATACAGTAAACTGACTAAAAAACCGAAAATAACGAAGAGAGCGGCTTTACGCCATTCACCCCATTTAAACCCTTTTGCAAACAAACAAATCGGGGCCAGACTCAATAGCACTTGCGCCAGCAACGCCCGACCTTCTGAGAACTCAGACAATGAGTAGTAAAAATAATGAAACAACCGCGCGCCAGGTGGATAACTTTTATGAAAAAGATAATCCCCTTTAGTCATAAAACCCTGATGTGAAAACATAGCTTTAGTGTGTGGCGCCCAATGCATGAGATCATCACCAAACATAAAGATATTATTAGAGGCTACTAAACCGAGAGTTACGGCAAAAACCAACCAGACTGAAAAGCCTGGTGTTAAATACGAATCAAAGATCCGCACTGGAAAACGTATGCAGTCATAAATAATGGTAAACAGCAACGCACCACCAAGAAGCAGCAAGCAATACACTCCCAACGTTAGCAGGCCAGCATAAGCAAATAAATAAAGGGTTGTTATACAAGATGTGACAACGAAAAAAGGAGAAATTTCTACAGAATATTTTGTAAACCGGGTAAACCCAAAACACGCACCCAGCAGACATAAGCTTGTAATGATATCCATAGACTAGGAAGGCCTCTCAAACTCCGGCCACGCCGCTTTGAGATACAACATCATAGACCATAAGGTTAATAAAGCCGACAAGTAAAGCAAGGCATTGCCCAACAAAAATAACCAGCCAGAATTTGCTTTGCTACAGATAATTAACACAGCAATAGCCATCATTTGAAACGCTGTTTTGCATTTTCCAATATAGGAAACCGCAACACTCGCTCGACTCCCCACTTCTGCCATCCATTCACGCAAACCAGAAACAATAATTTCACGAACAATAATTACCATTGCAGGTATAACGATCAGATGAGAACCCGGTTGCCCCACAAGCAAGACCAATGCAACTGCAACAATAATCTTATCAGCGACGGGGTCTAAAAAAGCCCCTAGACGAGATGTTAGGCTATATGCGCGGGCTAAGTATCCATCGAGCCAATCAGACGCACCTGCAACAATAAAAATAAGCGCAGCGAAGATGTGTGACCAAGCAAACGGTAGGTAATAGACAGCGACAAGGACCGGGGCTAGCAGGATACGGAGTAAGGTAATTGCGTTTGGCAAACTCGTGTTCATAAAACCCTCATGAGTACAACTGTTAAAATAACAAGCTAGTAACTCAGTGTAGCAAAGCTTATTCCTCTCTTCCACCATGGAACGCGTCGTATATTTTTTGAGCCAAATCAGCGCTGATTCCCGTCACTTTTTTCAAATCACTCATGCCTGCGGACTTTACACCTTGAACACCGCCAAAGTGGCGCAACAAGTCTCGCCGCTTAACGGCACCAATCCCAGGTATGGATTCTAACACTGATTTTTTTCGGGATTTACTCAAGCGCTGTCTATGCCCTGTAATCGCAAAACGATGCGCCTCATCCCTAATGTGCTGCAACAAGTGCAAGGCTGGAGAATCCGCTGGCAAGGTAAAATCTTTCTTAGTGGGCATATGCAAGGTTTCAAGACCAGGCTTTCGACTTCTCCCTTTTGAGATCGCTAATAACACGCAATGATGTAAGCTTAATTCCTTCATCACCTCTTCAGCTTGTTTTAACTGGCCTTTACCACCATCAATAATAATTAAACTAGGCAAAA
>DKOI01000049.1 GCA_002469885.1 Legionellales bacterium UBA7366 | reverse complement strand
TGTGGGGATGGACAGAGCGCCAGTTGCAATGACCAGTGACTTGGTGCTGAACTTCCCTTTGTTGGTGCTCAGTTCATATTGGTGTTGAATTTTGTCAGTTTCGCATTGGGTGATGATTTGAACGCCGGCGTCTTTGCACTCATCTAACAGCATTTTAACAATTTCTTTTGACGATCCGTCACAAAACAGTTGGCCTTGTGTTTTTTCGTGATACGCAATCTTGTGTTTTTGGACGAGGGCGATAAAGTCCCACTGTGTGTACCGGCTCAGCGCCGATTTACAAAAGTGAGGGTTGTTAGAGAGATAGTTTTCAGGGGTGACGTAAAGGTTGGTGAAATTACATCGTCCACCACCTGACATCAGAATCTTTTTGCCGACTTTGTTCGAGCGTTCAAGCACCAATACGCGTTTGCCACGTTGCCCGGCGGTAATGGCGCACATTAGCCCTGCGGCTCCTGCACCTAGAATGATGACGTCGAATTCTTTCATGAAACTAACCTTAATGATAGGGTGAGGAGGATAAAGCTTGGCCGGTTCGTTTGCAAGCACACTATATATATGGTTAAACTCACGTGCTATTATTGTTCTAGATGGCAGTCTTCCTGCCCTTAACCTTTTGATATTTTGGAGAAATTGTGCAGTCACTTAAAAATTATCTGTTGCCTAAGGGCAGTCATTGGAACCTGGACTTGCTATCTGGGATCACAGTGGCTTTGGCCTTAGTGCCAGAAGCTATAGCCTTTGCGTTGGTCGCTCATCTCTCACCCTTAACAGGCCTCTATGCGGCATTCTTTATGTGCTTGATTACAGCAGTCTTCGGTGGCCGACCTGGCATGATTTCTGGTGCAACGGGGGCGACAGCCATTGTGCTGGTTTCGATTGTTGTTCAATACAATCTCGGCTATATGTTTGCGGCGATTATTTTGATGGGGCTCATACAGATAGCCATTGGGCTCTTAAGTTTGGGTAAATTTATCCGGATGATGCCAAAACCCGTCATGGTCGGCTTTGTGAATGGTCTTGCGATTGTGATTTTCATGGCGCAATTAGAGCAGTTCAAAATACATGTCGATGGCGGCGCAGTTTGGTTGCAGGGCTCAGCACTCTATTTGATGATTGGCTTAGTGGTGTTGGCGATGCTGATTACGCACTACCTTCCAAGGCTGACAAAGAAAATCCCGGCCGCTTTGATGGCAATCATTTCAGTGACAGCACTAGTCTACATTTTTCATATTGATACGCGCGTTGTTGGTGATATGTTAGTTGGCAGTAATATTGATGCGAGCTTCCCAAGTTTCAGCGTGCCTGAGTTCACTTTGAATTGGGCAAGTTTTAAAGTGATTGCACCATTCTCTGTGATATTGGCCATTATAGGTTTGTCAGAATCTTTGATGACCTTGTCCTTAATTGATGAGATAACGAAAACACGGGGCTACGGAGATCGTGAATGTATCGCTCAAGGTGCGGGTAATATTGTCTGTGGCTTCTTTAAAGCAATGGGCGGTTGCGCTATGATTGGGCAAAGTATGATTAACATCCGTTCGGGCGCAAGAGGGCGTTTATCAGGAATAGTTGCGGGCATTTCCTTGCTCATCTTTATTCTCTTCACGTGGGGTTTAATTGTCATGATTCCATTGGCAGCACTCGTTGGTGTGATGTTTATGGTTGTATTTGAAACCTTTGAATGGGCGACATTTCAATTCATTCGAAAAATCCCCGTTCAAGACGCATTGATTATTGTCACAGTGACAGTTGTGACGGTAGCCACAAACTTAGCCATTGCGGTGGTTGTGGGTATTATCATGGCGTCATTGGTGTTTGCTTGGGAAACGGCAAAGCATATTTACGCTGAAGAAGAGATGATTGATGCTAATGGGAGCAAGGTCTATAAGCTGCGCGGGCCTTTGTTTTTCGGATCAACTCAAGCATTTAAGGAGTTGTTTCACATTAATGACGATCCTAACGATGTCATTATTGATTTTATGCATTCACGTGTTGCTGATCACTCGGCAATTGATGCGATTAAGTATATTGCGCAAGAGTACATCTCAGCAGGTAAAACTTTGCATTTAAAGCATTTAAGCTTGGAGTGTAAAGAACTGTTGGGTAAAGCCGGTGATTTATTGGAAGTGAACGTATTAGAAGATCCAGACTACCATGTTGTCACGGATTAGACGGTAGAGCTACAAGGAGTTCGCCCCTTTGGATAGGGGCGAACTATATCCTTAACTTAAAATCCAAACGTCGATTTTGTTTTCACTTTGCGAATTTGTTTTTGTCCTTGCCATTCAATGATGCCTGTTTCTAAATTCATTAACTTCATCGTCATTAAGAAGTAAACATCGGTGACTTTGCTTGTCTTCTGAACCATGTTTGTTAGGGTGCCGTATAGCATGAATTGCGCGCCAATTTGATGGCCCACATTAATCGCGCTGCTAGGATCCACTAAACCGCTGCCTTTTTGGTAATCGAGTTGTTTGGTTACGGCCGCAACAGCATCCATATCAACAAAGCGGAATTTGCCAGATTGAATCAGTTTGGTTGTGATGGTGTCGTTAATCGCACCCATGTCGATGTGTTCGTCAGTCATGTTTTTCAGGTGGTCAACGAAGACAACCGGTCTGTGTTGTGCTGTGAGTTCAACAATCGGTTGAAACGTTAATAGGGATTGAACCATGCCGCTTGCGACTTGTTGCAAGTCAGTTTGGTTGAAATCAATCGATGTTGTGTTCACTTCATTAGGGTTAGTATATTGCACCTTAGAGCTGCTGCAAGCAGTGATGCTTAAAGCGGCGCAAACGATGGCGCTCATGTTTTTCATTAGTTTTTTCATTAGTTTTTCCTCTGGTTAATTAGCTTGCATGCACAGTTTGACTTTCATGTTGTCAGCGCGTGAATTAGGGGCGATGACAGTTACCTGTCTATCGGCATTTGGGTCTAAAACGGCAATAAGAATGTTGGGGTTCTGATTGATTTGAAATCCTTCATTGTCATACCAGGTGACTTCGTAACTGATGTTTTGTGTTGTGCTGTTTGAGTTATGGAAGTTAATAGCCCCTTGCATCAGCGTTCCCACGTAGTGTGTTTTCAAGCTAGTAACGCGAACGCTATCGCCTGTTAGGCTACCAATGTTTTTCTTGATATTTTCGGTACCAGGCGTGGCTTGAATTGAAAACTCACGACACATGCTAGTGCAGCCTGTGAGGGTGAGTGCGAAGATAATGAGTAGGACGATTTTTTTCACGTGAATGTTCCTTATAAGTTATAAACGTGTGAAATTAAATGATTATTCATAGATTGCACGATAACCAAGGTGGTTTTTCCTGAGCTGATGTCGACAGTGTTATTAGCGCTGTTGCCTTTGTAATTGACGGTGAGCGGTTGGCTGCCAGGTAAGGCGTCTATCGAAAGCACTTGAACTTCGTGAGGGAGGGTTAGCCAGCTTCGCAGGTCTGCATTTGCAGTGATGATGGCGTAAAGATTAGTGGCGAAGACGAGAGCGATATTGTCTTTGTTCTTTGCGGAATGTTCTGCAGCAATGCGAGTTACCTGTCTGGCGACTTCTCTGGCAACGATGCCAGTTAAATTATCGCTAAGCGTTTTCGATGCGAGGGCCTGAATATTTGAGAGTGTTTGTGTTTTCCCAATGGGGTTATTATTGAGTGTGATTGATAGTGGTGCTGTGTTTTGTTTTTTGTCTTTATAGAATGGCAGGGTGACTTTGATTAAGCCTGCGCCAGTGGGTAGAGGGATTGAAAATTCTTCTTTGGCTGGAATAAAGCCTTCTTCGAAAATCACAACAATTTGTCCTTTTGCAGGGTCCTTTGATGTTGTGCCATCAACGCGGTTAAGGTTGTGTTGAATATATTCGTTGTTCGGTGCGAGTGCTAAAGCTTTCTTGTAATCGATGCTGGCATCATTCTTCAGTCCCGCTGCTTCATACAATAAACCGGAAAAATAAAAAGTGTAAGCGTTTTGAAAGCTGGATTGAAGCGTGGCGGCTTCTTTACGCATTTTTGCAAAGTGCTGGTCAGACAACACATCATTGACATTGGCTTTTGATTTTTTTGCTGTGTTGAGTTCGCTCTCGTGGCTGACTTTTTGCGTTTTTTGCTCAGCGCTCGCTCGACGAACTTCAACTAAGGCGCCTTCTAGATCACCCAAGGCGGCGAAATTGAGTGCTTGGTATTGATGGAGGAGTGTTATTTCATAAGGTGAGCCGTAGTAAGGAATGGCGTTGTCGTTAATGAGGACAGCGTTAGCTTGAGCGGCACCGCCTGACACGGTGTAAAGGGCTTTGTCATCGTGCGCTCTAATCGCATCAATGGCTTTGCCATATTCTTTTTGGCTGGTTTCATAATTTCCGGCTAATTGGCTTACGCGACCTTGTTCCATGAGATAGAGGATTTTGTCGGTAGAGTCGGTTTTTCCGCTGAGTTTCTTTTCAGCTTTTGTAAAATCGCCATTTTCGATTTGTGCTTTGATCGGTTTAATTTGTGATGGGTATGAGGTGAACAAACTGCTGGTCGAGCAGGCGTTCAGCATCAACATAGCCGCGACGAGTAAACCTGTTTTGAAGCGGCCTAGCGTTACCATGTGAATGGCTTGTCACTTGAGCCTGATGTTAATGGCTGCTGTTTGCTGGGTTGAGTTTCAGGCTGCGATTCTTTGATGACAATAGTGTCGTGAAATGTTTTTGCATCGCCAGTGATGATATTTGCAATAGTGTATTGTGTATTTAAGCTGGTGACTGCCACAGTGCCTAACGGCTTTTTGGTAAAGCCCACGGCTCTACCTGTGTCTGGGTCTGTTAACGTATTCCCTTTTTGATATATCGTTAGCACATCACCGATGTCAAAGTTGCTGGCCTCACCACGATTGATGTAAACGAGATCACCATCAATCTGCATAACTCGCGGTGGAAAAATGGTGTTGATAATACTTGAGCTGATGCTTTTAGCGGCGACGACCATTAGTTTTAGTTCAAACGCTTTTTCCGATAGCGGTTCTTTCTCATCTAACACCATTTGTTTGTGTATGATGACGGGGACTGAGGCAACAATTTTTCCGTTGGTTGAGTTCACAACCGTGACGTTAATTTGCATATCGCCAATACGCAGTGTTTGCTCTGTCTCAGTGTAAGGGATGATTTGTTTTTTTGTGGTGATTTCGGCGCTTTCTATAAGGCCTGTGACAAGATAGTCGGCACCTAGGAGTTGTCCTGTTTTTTCTAAGGTGAGGGTGTTGGATGTGTCCATGCGTGAAAATTTTTGTTCTTTCAAGATGAGCTCAATGTGCGTTCGGTCTAAAACGTCAAATTTATGGCTGTTGGTTAAGTAGCGGGTAACTTCTTGAGCGAGAATCGGGTTAACTGGTTTTTTGTGGTGTTTGCTTGAAACGATGGTGAGACCGCCCTGGCTCTGAGCTGCGATGGAAGTGTCAGGCGTTTTCTTAAAATCAATGACAGCGAGAGTTGGGAGGCCAGCAAGCGCTTTGGCTGATAGCAGGCAAAACCCTAAAATTGCGCAACATAGACGAATGCACTTCATTGATATTTCCTCGTATACTTTATTTATTATAAGGCGATCAGTATATCAGTGCGGTATGCCATCCGCAATCTGAAGGGCTTACGGGTTGAACTTTCATGGCGGATGTGTAGAATGTAAACCATGATTATAAAATTATTTCTACAGCCCGTCTCACTGCTCTCAGGTTTTCTCCTGCGTAGGGCAGTATAATTTCCGCTTTTTTTCTTAAAAATTTACATTATTTCAATTGGGTAGGTGATGCCTGTTGTGAACTGTTTGTGAGGGGTTAACGTATATGAATTTGCGAAAAGATATTTCAACCTGGGGTTTGTTTTTTACAGCGATTGGCGGCGTGGTTGGATCAGGCTGGTTATTTGGGCCGTTCTACGCGGTACAGGCTGCGGGCCCTGCTGCAGTGCTATCATGGTTGTTAGGCGGCAGTTTAATGATGGTTATTGCGTTTACGTTTGCCGAGTTATCAACGGCTTATCCTGTGGCTGGTGGTGTTGCGCGATTCGTGCAATTTAGCCATGGCCGGTTATCGAGCTTTACCATGGCCTGGGTGTCGTGGTTGGCAGCCATTATGGTGGCCCCGATTGAAACAATGGCCGCGATGCAATATGCCGGCAATTATTTTCCTTTGCTTGTCACCAAAACCGAATCGGCAATCCATCTCACCAATCTGGGCATTGCAGTTTCCGCGGGCATTATGATGATGATGTGTGTTGTGAATAGCTTTGCCGTGAAATATTTTGCCAAAAGCAATAGCGTGATTGTGAGCTGGAAGATTATCGTCCCTATCATTACTTGCATCTTCCTTGTGTATTATCGCTTTGAGATCGATAATTTTACGGAAGTTGGTGGTTTTGCACCCATGGGCATGCACGGCATACTCCACGCTTTGCCTACAGCAGGTATCATCTTTTCATTTATTGGTTATAGTCCTGCGATTCAGTTAGCGGCAGAGGCTAAGAATCCACAGCGTGCTATTCCTATCGCCATTGTCGGTGCTGTTTTGTTTGCAATTGTCTTGTATGTGGCGATTCAAATTGTGTTTATTGGCGCGTTAGATCCATCGACAGTGATTAATGGTGATTGGTCGCAGCTTTCTTTTCATGGTGATGCGGGTCCTGTCGCAGGCATAGTGATGACGATTGGCGCCGCATGGTTGTTGAAGATCATTTATGTAGATGCATTCGTGTCGCCGTTAGGTACAGGTTACATTTATACGGCATCAACCGCGCGAATTAATATTGCGATGACGCAGAACGGCTATATGCCAGAATTCATGAAAAAATTGAATCATCATGGTTCACCTGTTTATGCCATTATGGTGAATTTCGTCGCAGGGATGATTTTCTTTTTGCCGTTTCCAGGTTGGCAAGAGATGGTGAGCTTTATTATCACCTGTTTCGTAATTGCGTATGCGATTGGGCCTGTGGCGTGTACCGTGTTACGCATCACACAGCCCGATGTGCCAAGACCGTTTAAAGTGCCGTGTGTTAAGGTGTTTTGCTATTTAGCCTTTGCGATTTGTAATCTCATTATCTATTGGACGGGCTGGGAGATTGTGTGGAAAATGTTGTTTACAATGGGGTTGGGTTATATCGTATTATTTGTTCACGATTTGTGTGTATCAGAACGATTGCCGTTGGATGCGCGTAAAGCAATTTGGTTGATTCCTTATTTAATCGGCACAGGTTTGATTTCTTATTTAGGCGCGTTTAACGGGAAGAATGTGATAACGTTTGGCGTTGATTTTATCGTGATAGCCGTCTTTTCTTTAGTCGTGTTCTGCATGGCTGTGCAGTGCGGGTTGCGTGATAAGCAGGAAGGCTAGAGCAGCCTTCCTGGTTTGTGACGATAAATTACTGAGCGGCTTGGGCTGTGATGGTTTTCCATTTATATAGAAAAGCATCGAGCTCGGCCTGAGCATTTCTTAAGTTAAAGCCGTGTTCTTTTAAGGTTGTTTGATAAACGGATAGCTTATCGTAAAAATGTTCCATCTTAGAAGCCTTCAGCGTGACTAAGCCTTTTTCAAGTTCTTCAATGCGCTGCATAACAGAAAGAATTTTTTGTTTTAGCGGCACTACGGTTTGTTCGACATACGATGGTTTCTTGTCATAGCAAGCCAATAAACGTTTTTCGTCGAGTCTCAAGCGGTATTGTAAGATTTTGTGATCACTGACACGTTTTAAGTTGTTTGCAAGGCCAACGAGAGATAAGCCGTAGATTAACCATTTTGTTGGGTCAAAATGAAAATAACGAATGCCGTTACGAAAGTCGATAGGGAATTGATGATGGAAGTTATGAAACCCTTCGCCGTAAGTGACTAATGCTGTGATCCAGTTGTCACGAGCCGTTTGTTTGTCGGTGTAGACTTGCTTGCCAACACAGTGGCATAACGAGTTGATGAAAAAGGTGAAGTGATGGTTGATGGTGATGCGTAGTGCGCCTGCCACGATTAATCCACCGAGGAAGTCACCCCATAAACCCGCAATCGCCATGGGTACAACGAAGCCCATGACAGCGGCAAGGATACCAAAGTAGCGGTGTTGAAAGCGAAGGAAGGGGTCTGCTGTGAGATCAGGCACGTTTGAATAGTCACGTGTGCTTGTATCTAACCGGATTAACCAACCAATATGCGCAAACCAAAAGCCTTTGTTGATATTGTATGGATCACGGTCTGTATCGGCATAGCGGTGGTGATTACGGTGATCGGTGCACCATTCTAAGGCACTGCCTTCATAAGAGCCTGTGGCGAGTAACGTGAGCACCACTTTCACAGCCTTTGCTGCAACATAAGATGGGTGAGCCATCAAGCGATGGTAGCCTGCTGTGATCGCGATGCCGGTGGCAGCAAGGTAGATGCCGCTGAGCGCCCAGGTTTGCCATGGAATTAAACCCAGGGAGGCGAGGATGAGGGTGCCACCGATACCGATTAGGGGTGTGATGATAAGAAAAAGGGTGTTCTTCCAGTTGATTTTTTGATCAGCCATGTTGGGAGGTTCTCTCTGATAAATGTCATTGATGCTTATTCTATATAAATTAGTCAGATTTTTCATTGGTTAAATTCAATCAGATCATAAATGAGTCAGAAAAGAGGAGTTGGGGCGATCAAAATCGATAACACCTTAATATTTCCTTAAGCTTGGGTTGTTATACTCGCGTCATTCTAATAATTAATTGAAGCAATGGAGGCTCTCATGCCACTTCCTAATCGTCCTTACCTAGTCTTGCCTATTCAAGTAGCTTCAGAAGATTCAATTGGCACCAGTAATTTTAATGGGCCGATTAAAGCTGATCAGGTCTATTCAGACCATATGCCGCAAGTGGGTACATTTTTGCTTAAAGGTGAGGGAGGTGAAGCTAAGATCCGGGTTCTGACTTTTAACGTTGCCCTTTCAGTGGGTCCATTGCTTTTCTTTGCGGCTGAGTCGCCACTAGGCAGTGAAAGACTTATTAAAAGAACCCTTGAGAGGGACTGGAATCGCTCCTTAAGGGTGGTTAACGCCATCAGCAAAATGTTGGAAAAGCAAAAAGACAGGGCGCCAATAGATTGTATTATTCTGCAAGAAGCCCCCCAAATGTTGACTGACACGGAACAGAAGGGGGTAGATCAGCGTTTCGACTTTTACAATAAATTGCTTGAGTGTATCGGGGGCGATTGGCGCGTGGAGTTTTCGGAAACAAAGCCAGGTAACGTGGTTTTGTATAATTCCGCGGTGCTGACATCACAGTTAGGCGCTATTGGCCTTCCTGATCAATTGAAGCATCAGGTTCAAACATTGCGGTTTCAGCATGAGAAAGCGAAAGCTCCTTTTGTGTTGCATAATGTGCATTTTCAGTGGGATGATAATCAGCGAGTCTTGGAAAAAAGACTTGAAAAGTTGTTGCCGTTGAGTGGTATAAAGCGCGAAAGTGTTTTTTTTGCAGGCGATTTTAACGGTTGCTTGCCGCCAACCGACGCTGAGTTCCAGCATACCGGCACCAATACAACCCCTAACCTTGGCTATGGCGCGACAGATGGTTTTTTTGTCTGGAATGATGGCCGGTTTGCTCAACTAGAGGGGGAGGTGCTCAATCCGACGGGGGGGTGGATTCAAAAAAGGCCGCATGTTGGAGTGGATACGGCACGTGAAAATGATGATTACTCTTCCTTGATGTTTGAAGATAATCACCGAGTGAAAGTTAACGGGGAATCTATTCCGTTTTCTCGCTTAGCGAGAGGTATCCAAGCGAGTGTTGATTTCATTGAGAGCAAAGGCGCAGAGCATAAGCGTGTTTGTCTTACAAAGAATCTTTATAATCGCAGTAGGGTCGAAGTCAGTGGCGTTGAATACCGTTTGCCTTTTAAGGAGTGGGGTGTGGGAGCGCAAGATGATAAGTGTTTTCTTTTGCCTGATTTGGCGATGGATCAAGCCATTTTAATGTATTTTTATTTTTTAGGGTTATCTAACAATAATAACCTAGATGCAATGAAGGCGATTGCACCGCGGTTTCAAACCAATGTTGAGATGATTGAGTCAGGCACGTTTTTGCGTAGCAAGCTTGTAAAGTTTCAAGGGTATGTGGAAAAGAATCCTCAGGATGTTACCTTGGTCGCTTTTGCGCTGGCGAGCGTATATTTTAATACTAAGACAGCAGGTAGTCTTCAAACATTAAAGGCCTTTTCACGACAAGTGTATGGCAAGCCATCGCCATGCTGGAGAACTGCGCGTTCTTTATCGCTTGTTTTGGCTGTAGCGTCGGGTATTTCGATAGCGGTTTTTTATCTTGGTAAAGGCGAGGAATCAACTTCTATGCCAGTTGTTTTGTCGAGCCTAGGCGCCGCTACAATGCTTGTTGCGAGTCTTGTTTCGCACTGTAAATCAAGACCTAAGGGTTTATATAAAGTAATGACTGAATTGGTGTCTACTGTTGATAGCCCTGCTAAAGCAAGCTCGACTCTGTTTAGTGCTTTTCGTTCAAATTCACAAGAAGGTTCGGGCGATTATGTCAAGTTAGATAATAGGGGTGGTATGCGCGTTTAGTGCATATCCCTCGTTGTGGTTAGCGTGACAAGTGTCAGTGGTTGCGCTATACTTTAATTCCTTTCGACGATTTTATCTTTTAATTTTTTTACACATTTTCTATGTGGAATTTTCTGTGGGAGAAATAGTATGTTTAAGTCTTTTTTGGCTATGGTTTTGTATTGTGTGATGAATATTGCAATGGGGGCGGGTGTCTCTTTGGTGTGCCCTGATGTTTCCAAAATTACGGTTGAAAAGCAGCCCTATAATGAGCCGTGGCGTGCATACGGCTATTCGGCAACGATTCCGGCGCTTGGATTGCCGGGCGACGAATTACCGTTAGAGGGGCGTGATGCTAATAAAACGCTAAGTGAATTTCGATTCGCAACGTGGACGGATTTCACATTTCTGTGTTGGTATGCAGGCCCTGATGCGGGCGAATCAGTGATAACAAATGCGATAGATTTATCTGCAGTGTTTGAGCGCTGCCGTTTTCCAGTGACGCAAGGGCATCCGCGCAGTGAGTGCGTTTCAAGTTCGCCTGAGGCTTGTCCGATGGTGTGCGAGTTGAGAGAATAAAAATCGCTTCGCAAGGCGTTACCATATACGATATTTGATTTTTGTCTATCTTGTTGAAAAATAGCGAGGGCTGTTACGTAGAAAAAAACTCCATTTTTCCTCTGGCATGTTGTGAATTTTATGGGTAGTATACGTTCTCAACGAGACATCGGCTAAGCAAAACGCTAGTTGTTGTTAAGAAGAATATAACTGTTTATATCAGCTCGTGCCACACTGATGGCCCAATGCTGCTTAGAAAAGGAGAGACCCAAAATGGATACAATGCCAGAACAACAAATGACGACATCAGTTATTAGCCTCCGCGAAAACGTCGAACAATCTGTAAAGCAATATTTTGATCACTTAGATGGCGCGCCAGCAGGTAACCTATATGATTTAGTATTGGATGAAGTTGAAGAGCCGTTATTGAAAGCTGTTCTTGAGTATACTAAAGGTAACCAATCAAAAGCGGCCATCTTATTGGGCCTAAGCCGTGGTACTTTGCGTAAAAAAATGAAGAAATTTGGCTTGTTAGACTAGATTTCAGCCTAATTACTTTAAAAAGCCCGCTCTTGCGGGCTTTTTTGTGCCCGGTCTTCGGTCGATATTGCCTTATTTTAGAGCAGAAGCAAGGCGCTTTTGCCTGAGTCATATGCGATCATCGAATCCATCTATATTTATAGTCTTTTAGGTAAGGTTAACTGGTTGAAAAGGTTGACATCCCTCTGTCCCTAGTAGAAAATGCATGGCTTGGTTTCGGAGGGGTTCCCGAGCGGTCAAAGAGGGCAGACTGTAAATCTGTTGGCTCAGCCTTCGAAGGTTCGAATCCTTCTCCCTCCACCAACAAATGTTATGCTGTTGTTTTTGTAGTGAATTTTTTTGGGGCGTTTAGATTAGCACTAAGAATTTTAGGTTGCTCGCCGATTTAGTTGTAGTTTTGGTCGACG